>JAFANN010000225.1 GCA_019232665.1 Caulobacteraceae bacterium | reverse complement strand
GACATGATCGACCAGCGCGCCCAGCAGCAGGCCGCCCAGGGGGTCCAGGTCCAGCAACTCCAGGCCTCCCACGCCCAGGCCCAGGTCGACAAGACCCGCAGCGAGACAGCGAGGAACCAGGCTGAAGGGACCGCACACATGCTGAATGCCTTGAGCGAGGCGCATGCGGTCCACAACGATGGGGCGGCGGCGGCGCTCGAGGGGCAGTTGAAACTGGCGAACGCGCAGCAGGCGCAGGCGGTGACGGGGTCGCAGGTGGCGGGGGCGGAGCAGGGGCAAGTCCCTGGCCAAACTGCGTAGGGCATCGCAGCGGAAACGCCGTTGCCGGCGAGGGCGCCGGCGCTCCGGGTAAGTCTTGTGAGATCGGGGACGTCGTTGACGCCCCATGGCCGCCGCCGGGTCATCCTCCTTCGTTCGCTTCGCGAACTTCGGAGGACAAGCGGGCGAGTCCCTGCCGCCGGGGGTGAACGGGCGAGATCGGGCCGCCGCTGAACGGGCGAAGGGAGTCCTATGGAAGACGAAACGCTGGAGTTCCTCTCCGGAGGGACGGAAGACACCTCGGCTGCGCATCCGGCTGGGTCTGAACCACAGACGGCGCCCGAGCCCGTCGAGACGGCTTCGCCGCCACCTGCGCCGCGGCCGCCCGAGCCCGGACACGTGCCGCTCTCGGCGGTGCTGGACGAGCGCGAGCGGCGGCAGGCGGCCGAGGCGAGGTTGGCCGAGTACGAGGCCCTGCAGCGGGAGGCGCTTGTTCAGGCCCAGCAGGCCGAACTGCCGCCAGCCGAGCGGGTCGAGCAGGCGCTCTACGCCCAGAACCTGCGCGCCTCGCGCCGGTTCGCCGAGCGGGAGTACGGCCGTGACGCCATCTCGGCGCTGCACGACTGGGCGGTGGCGCGGTGCGACGCCGATCCGTTCTTCAACCAGCAGATGCTCGCCTCCGAGGACCCCTACGAGGCCGCACGTCAGGCCTGGCAGAGCGAGCAGGTGCTCGCTCGCGTCAGACCCAGCGACCTTGGCGACTACGAAGCCTGGAGAACGGCGAGAGCCGCCTCCGCCGCCCAGGGCTCCCCGCCCGGCGGCTTTCCCCAACAGCCGGCTCCGCCGCGCTCCTTGGCCAACGCGCCCAATGCGGGCGGCTCGGGTTTGCCCGAGGTCCAGTTCGGTCCGGGGGCGGCGCATGCGAGCCTGTTCAGAAAATAAGGACCCCTAATGGCTGAGACCATTCTCGCCACCGCACTCGAGCGGCAGGTGTGGATAACCAAGTATTTCCAGGAATACGTGCGCACCTCGCGCTTCATGCCCTACATGTCCAATTCGGACATCAACAAGGGTGGCGTCATCCTCACCAAGTTCCAGCGTGAGGACGAGGCGTTCCGCACGATCAACATCCCGTTCATCGGGCGCTTGAAGTCGTCCGGTGTGACCGGCGCCAGCGTGCTGGACGGCGCCGAAGAAGAACTGACCAACTTCAACTGTCCGATCACCATCGACTGGCGCCGCAACGCCGTGCGCCTGCCCAAATCGACCACCTTCCGCACCGAGGTGAACCTCTGGGATGCGGCCAAGGACGCTCTGCTCGTCTGGGAGACGGAGAAGCTTCGCGACGACATCATCAGGGCGTTGGCGATGTGCGTGATCGACACGAGCGGCACGATCGTCTTTTACGATCAGGCCACCGTGGCGCAGCAGAACACCTGGTGCGCGGCCAACTCCGACCGACTGCTTTTCGGCAGCAACGTCGCGAACTTTTCGGCGACTTTCGCCACGGCGCTCGGCAACATCGGCACGACCCAGACGGCCTCGGCCGCCACTGTCTCCAAGGCCAAGCGGATAGCCAAGCAGGCCGACCCGCATATCCGCCCGTTCAGGGTCGAGGACGGCGATGGGCGCGAGTACTTCGTCCTCTTCTCTGGCTCGCGGACGTTCCGCGATCTGAAGCTGGATTCGAACATCGTTGCAGCCAACTCCAACGCCCGCGCCCGCGAGGGGATGGGCATGGAGAAGAACCCGATCTTCCAGGACGGCGACCTGATCTGGGATGGCGTGATCATCCGCGAAATCCCCGAGATCGACCTCTATTGCGGGGCCATCGCCAACCCGAACGGCGGCGCAGCCTTCAACGGCGTCGGGGGGTCAGGTGGTGACGTGCGACCGATGTTCCTGTGCGGCGGCGGGGCCGTGGGCGTGGCCTGGGGGCAGGAGCCCACGCCGCGGACTGACATGATCAAGGACTACGGGTTCCGACCCGGCGTCGCGATCGAGGAGCTGCTGGGCGTCAAGAAGCTCAACTTCAACGGCGTGCAGAACGGCATGGTGACGGTCTTCGCCGCGGCCTCGGCGGACTCCTAAGCAACCTGACAGAGCGGGGCGGTCCAGCGGGATCGCCCCTTTTTCTCACCCTCATCTGAAAAGGAGCGGATCGCGATGTCGACCGCCTACGCCACCGCCTTGTTCGCATCCAAGGTCGGGACCTCGTCGGGACACGGCCTCAACCGGATGTCGAGCCACCTGCACGCCATTTCCCCGACGATCTCCACTTGGGCCACCGGGGACACGATCACCGTGGGCAACCTGCCCCGCCAGGCGATCGTCACCAATGTGGTGCTGAAGGCTGCGGGCCAGCTGGACAGCAATGGGTCGCCGACCCTGACGCTGGATGTCGGCGTGACGAGCTCGACCCAGCTTTTCAAGGCGGCCGTCTCCACGGTCGGCCGCGCCGCGGGCGCGAGCGTGGACACGACAAACACGCCGGCCGGCTATCTCTACCAGAACACCAGCGGCGCCGGTCAGGCGGTGGTCATCACGGTCCACGCCGGCGCAGCGAGCCCGGCCGCTGGAACGCTCGAGCTCGACGTGGAGTACTACGTCGAGGACCTTTCGGGCTCGAACCCCTGACGGCGGCGCGTGGCGTTCCACGACGCCCGCCCCAGGCGATCGGAGCACTGGCTGCAGGTGGCCACCCTCGTGGCCACCTCGGTCCTGCTCGGCATCCTGGGGTGGATGGCGATGCAGTTCGTCGCCGTGCGCGACGACACGCACGCGCTGAAGGACCAACTCCAGACGGTCCAGCAGCAGATCACCGACCTGAAAGACAACCTCGGCGAGCGGCTCAACCGCGTGGAAGCGCGGGTCGACAAGCTCGACGACGAGGCGCGGGAGCGGCCACAATGATCCTCCTACGCCAAGGCTTCGGAGGACAGGCCCTCCTTCACCCAAGCTTCAGACGGGTGGCGATATGACAACGCCACTGCTTCTGGAGGATCTCAAGCGGGACGAGGGGTTCCGCGAGCGCGCCTACCAGGATGCGCATGGCGTGTGGACGATCGGCTACGGCCACGCCCACGCCGACCCGCGGGCGGTCTGGACCCCCAGCGAAGCCGAGTCCCAGCTCGTCGTGGACGTCGACCTGGCGTGCGAACGCCTGGACGACGCCCTGCCGTGGTGGCGAGAGCTGGACGATGTGCGTCAGGACGCTCTCGCCAACATGGCCTTCAACCTGGGCGTCGGCCTCGCGCCCTGTCCTACGCGACCCGCGGGCAGCGGCCTGCAGGGGTTCGCCCGCATGCTCGCTGCCCTGAGGTCGGGCGACTACCCGCACGCGTCTGCGCAGATGCTGCTCTCCGACTGGGCCAAGGACCCGCCGGAGGGCGTGGGCGCCCGCGCCGGGCGGCTGGCGGCCATGATCCGGACCGGAGTACGCCACCCATGAGCGACGCCACCCTTGCGCATGCGGCGCCTGTGGCCGGACCCATCCAGCGCGCGAGCATGGACATGTTGCGAAGCGTGCTCATGGGCGCGGCGACGCCCTTGCTGGCGCATGGCTTCCTGTCGAACGACGCGTTGAGCGCGATCGTCGGGGGCAGCGTTGCGGTGGCCTCCGCCGTCTGGTCCTACGCGGCCGCCCACCCGAGCAAGGTGAGCCCGTTCGCCACGGTCCTGGCCTGGGTCCGCGCGGGGCGCCAGGGGGGAGCCTGGGACGGCGATTTGGCCAAGCTCGAGCCGCTCCTCCTTCCGATCGTGGAGAAGCTCGTCGACGACCAGATCAAGGTGCGCGCAGGTGTCGCGGCGGGGCCGCTCGACGAGGCGGCAAACGCAGCCCTTCGCACTGAAGCTGGCAAGATCGAGGCGGCCGCCAAGGTCCCTTTGGGCTGACGACGTGCACCATCTCGCCCCCTTCCTGCTCGGTGTCGTGGTCGGCCTCTGCATCGGCGCGGCCGCTCTCACCGCCTTCGTCTTCCTCAACCTCAAGCCCGGGGACTTCCCCTAAGCAAAGGACACTGCCCATGGCCAACTTTGTGGTCACCGCGTTCGACGACGTGGTGACGTTCTTCGACGGCGCGCGCAAAGCGGCGCCTCCGGGCGATACCTCGATCGGTCAGGCCCAGGCTGCGGTGGCAAGCGCCAAGTCCGCGGTGGAGAACGCCATTCCCGCGCTCGCCGAAGGGGCGGCCAACGCGGCCCTCGCCCTCCTGCCGGTGGGGTCGCTCCTGGCGCCCGAGGTCGACCAGATCCTCTCGCTGGTGATCCAGAAGCTCGAAGGTCGTCTTTCGAGTCCTGCGTCTTCGACCGCCGCCGGAGTTGCTCCCGGAGGCGTCGCCTGATGAGCCGGCTGCGCTTCATGGCCCTCGGGCATGACCATCAGATCTGTGAAGCCTTCGGGCGCCACTTCCCGCACGGCGCATGGGTGGATGCTTCGGACATGGCGCCAGAGCACCTCGCCACCCTGTCGCAGAACCCGGCCTTCGAGGCCGACCCGGATCCAGAGGAGGGGTCGAACGAAGTCCGTTCCGCCTCCCGCCGCCAGGACCGCGCTCCCGCGAAGGAGGTCTGAAACGTGTCCACCGTGCGGACAGCGATCAAGGAGGCGATGCGGCTGCTCAAGGCCCTCGCGCCTGGCGATGATCCGACGGCGGACGAGCTCGAAGTTGGCCTCGAAGCCGCCCAGGCCCTCACGCTGGAGATCCACGAGGCGCGAGGTCCCTTGCTGAATATCGACGTGACGGCCAACCTTACGCCCGGCGAGAACCAGCGCCTGCGCGTCCAGGCGGGTTCGACCGTGGACGTGACCTTGCCGAACTCGATCTCGATCTTCGGCGCCTACGACCCCTATGACTTCGGCTTCGCCCCATCGGTCGTCTGGGATCCGCCAGTGGGCTCCACGGCGCCGGCGGATGGGATCTACTGGCGGGCCCCGACGGACGGCGCGCGGATCGAGATCGTGGGGACGACGCAGGCGCTCTATTTCTATCGCGCCGATGTGAACCAGTGGGCGCCGGCCCTGGGCCTGACGCTGGATACGGAGCTTCCGTTCAGCAGCCACCTGCAGGGAGCCTTCGCGGCCCTGCTGGGTGAGCGTCTGGCCGACGTCCTGGCCAATCTGGCTGAGCCCACCAAGGCTCAGCTCGCCCGAGTGGCTCACGCCCGCGAGGCCATGTTCACCCGGCCTGGCGCGCGCCGCGCCCCGGTGCGCGGACAATATCTCTAGGAGATCTCAATGGGCACCAAGTCCGGCATTGACGGCGTTCTGGATGTTGCGGTGGTCAGCGGTGGCGTGGGCGGGAGCGGCAACGCCGCTGCCGGCTCGACTGGATCGGCCGTGCCCTCGAGCGCCGACTACCTGGGCTTCAGCGCAGGCGGCAACCTGACGGGCGTCTCGGCCGCCAGCCCCCTGCCGGTCATCGACAGCACCAACTACGCCTCGCCCGACGGTCGCGCGGTCAAGGTGCAATCGAACGCCGCGATCCTGTTCAGTGACGATTTTGGCGGCGCGGCCGTCGACACCGTTGTCCGCTGGGACGTGATCGACGGCGGCTTGCCTGCCAACCCGACCCTACACGGCAAGAGCCTCACCCAAGGCGCGATCGGATCGGGCGTCACCGGCATGAGCGACGCGGTCGCCAGCTCGGCGCTGACCGTGACGATGGGGACAGGCGCGAACGCCGAGCGCTGGTATCTCAGTCAGCAGGCCTTCGCAGGCGCCGAAGACCTGCTCGTCATCCTCTCCAAGAGCCAGTCGATCGCGGCGAACGGCATCTGGATCGGGCTGGTGGAGGTCGACCCTACGACTTTGATCCCGCTCTACAACGCCAATACGCCGAGCTACACGATCAACGCCCAGACCGTGCCGTTCTACTTCACCAACGCCGGCGGCGTGGAAGCAGGTCTTCAGACCGTCAACACCTCCTACGCCACCTCGGCCGTGGGAGACAGTTCCGGGGTGGCGGCGGCCGGATCCACGGCGACCGCCCTGGCGGCGCTCACGGCCTCCAGCGAGTTTTTCATCGAGTTCCACGCCGAAGACGTGATCGCCTCGAACGGAGCGATCGATAGCGTCGGAGCGAAGAACGCCAGCCCCTCGCGCGTCTCGACCCAGGTCCCCAACGACGGCAAGGTCTACAAGCTGCTGATGCGGTTCCGGAACATCGGGACGCCGGCCAGCTCCACGACTGTGACCGTTCAGCGGATCCTCTTGTGGAACAGCCAGGAGATGCGCGTCGAGGTCACCTCCGGGCGCGGGGACCAGAACCCCCAGAAGGCTGTAGCGGTCAACTTCGCGGGCGGTACTGTGCTTTCACAGCCGACCGGTACGACAACGCAGTCGACACCCTTCCTGAACGCCACTGGGACGCCAGCGGCATCCACCTTGTTGTTTACGGGGCATCGGTTCCTGGGCGGGCAGGCGTGGAATACGCAGGCATCGACGTGGGCGTGGCTTAAAGTCTATGCAACCAATCCTACGATGGGCACGACAAACGCGGCGATGAACGTCGGTATTCCTCCGAATAGCAGCGTAAATCTCGCCGACATTGTTGGGCAGCTCGGCGTATACACCGGAGGCACCCTGTATTTCGCCCTCACCGGCGGCGCCGCCCTGAACGACGCCACGGCGATCTCCACAGTCTCGGTGGTTGGCGCCCAGTTCATATCGCTCTGATGAGCATCATCGGGGGCGACGCGAGCGCGTTCGTCGTCGCAGACGGCGCCGAGCCGTGCCCACTTGTCCGCGCATCGGGTGGCGAAACGGTCGAGTCCGTCTCGCAAGTCGGCGCGGCCGCCACGGCCGGTGTGAGCGTCATCGGCTGGACTCCATCGGGTGAGGGGCAGCCGGTCATTCTGCTTGTCGACGCGGCGCGCGACGCCCTCGAGATCGATAGCGCAGGCGATCCGCTCCTCATCGAGGCCGGGGTGACGTGGACGGGACGTAGCGCTTCGGAGGACGTGTGAATGAAGGCGATCATCACGCTATTCGCCGGAGTTGCGCTCTGCGCGTGCGGCCCCAAGGCTGCCCTTGCCCAGGCCGGAGGAAAGACGACCGATCAGCTGACGCCGCGCGGAACGCCGGCGGCGAACGATCTCATCCCGTGCCTGCCCAACGGCGGGGGAGTGCTCGAGGGCTGCACGGTCTCGGGACTTTCGGCTGTGCTGACCAACGTCGTTGCGACTCCCTGCAACGGCCTGGCGGACGACACCCTCGCCATTCAGGCGGCGTTGAACAGCGGACTGAACGTGCAACTGCCGCCGGGCGTGTGCGTGGTCTCCTCTCCAATGCTGGTCGAGAGCTACCGCAACAACGGACAGACCCTGAAAGGGTCCGGCAGCTACTACAGCGCCTCGTCCGTCGGATTTTCGACGACCCCGCCGCCAGGCACGACGGTCATACGACCTACCTCAGCCATGAGCGGCAAATCGGTGTTCATCATCGACGGCACGCCGATCGGCGGGCCGAAGCAAACCTGGGTCCAGGGCTTTGGCGTCGAGGACCTGGCCATCGACATGGTCAACATGACCGACGAGCCGACTTCGGTGGCGATCAACCAGATCCAAGCGTGGGACGGCCACTACACCGGCGTGCGGGTGCTGAACGACGGAGTCTCCAAGCGCGCGTGGCTGTTCGAGGCGGGTGCGTTTACGACGCACCTGAGCCACGTTCAGGGCAACCTGATCGACTTTGAGGGCGATAGCTCCAGCTACGCCGTGACGACGATCGATCTGGTGGACGCCGACGTTGGGGGTATCGTTGGGCAGTACTACCAGAACGTAACCTTCGTCGGAGGGCGATCCAGACGCCTTATCGGTCCGGGTCGACGCCAGTTGTTTATCTCGCGGCGGGGACCGCGCCCTATCGTATGGTCCCGAACACCGGCGGCCTCTATGTGGCGACCGCGGTCGTGATCCAGAGCGCTCTGCAGTTTTCGACGATCGGCACGGACTGGGAAGCCGCGTCGGAGCCCTCGCAAGCGTGCGCGATCCCGAGCACTTCACCCTGGTACGGCCAGTGGTCTTACGGGACATACAACGACGGGAGTCATGGATGCCTTCCGATTGTCATGGGCGTGCAGATCGCAGGGACCGCTTCCAACACAAAGTTGATCGCGCCGACGCTCTCTGGTGAGTACCCCCTGGACCAGGGCGTTAACACTCAGATCGA
>JAFANN010000097.1 GCA_019232665.1 Caulobacteraceae bacterium | reverse complement strand
CAGGAATGCGCGCATGCGGGCGTTGTTGTGCGCGCCGAAGCTGGCGTGCTCGCCGAACGGGTCGCGCACGGCCATGAGCGGCTTGCCGAGGTCTTCGGCCAGCGCCTCGCGGTTCGGCACGTTGTCGGGGACCTTCCGCAGGCCGTCCATGTCGTCGGAGAACACGATCAGTCTGGTGGGGATCGCCTCCTCGGTCAGCGCCCGGAAGGCGTTGCGGACCATGGTCGTGCGGGCGTTCTCGTTGAACGTGCCGATGTGGGGCAGGCCCGAGGCGCCATACCCGGTCTGGAAGAGTACCGGCCGCCCGAGCGCCGGAAGGCTCGCGATCGCCTCGGCGAACTTGCCCTGTTCGAGCAGGGCAGAGGCGAGGTCCCGCTCGTCCTCGGCCAGCCGCACGCGCAGGATCCGCGCCAGCAGGTTGCGCGCCTGCTCGAATGGCCACGGCCGCGCCGTCCGCGCCAGATGGGAAAGGCCCTTCAGCATGGGGTGCGCCTAGTCTCTGCGAACCGCAGGGTCAACGCTGCCTGATCTAGGAACGCGGGCCCCGACCCGCTACGCGCAACCGGTCCTCTATCGCCGGGCCCCGACCCGCTACGCGCAACCGGTCCTCTATCGCCGGGCCGCGGCGGTCTGATCGCGGGCGGCCTTGAACTCGGCGCTGGCTTTCCAGTCGGGCCAGACGTGGTGGTCGGCCAGATAGAGGCCGATGTCGTAGTAGAGCGCGATGTCCTGGATCGCTCCCGCGTAGTCCCAGTCCGGCCGCCACTCGTCGGCGGGCTGGTGATATCGGCGGGTGACGTAGTCGCGATAAGCGGCTTCGCCTGCCGCGCGGCCCCCGTTCAACAGGTCTGTTCCCCCGCTGAGGGTGATGGCGGGCACACCGGCCTTGGCCAGGGAGAAGTGGTCGGCGCGGAAGAAGCTGCCGGCTTCCGGATGCGCCTCGGGGGTGACGCTGCGGCCCTGTTCGGCGGCGAACTGCGCGACGAGATCGTCCAGGCCGGATTTGGCGTTGCCTCGCAGGGCGGTGTCGCGCGCCTTCCCGTTCAGGTTCATCACGTCGAAGTTGAGCAGGGCGACGGTGGTCGCCAGCGGCGTGACCGGGTGGGCGGCGTAGTACTCCGAGCCCAGCAGGCCCTTCTCCTCGCCGGTGAAGCCGATGAAGTAGAGGCTCCGCCCGGTCCGCGGCGCCTGGGAGAAGAGGCGCGCCAACTCCAGCACAGCGGATACGCCCGAGGCGTTGTCGACCGCGCCGTTGTAGATCCGGTCGCCTTTGGCGTCGGGCGGCCCGATGCCGAGGTGATCCCAGTGGGCGCCGTAGAGCACAGCCTCCTTCGGCCAGCGCGTTCCCTCGAACTTGCCGATGACGTTGTGGCTGACGATCGTCGAGGTCTGAACCGCGTAGTCGGTCGAGAAGGTCTCGCCCTTCAGCGTCACCGGCTGGAAGTCCTCGCTCTGGGCCTTCTTCTTCTCGGCGTCGAAGTCCAGGCCGGCCGCCTTGAACATCTGCACGGCGACATCGCGCTGGATCCAGCCTTCGACGAGGGGATGAAGTTCGCTCGCATTGCTGCGGACGATGTCGAATTGCGGCTGGGAGTTCGAGTTCTTCACCGTCGCCCAGCCGTAGGACGCGGGCGCGGTCTCGTGGACGATCAGCACGCCCAGCGCCCCATGCCGGGCGGCCGCCTCGTACTTGTAGGTCCAGCGGCCGTAGTAGGTCTCCGACTTGCCCTCGAACCGGCCGTAAACGGGGTTCGACGGGTCCATCTCGAAATCGGGATCGTTGATGAGGACCACGGCGATCTTGCCCTTCAGGTCCACGCCCTTGAAGTCGTCCCACTTCCGCTCCGGCGCATCGACTCCGTAGCCGATGAAGACAAGCGGCGCGTTCTTCACGTCCACCCGGCTGGTGGGAAGCAGGGTGTGGACGACGATGTCGTCCAGCTCCCGAAGCGCGTGCGGTCGTCCGTCCTCGGTCAGTCCGACCGTGATCGGACCGGGCGTGACGAAGCGGCGAAGCGGCACGTCCTGGAAGTAGGTTCCATGATCGCCCGCGGGCGCGAGGCCTAGGGCCTTATACTGGGCGGCGATGTAGGCGATCGTCTTGCGCTCTCCCTGGGTGGCCGGTGCGCGGCCTTCGAAGGCGTCCGAGGAGAGGGTCTTGATGTGGGCCGAGAGCTTGGCTGGGTCCGCCGCCGGCTGCGCTGCTTTCTGGGCGTTCGCCGCGCCACCAAACATCGCCACGGCCGCCGCGGCCGCCCACATCGCCTGCTTCATCCCACACTCCACTAACCTTGGCGGCGGAATGGCTCGCCAGGCTCCGGGCGGTCAAGGCCGGCTCTCGACGCGCACGCCGGGCGGCGCGACACTTGGAGCATGCAGGCTCCCAGCGAGATCTGCGACTGCTGTGACTACCAGACGCCGACGGCGGAGATGACCACCTGGCGTTCGCAGATCGTCACGCGCGTCTTCCTCGAACCCGGACAGCGCTCGGGAGTCGAGACCGGTCCCGACGCCTGGCTGTCCGGGCCGTTCCTCTATCGCAACACGGGGCTGGAGCAGCGCGTGTGCGTCTGGTGCGCCGACCGGATGAGCCATGGGGCGTCGTTCGGCCAGATCACCCGCAACAGGAGCAAGCTTGGTCTCGTCGTCTGCCTCGTCGCGGCCCTTGCGGGGGTAGCGGCCTTCCCGCGCCTGCAACCCCTGGTCACCCTCGCCTTCTGGCAGGCGCCTGAGGAGAACGGCCGGCGGCCGGTTCCCGAAGTCATCGTTCCCCGTCCGCCGTGAACAGCCTCGGGGATCAGCGTTCGTGCAGGACCAGGTCCCGCTCGCCGTACTGGGCGCGGCCGGTCGGCCGGTAGCCCAGGCGCGCCGCGAGGCGCAGCGAGGGTCCGTTCTCGGGGTCGATCATGCAGACGCTGCGCCGGTACGGGAGCGCGGCTTCGGCCCATTCGAGGATGGCCGTCATCGCTTCGTAAGCCATGCCTTTGCCTTGGGTGGCGGGAGCGAGCATCCATCCGGCCTCGGGCGCGAATTCGAAGGCGAACGGCCGATGGAAGTCGGCCAGTCCCGCCTCGCCGACGTAACGGCGCGAGGCGGCGTCCTCGATCACCCAGTAGCCA
>JAFANN010000246.1 GCA_019232665.1 Caulobacteraceae bacterium | reverse complement strand
GAGGTCCTGGTCCGCGGCATTACCGCCCGGCTTCTGCGCGCGCGCGGGTATGAGGTCCTGGAGGCGGCGGATGGCGAGGCGGCGCTCGAACTGGTGAAGGCCAACGCCGGCGCCATCGATCTGATGATCTCGGATGTGATCATGCCGGGCATGGACGGTCCGGCCCTGCTCGCCGCAGCGCGCCCGTTCCTCGCCGGTGCGCCGGTGATGTTCGTGTCGGGCTATGCGGAGGCTGAGGTGTCGGACCTCCTGGAGGATCAGAGCGAGGTGAGCTTTCTGGCCAAACCCCTGGACATCAAGACCCTGGCCGAGGAGGTCAAACGCCGGCTGGAGGCGCGCCGCGATGCGTGAACGGTCCACCGCCCGGGTGCTGCTGCTCGATCCACACGGTCGCATCCTTCTCATGAAGGGGCGTCTGCCCGGCGCTCCCAGCGCGCCCGGCGCCTGGTTCACCGTCGGGGGTGGGATCGAGGCGGGTGAGGACGAGACCGCGGCGGCGTGGCGGGAGATTCGCGAGGAGACCGGATGGGATCCCCAGGAGGTCGGGCCGGTCCTCTGGCGAAACGAGCTGACCGTCAGCGATCGCAAGGGGCGGCCGGTGCTGGTCCGCGAGGCCTTCCTGGTAGCCAAATGCGCCGGCGGCGAGCCTTCCCGCGATGGCTGGGTCGCTCTGGAGCGGGAGTTCGTCGACGATATACGCTGGTGGACCCTGGAGGAGCTCCTGGCGTGTGAGGAGGATGTCTATCCGGCGGACCTTGCGCAGCGGCTGGCCGACATCCTGGCGCTAGCGGAATCGGACAGACGCGGCGAGTAAGGCCGGCGCGACACTTTTCGACCTTGAGGAAATTCGATTCCGGAGGTTGCGTCGGTCCAGGGGCCCCACCCGGGGGATTCGTAATGTCCCGCGCGTATCTGCTCGGCGCCATGCTTATGGTGCTCGCCCCCAGCTTCGCCCACGCTCAGTCTGATCCGGCTTGCCTGAGAGACAAGCGCGCCGACGAGGTCGCGGGCGGTCTCGTCGGCGCCGCCGTCGGAGCCATTGTCGGCGCAGTGGCCAGTCACGGCGGGACCGCGGCCACAGTCGGCGGAGGCGTGGGCGGCGCTGCGGCCGGCGCCCTGGTCGCGCACACGACGGTCCACTGCGGCCAGAACCGCTACGGCTATTACGACGACCGGGGCGAGTGGGTCTCCTACCGCGCAACCGACGACGGCTATGTCGGGCCGGACGGCCAGTGGGTCGCACAGACCCCGCCGTCGCCCGATCCAGGCGACACCCGCGCCCGCGAGATCCGCATGCAGTCGGCGCTGGAGCGGCGGCTCGACGAAGGCGGGCTGACCCGGGACCAGGGTCGGCGAGCGCTTCGCAGCCTGAGCGAGATCTCGGCCATCGACGCCGACTATCGCAGCGACGACGGGCGTCTCACGCCAGCCCAGCATCAGGATATCGAGGGGCGCCTGGACGGTCTTGCCCGCGCGACGGGCCTGGCGGAGGAGCAGTGAGGCGGCATACGCGCGCTCCGCCCACCTCTGTGTCTGTCGCGGACGAAACAGGCGTCGGGGACCGCACGAAGGGAACCGCAACCTTCTCTGGCGCCCTTTCTACCGCGGGCTTCGCCGATCAGCTGGCGTGGCCCTCCTGGAGCAAACCCCGTTCAGACCGTCTGAACGGGGATGATTTGCTCTAGATTCAAAGGTGTAGAGCCTGTTCACCGTTTGCATCTGTTCCGTGCAAACGGATCAGGCTCGTGAGCGACCGGTTCCGGCGCGTTCCCTGGCTCGACGCCAGGCCCCGGCGGCCGAGCCGCTGGAGCGAATGGAGAACAAGAGAATGCTGAAATCCTTGGTCCTCGCGGGTCTCGCCGCCGCGGCGCTTACGCCGTGCCTGGCCTCCGCTCAGACCGCCTATGACGAAGAGCACTACGGGCCGCCGCCTGGCGTCCAGGTAGAGCCCAACGACAATCTCACCATCTGGGAGAACCGGGGGAACACCCAGGCGCGCGAACAATGGATGGAAGAGCGGATCCGGCACCGGGTCAGCGACGGCGCGATCACCCAGTCCCAGGCCGACCACGACATGGGGCGCCTGCGTGAGATCCAGGCGATGGACGACGGCTTCCGCCGTGACAATGGAGGACACCTCACTCCTGACCAGCGCCACCAGATCAATGATCGCCTCGAGCACCTCGCGGACATGATCCTGGCCGAAGAGAACAAGACCGCCGCCGAATCGCGATGATGTCCGTCGCGTAGCTCCTGGAGCGCTTACAGCTCGTCCTCTTTTGCGGAACGCGCTCTAAGCTCCGGCGAGCTGGGCGAATTTCCAGGCCGCCGCGCCGAGCTGAGGCACCCGTGCGGCCATCGCCGCCGCCTGCGGGCTGTTGGCCGTGCCGTCGCGCGCACGGCCGACGATCCCCTGCACGATCCCGGCCAGGCGGAAGATGTTGTAGGCGAAGTACCAGTTCAGATCCGGCAGACCGCTGCGTCCGGTGAGCCGGCAGTACTCGGCCACGTACTCCTCCATCGTCGGGATGCCGTGGGCCTTGAGGTCCGGAATCGTCGAAATTGATCCGTTCACCCACTGCATCAGCAGATTCGTGAAGTCGGCCAGCGGGTTGCCAAGCGTCGACAGCTCCCAGTCCAGGACAGCGATGACGCGGGCCTCGGTGGGGTGCATCACCTCGTTGTCGAGCCGGTAGTCGGCGTGGACTATGGTCGTCTGGTCGTCTTCGGGCACGGTGCGCGGCAGCCACTCGATCAGCCGCTCGACAGCCTCGATGTGCTGCGTCTCGGAGGCCTTGTACTGCTTGGTCCAGCGGTCGATCTGCCGGGACATGTAGTTGCCGGGCCGTCCGAAGGTCTCCAGTCCGATGGCCTTGTAGTCGGTGTTGTGGAGGTCGGCGAGCGTCTTGAGCGCGGCCATGTGGATGGCGTGGCGCTCGGCCGGGGCGTTTCCCGGGAGGGTCTGGTCCCAGAAGATCCGCCCCTCGACCATGTCCATCACGTAGAAGATGGTGCCGATGACGGTCTCGTCCGTGCACAGACCGTACGGCCGCGCGACCGGGAAGCCGGTAGGATAGAGGGCGGAGATGACGCGGAACTCGCGGTCCACGGCGTGTGCCGAGGGCAGGAGCTTGCCAGGTGGCTTGCGGCGCAGCACGTAGCGCCGGCCCGCACCGTCGGTCAGGCGATAGGTCGGGTTGGACTGACCGCCCTTGAACTGCTCGACCTGCACCGGCGGCACGAAGCCCGCGACCTCGTCCGTCATGAAGCGCTCCAACGACCGCTCGTCGAAACGGTGCTTGGCCTGCACTTCCATTGTGCCGATGTAATCCGCCCCGCGCCGCGCCACGCCAGACCCCTGAATGATCGTTCACATTGGCCGGGAGTTTGCTCGTCCGCAGGGGCCGGTGCAACATGGACCGAGCGAACCCGGCTGGCCGGAGCATGCCAGCGGGGGTTGGGCGGAGCGGGGCTGGGCAAAGGCAGCGATTGTGTTATCA
>JAFANN010000098.1 GCA_019232665.1 Caulobacteraceae bacterium | reverse complement strand
TCGCCCAGGGCCAGAACCTGCCCGACGCCGAGCGCCAGGCTATCGCTCAGAAGATGAGCGCCTACACCGGCCTGCCGGTCGCCTACATCCTGGAGTCGGACCTTCGCGTCGAGCCTGGCGACTTCCGCAAGGAACTGCTGATCGACCAGCGCCTGACGCTTGGCCGTTACGATGCCCGCTTCACCGGTTCCGACGTGAACGGCGTGAATGAGAGCCCCGAGTACGATCCCTCCGACACCGGCATCACCGGGGCCTTCGTCTCGGCTTTCCACCACTATCTGACGGCCGACCTCGGCTTCACCACCGACATGACCTACCGGCCGACCTACTATTCGAACGGCCTGCAGTGGAGCTTCGATCACCACCCGCCGCGGTCACAGTACCCCGGCGCGACAGATCAGGCCGACGTGGCGCTCGACCTGTCGGCGGCCATGCGCGAGAATCCGCACCTGCTGCTCTACTCGCTGAACGGGATCTACGACCTCGCGACGCCGTTCTTCGGCACCGAGTACGATCTCGCGCACATGGGGCTGCCACCCAACGAGCGGGGCAACGTGCGGTTCGCCTATTATCCGTCGGGGCACATGGTCTACCTCAACCCCGAGGCGCTTCATCAGATGAAGGCGGACCTCGCGCGCTTCTACGACGAGGCGATCCCCTCCCGATGACTAGCTTCGCCCCGGCTTTCACCAGCCGGGGCGGCCTGCCTGGCCTGAGCTTGTTGTAATTCCGCGAACACCTCGGCCGTGTGTTCGCCAAGGAGCGGGGCCGGCCGGCCGAGCGGGGGGCGCCCGCCGTCAAACCTGTAGGGCGCGCAGGCGCCCATGTGACGCCCTATAACGGCGCGCTCCATCACTACGAAGAAACCTGAGGCGACCAGCTGCGGATCTTGCGTCAGGCTCGACGCAGGCTTCACAGGCGCGGCTGCCACACCAGCCGCCTGCAAGGTCTCAGCCGCATCCTCCGGCGTTCGAGTGGCAGCCCAGGCCTTCAGCGCCGTCACTTCTGCGGTTCCCGTGATGCTGGCCAGAGCGCCGCGGTCTTCTTCCCGCGCCGCGACCGCCAGCCAGTCATCTTCGACCGCCGCCCCGACGACCGTCGACAGCGCCAGTCGCGCGCGGGCGCTGCCCGGTCTCGGCGAGGGACGAGCCTCCACCTGCTCGCCGATGATCGCGTCGGCCGCGAGCTGGAACAGGCAGGCGACCTGCGCCAGGTCGATCGCCGCGCCCCCGAGCCGCTCGCGGGCGTAGAGCGCGGCCAGGATGGAGGCGGCGCCGTAGAGACCCGCCACGGGATCTCCAAGAGCGACATGCTGTAGCGCCGGCGGCCAGTGCGCCTCGCCGTTCACGAACGGCAAGCCGGAAGCCTGCTCCACGGTCGAGCCGTAGGCCCGGATTTCCGATAGCGGACCGCCATTTCCGAAGGCCGGCATCGAAAGGCTGATCACGCCTGATCGCAGCGAGCGCTGGACTGCGAGACCGAGACCGAGCTTGTCGAGGACGCCGGCGGCGAAGTTCTCGACGACGATGTCCGCGCTGGCGATAAGGGAGTGGGCCTTCTCTCTCCCTTCAGCCTTCGAAAGGTCGATGTCGACGCCACGTTTGCCGCGGTTCTTGTCGACGAAGTGGACCCGCGATTCGAGGAACGACCTGTCGAGGTTCTCTTCCCAGCCCCGCCACCAGTCGGGATGGGCGGCGCACTCCACCTTGACCACGTCCGCGCCGAATTCGGCGAGGACTCGCGTGCAGAGCGGACCCGCCCATCCCATGCTGAAGTCGGCGACGCGAAGTCCGGCGAGCGGCCCTCCTTCGCGGTCTGGGCCACGGGAGGGCGCGGAGACGCCGTCGAACGCCATTCGCCACGGCAGGCTTGGCGCCAGCGCATCCCCATCCCCGAAGCGCCTGAAGGCGCCTCGCTCCCGCCAGTGCTCGACCCGCGGCAGCTCGCCAGGGCGCGTCATCGGGGCGATGGGAATGCGGTTTTCGATCCCAAGGCGGACCCACTCGGCCTGGCTGTGCGCCGAGAACAACGGACCGATCTCCGCGTCGATCTCGTCGGCCAGCATCAGTCGCTCAACGGCAGTGGCGAACCGTGGGTCGCCGGCGAGGTCGGGCCGGCCAAGCAGTCGGCAGAGGGCCCGCCACTGCGCGGGCGTCAGGCACGTCACCCCAACCCAACCGTCGGAACCCCGATACGACGAACACGGATAGCTCGGAACGTAGCGGTTCACGCCCAGGCGGACCGACTTATCCCCGGTCTGTGTCGCGCCGAGCGCGGACGGCTCGGAAAAGCACATCGCCGCTTCGAGCACATTGACCTCGACGAGCCGTGGCCGACGCGGCGAGGGCGTCAGCAGGGCCGCCATCGAGGCGTTGAAGGCGACGAGGCCGGCGAGGATCTGCGGCATGTGTCCCTGCGGCAGGACCGGCGGGCCGCTACTCTCCCCGAACGGATAGACGAGCCCTACGAGGGCCAGGATCACCTCGTCGGCGCCGCGCCAGAGCGCATACGGGCCATCGGGGTCGAACCAGGAGAGGCGCGTGAGCACGCCGCCCCGCCGCGCCTGGGCCAGGGCCGCCGCCTCATGGCTTTGCGGTCCCAGCCCTGCAGACACGAGATCGAAGCGCCCGTCCGGCGCCGGGGCGATCCGCTTGCCTTCGTCCAGCCAGCGGCCGTAGGCGCGCCCCGCCTCGCCATCGCAGCCGATGCGGCCCTCAGCCGGCGCGATACGGACGACCTCGGCCCCCATCGCGGCGAACAGACGCCCAAGATAGCGAACCGCGACGTCGTCGCCGATCTCCAG
>JAFANN010000047.1 GCA_019232665.1 Caulobacteraceae bacterium | reverse complement strand
GAAGGTCGACGAGGACAGGGAGACCCTTGCCGCCGAGCTTATGGAGGCGGCTCAGCCGGTCGACCTGGCTGAGCGAGAACAAGGCTGGCGCGCCGAGGGATGGACTCCGCCTGCGGACGCGGCTCCTCCGGCCGACACCACCGGCGTTCTACGCCAGCCGGACGACACAGCAACCTCATTCGGGTCGGGCCAGCGGGTGCGTTCGTATGTGACGACGAACACGGTCGAGTACTCCAGTCCCGCCAGTAAGGCGCCCGGACAACCTGCGGTGGAAGGGCGGCAGATCGACCCTAAGGGCAGCGGGGCCAACGCCTCCGGTTAGACTTCGTCCCAAAATCACCGACGATGAGCAGACGGATGCATATTACAGCTGCCGTCTGCTCCTTCGTGCCGGACCGAGAAATCCTTTGACGTGTGAAGGGTCGCGGGGAAGGCACGTAGGTCTATCCTAGCAGACGACAGCGTCGTCGCTCGCGCTTGCCGCCAGCGGGTTCGGTGCGATACGGAACGCTGTGGTCGGCGCGCTCTATGCTTGCGAAGGCGCCGGTTGGGAGGACTAGGTGATGAAGCGCACGGTTAGCGCCCTGTACGAGACAAGAGCTGACGCCGAACGGGCTGTGGAGGCTTTGAAACCCCATGGACTGGCGGCCCACGCGGAAATCCACGATGTCGAGGGGTCAGACCAGCAAGGTCCCCACGGCGACCACGGGGTCCACGGGCGGATGTTCGACCTGTTCCGGCACAAGGACGCTCACGTCTATGGGGAAGGCCTGATCCGCGGCCACGTCCTGTTGACGGTCAAGGTCGACGACAGTCGCGAGACCCTGGCGGCGGAGGTCATGGAGGCAGCCCAGCCGCTCGACCTAGAGCATCGCGAGCAGAGCTGGCGGGCCGAGGGGTGGACGCCTCCACACTCGGCGCCCCAGGATTCCGGCGTCCTGCACTCGTGGGACCAAGGAATGTCCTCGTTCGGTCCCGGAATCCGCGTGAGGTCCTACATCTCCACCGACACCCTCTAGGGCGCCGTTTCGGAGAGCATGGCGCCTGACGCGCCGGGTCGTTCGGTGCAGAAGGGGCCTGCGCGCGTCGGCGCCAAAGCAGCTGGTTGACATCGCTGGCGGGTCGCTTCCTAGGTTTCAATCTGGACACGACGTCAGCCCCGCTGGTTCGACGCGGTGCGGGAGGATCTTGCACTGAGGGAAATCGACGCCGCCCCCGCCACTCTGAACCGCGTGCTTGGGCCGGTTGGCGTCCTGCTCCTGTCCTTCTCCGCACTTTCGCCTGTGTTCTCGGTCTACATCGGCGGAAATGAGGTCCTGCGGATGGCCGGGACTGGCGCGGCTATCGCCTTTCTCGTAGGTGGCCTCGTCAGCGCGACATTGGCCTTGCTCTATGCCGAGGTCGGAGCGGCTTTTCCCGGCGCGGGCGGAATATATCCGAGCCTGTCAGCCCTGCTCGGGCGCTTCCTCACGTTCCCGTACATCGTGCTGATGCTGCCCATCACCTTGGGCCAGATCAGTTTCGCGGCGCTCGGGCTGGCCGATTACATTCGCTTCCTGGCCCCCTCGGCCTCCTATTGGGGCATCGCATTCGGCGGACTCGCGGCCGCGGCGGTCATCGCCATACTGAACATCCGGCACGGAGCGTTCGTCACCGGGATTTTCCTGGCCGTCGAGGCGGCGGCGCTCGGTGTGCTGGTCACAGTCGCCCTCACTCACCCTGCGCGAGGCCTGGGACAGCTTCTCTCCCATCCGGTGATGCTCAGCCACGGCGCCTTGCAAGCGACGCCCCTGCCGATCCTGGCGCTCGCCACCGTTTCGGGCGTGTGGTCCTGCGGCGGGGCGAGCTGGGCCATGTATTTCGCCGAGGAGATGCACGACGCCCGCCGCAAGATCGGGCGTGTGATCGCATGGACAGGCGTGTTCGCCAGCGTGACCATCGCTACGCCGATGATCCTGATGCTGCTGAGCGCGCGCGACATCCCCGGCATCCTCTCGGCCGAGACCCCGTTCGCCGCCTTCCTGAAGGCGACAGGCGGACCAGTGATCGCTGCCGTGGTGAGCGTGGGCGTGTCGGCGGCGATCTTCAACAGCATCATCGCGACGATCATGGCCTATAGCCGCTACCTCTACGCAACAGGTCGCGACGGCATATGGCCAGGGCCAATGAGCCGCGTACTCGGACGGCTCAGCAAGCGTTTCCAGACTCCCCTAATCGCCAGCCTCATTCTCACCGTCGGCTCTGGCCTCATGGCTCTGCTCGGCGAGCGGACGATTCTGGTCCTGATCTCGGGAAACGTATCGGACTACCTGCTGATTTCCCTGGCCCTGTTCGTCGGCCGCCGCAAAGGCCTGACCGGCCGGGACTTCCGCGCGCCGGCGCACCCGTTCGTGCCCCTGTTCGGCCTGACGGTGACCGCCCTGTCGATCCTCGCCGACTGGCTCGACAAGGACGCCGGACGCCCGAGCATTCTTCTGCTCATGGGGCTCTTCCTCGGCGCGCTCGTCTATTACCACTTCCGTCTGCGCCAAGCGTCCGCGCACTGGACGATCGGCGGCGCCGACACGGAGATGGCGCCGGCGGCGGAGTGAGCAGGCCGCCGCCGGCCGTCAGGCTCAGCTGTGGTGATGGTAGTGGTGATGGTAGGCGTGGCCGTGGGTGTGCCAATGGTTGCCGATCAGGGCGCCGCCGCCGGCTCCCACCGCAGCGCCGACCGGGCCGGCGACCACGGCCCCTGCGGCCGCACCCGCGATTGCGCCCTTGCCTGTCTTGCCGATGGCCCACGACGCGCTCGCCGGGGCGATGGCCGTCGCCACGCAGGCGACGATGAGAAGTTTCTTCATTTCGGTCCTCGGTTCTTCCTGTCCCCCCTCGGAACTCGATTTAGAAGCCTCGGCAAAGGTCAACGTTCCTAGGGCCAAGGCGCCGCTCTTGGGGCAATTTCGCCCAAGTTGCTGCATTTGATGTCGCATTGCGACATATTTCCAGGAACTGCGCTGAAAGGCGAACCGTTGCCGGCTCCGTAGGACCCAGACGCCGTCGGCCAATCGTGGCCGCGCTCGTGGGTGAGCGGGGTGCAGGCGTTTGGGATGGCGCAGCTCTTTCGTCCGGGAGCCGACATCGCTGTCCGCTGGGCTCTCGTGGCCCTTCTCGCATTCCCCTTCGTGCTCGTGGTGGCGCTCTATGTCTATGCGGGTTCGCCCTACCGCACTGGACAGGACCGCTCCGTCGACCAGCCGGTCCCCTTCAGCCACCAGCACCATGTGGGCGAGCTCGGCCTCGATTGCCGGTTCTGTCACGAGACGGTGGAGACCTCGCGGTTCGCGGGCATGCCGCCGACCCACACCTGCATGACCTGCCATTCGCAGATCTGGACCAACGCGGCGATGCTTGCGCCGGTGCGCGAGAGCTTGGTCGACGGCAGGCCACTGAAGTGGAACCGGGTCAACAACCTGCCGGACTACGTCTACTTCGACCACAGCGTGCACCTCGCCAAGGGCGTCGGCTGCGCCAGCTGCCACGGTCCTGTGGCCCTCATGCCGCTGGTGCGCCAGCAGGCGCCGCTGACGATGGGCTGGTGCCTCAGCTGCCATAGGAATCCGGCGCCGAACCTGCGGCCGCCATCGGCGATCTTCGACACTCTGTGGAAGCCCACCGGCGACGCGGCCGCGCGCGGCCGCGCGCTGATGGCGTCCTACCACGTGGACACCCGCTCCCTCACCGATTGCTCGACTTGCCACCGATGAGCTCGCGGATCGTCATTGAGAGGCGGTGGGCCTCCAGCCCGTCGGCAAGCCCCGACAGGGGGTTGGACCGGCGCGAGGCGCTGGCGCTGCTGGCGTCCGGAGCGGCTTTGGCGCTCTCGGCCTGCAGCCCTCCGCGCGAGGCGATTCTGCCCTATGTCGAGACGGACGATGTGCTCGCGGTCGGTCGGCTGCGCCGCTTCGCCACCACGGTGTCCCTTGGCGGCTATGGGCGAGGGGTGATCGGGCGCACCGTCGACGGGCGCCCGATCAAGCTGGAAGGCTCGCCGAACCATCCGATGAGCCTTGGATCGACGGACGTGTTCGCCGAGGCAGCGATCCTCGATCTCTACGATCCGAACCGGGCGAAGGTGATCGAGGGGCCGAACGGTCCGACCGACTGGACGACGCTCTCGGCGGCCCTGAGGGCGCGTCTCGCCGGCCATGAGAGCGACGGCGGCCAGGGTTTCTGGCTCGTCACCGGCCGCATCACCGGGCCCACGCGCCTGAGGCTGATCCGGCAGGCCCAGGCGAAGCTCCCGGCGATGCGCTGGATCCGCTACGAGAGTGTCCACGACGACAACGCCCTGGCTGGCTCGCAATTGGCCTATGGGCGCCCGCTCGACCTCGCGCCGCGGTTCGCCGAGGCCGACGTGATCGTCAGCCTCGGCGCAGATCCGCTCGGGCCGGGTCCGCGTCAGATCGCGGACGCACGTGCAATCATGAGCCGGCGGCTTGGATCGCCGATGTCGCGGATCTACGTCGCCGAATCGAGCCCGAGCGTCACCGGGGCCGCGGCCGACCACAGGCTGACCGCCGACCCGGCTCTGCTGCGGGACCTCCTGATCTATCTCGCCGCCGGACTGGGCGCGCCGGGGTTCTCCGCCCGACTGCAAGGGTCGGAGGCGCAGTTCGCTCAGGCGGCGCTCGCCGACCTCCAGGCCGCAAAGGGACGCGCTCTGGTTCTCGTGGGCCGCGACGCCAGCCCGCCAGCCCACGCCCTGGCGGCGTGGATCAACGGCCGCCTCGGCGCGCCGATCGACGCCATGGCGCCGGTGGATCCCAATCCCGAGGCGCATGGCCAGGCGTTCCAGGCGCTGATGGCGGCGCTCGGCGCGGGTCAGGTCCGTACCCTCGTCGTGGTCGACGCCAATCCCGTCTACGACGCCCCCGACGCCAAGGCCGCGGCCAACGCCATCGGCCGCGTGCCCTTCAGCCTGGCGATGACTCCGAGCCTGGACGAAACCAGCGCCGCCTGCCACTGGCGCGCGCCGCTGGCGCACGCGCTCGAGAGCTGGTCCGACGTGCGCGGCGCAGACGGCGCGGCGAGTCTCGTGCAGCCGCTCGTGCGACCGCTCTACGACGGGCGGCCGGCGGAGAGCCTGTTGGCGGTGCTCGCCGGCGAAGATGACACCGCGCCGATCGATCTGGTGAAGTCGACCTGGGGGTCCGCCGCAATCGCCGCGGCGGGGCAGGGGACTTCGGAAGATGGCCTGCGGATCGCAAGCGCGCAGGCGAATGCCGGGTCCGCCGGCGCTCCCCAGGCTTGGTGGGACAAGTCGCTGGCCAGCGGGGTTATTCCGTCCGCCCCGGGGCAAGCGCCCGCCGCCGCTCCGGTTGCACGCCTCGTGGCGCCCGCGCCTTCGCCGCAAGACGGGTTTGTCCTGCAGCTTCGCCCAAGCCCGAGCCTCTGGGACGGCCGTCGAGCGGACAACGCCTGGCTTCAGGAGTGTCCCGATCCCCTGAGCAAAGAGGTCTGGGGTTCCAGCCTTTGGATCTCGGCCGGCGACGCGGCAACGCTGGGCGCCTCGGACGGAGATTTCGTCTTCGTCGGCGCAAACCGCCGGATCGTGAAGGCGCCGGTGCGGATCATGGAAGGTCAGGCGAGGGGCGTCGTCACCCTCTGCATCGGCGGAGGCCGCACCCAAGCCGGGCCCATCGGCACGAACGTGGGCGTCAGCGCCTCGCCCTTGCGCGGTGAAGCTCTCGCCTGGTCCGCGTCAGGCGTGCGCCTGCGCAAGGCAGGAGGCAAAGCGTCGTTCCTTGTCACGCAGGCGAACTACCGGCTCAGCGGAGAGACCGAGGAGCTTCTGCCGACCCTGACCTTGGCGGACCTCGCCCGAGGGGAGCGCGCCCCGTCGGCCGCCGAACCGCCGTCGGAGCTGCCCAGGCAGGAGCCCTCGCAATACGCCTGGGCGATGACCATCGACACCCAGGCGTGCATCGGCTGCAACGCCTGCGTCATCGCCTGTCAGGCGGAGAACAACATCCCGATCGTCGGCCCCGACGACATCGCGATGGGCCGTACGCTGCATTGGATCCGGATCGATCGCTACGATCCCGGTCCGAAAGGCGATCCGCACACGGGATTTGTCCCCATCCCCTGCATGCAGTGCGAGCACGCGCCCTGCGAGCCCGTCTGCCCGGTCGAAGCGTCGGTCCACGACCACATGGGCCTCAACGACCAAGTCTATAACCGCTGCGTCGGCACCCGCTTCTGCGAAAGCAACTGCCCCTACAAGGTCCGCCGGTTCAACTTCCGCGACTATGCATCCGGGCGGCTGTATGGCGGCCTCGACGTCTCTGGGCTGGCGGCGCAGCGGAACCCGGACGTCACCGTCCGCGCGCGCGGCGTGATGGAGAAGTGCAACTACTGCGTCCAGCGGATCGCCGCCGCGAAAGCGCAGGAGGCGCGCACCGGCCGCCCCATCGCCGACCGCGAGGTCGTCACCGCCTGCCAGAGCGCCTGCCCGACCCGCGCGATAAGCTTTGGCGACCTGAAGACGGCGGGATCGCAGGTCGCACGGACGAAGTCCGATCCCCGCCACTACGTCCTGCAGGGCGATCTCGGGACCCGCCCGCGGACGACCTACCTGTCGCGCCTGCGCAACCCCAATCCCGCTCTCGGCTGGCCGCGCGCCGAGGAGGACGCGTGAGCACGCAGGCAGGCGAGGCGCGCTGGATCTGCGGTTCGCCGGGGCTGGGCGAGGTCGCAGACCAGATCGCCCGCCCGCCGCTATCGCGCCCTCCGCTGGGATGGTGGATCGCCTTGGCTGGAGCGGGCGCCCTGACGCTGGCGATGGTGATTGGAGTCACCATCGTTTTCTTCGACGGCATCGGCACCATGGGCAACAACAGCTTCGTCGTGTGGGGCTTCCCGATCGCCAACTACGTCTGGTGGATCGGGATCGGCAACGCCGGCACCCTGATCTCTTCGATGTTGCTGCTCACGCACCAGCAATGGCGCTCGTCGATCAATCGCTTCGCCGAGGCGATGACTCTCTTCGCAGTCTCCATCGCCGGTGTTTTTCCGATCATCCACATGGGCCGGCCGATGTACTGGTATTGGCTGGCGCCCTACCCGAACGTGATGTCGCTCTGGCCGCAATGGCGCAGCGCGCTCGTCTGGGACTTCTGGGCGATTCTTTCGTACCTGCTGTTCTCGATCGGGTTCTGGTACGTCGGGCTGATCCCGGACATGGCCGTGATGCGCGACAAGGCGCGCTCCTGGCTGGGCAAGCGGCTCTTCGGCCTCTTCGCCCTCGGATGGCGCGGCTCAATCGCCCAGTGGCGGCAGCAGAAGTCGCTGCAGAAGCTGATGGCGATGTTCGCCATTCCCCTCGTCTGCTCGGTCCACTCGATCGTCGGACTGGATTTCGCGGCGAGCCTCAACCCCGGTTGGGCCGAGACAATCTTCCCACCCTACTTCGTCGTCGGAGCGATGTTCTCCGGCTTCTGCATCGTCATCGTCCTGACCGCGGTCATCCGCGGGGCGATGCATCTGCAAGACATCATCACCGTCGAGCATTTCGACGCGATGGGGAAGATCTGCGTCGCAGCGTCACTGGTGATGGGCGTCTCCTACGCCAGCGAGTGGTTCTCCGGATGGTACGGCGGCTCGCCTCACGACAGGGTCTTCCTCGACTTCGTCTTCAAGGGCCCTTACCAGCCGCTCTACGTCGCCATGCTGTGCCTGAACGTCCTGCTTCCGCAGGCGATGTGGAGTCCCAAGGTCAGGCGCAATATCGGGACGATGGTCATCCTGGCGGTGATGATCAACGTCGGCATGTGGCTCGAGCGCCTGCTGATCATTGTGGAGACGCTCGGCCACACCTTCCTGCCCTCGAACTGGAAACTGTTTTTCCCGACATTGATCGATGGGGCGATCCTCTTCGGATCTCTCGGTTTCTTCGCGTTCTTGTTCCTGCTGCTCTCGCGTGTGGCCCCCCTTGTCGCCATCCACGAGACCGAGGAGCTCGTAGCCAGGGCGAGGGGGCTTTGAGGGGCGCGCTCATAGCCACGTTCGACTCGCCGGAGGCGACCACCACGGCCGCCCATGAAGCGACGCGACTGGGTTTCGAGCTGCTCGACGCCTTCACGCCTTTCGCGCTGGAAGGCGTGGGCGGGGACGCCCCGTATCGGCGCAGCCTTGGCTGGGCGGCGCTGGCGGGCGGGTTCCTGGGCGCCGGCGTCACCTACGCGCTCGAGGCTTTCAGCGCCGGTGTCGCCTACCCCTTCGACGCCGGGGATCGCCCACACCAGAGCTGGCCTGTGTTCCTCATCGCGCCATTCGAGATCGGCGTGCTTTGCGCCGGCGTGTTCGGTTTCATCTGTCTTCTGCTGACCACCGGGCTGCCGCGCCTCAACCACCCGTTCTTCGACCTCGAGGACAGCGATCGCGTCTCGCGCGACCGGTTCATGCTCGCCTTCGCCAC
>JAFANN010000003.1 GCA_019232665.1 Caulobacteraceae bacterium | reverse complement strand
GCGAGGGAGTCTTCTCCCGTGAGCGCGCCGACCATCTCGGCCAGGGCAGGTGAGGTCAGAGGCCCAGTGGCGACGATGACCTCGCGCCACTCGTCCGGGATCGAGGTGATCTCGCCGCGGACGAGTTCGATCCTGGGATGGCTGATGATCGCCTCGGTGACACCCTCCGAGAAGATGACGCGGTCTACCGCCAAGGCGCCGCCCGCGGGGGTCTTTGCGACTTCCGCGCAGCGCATGACGAGGGAGTCCAGGCGACGCATCTCGGCATGGAGCAGGCCGACGGCGTTGTGTTCCCAGTCGTCGGAGCGGAAGGAGTTCGAGCACACGAGTTCGGCCAGCCCTTCAGTCTGGTGCGCCGCAGTCCGCGCGAGCGGCCGCATCTCGTGAAGAACCACCGACGCACCGGCTTCGGCGGCCTGCCAGGCGGCCTCGCTCCCGGCCAGGCCGCCTCCGATTACGTGAATGCGATATGACATCGGCCCACCCTAGACCGTCCCGGCAGGGCATGGAATCGCCCCAGTCTCACGCCCATCCACCGGAACCGTCCGAAGCTCATGGCGTCGCGCGAGCACACCGGCTATCTGATTGCTTTCTGTCTTGAAAATGTCATCCGAGAGTCGCGAGTGCCGCCCAACGACCTGATCGCCGGCGCCCCGAAGGCCGCCCTCGAATTTCTTCCGATCGCGTGGAAGCGCGCGTGGCTGTCGATGCTTGTCGCTATCCTCTCGATGGTGGGAGCCACAGCCTTTGACGATGGACGGTTTGCCGGGTTGTGCGTGGCGGTGGCGGTGATTGCCGTGACGGTCGAGGCGGGGGCTCTGTGGCGTCTGTCGCTCGGAGAGGGCCGATTGGGATTTGGCGGTCTTCAGATCGGATGGGTCGAGGTCAGGCTCGCGGGCGCGGCGGCCTTGAGCTTTCTGTTCATGCTGATCCTGGGGCTTCTGGCCTTCATCGTTCTGCTCGCCTTCGCCTATGCCGCCGCCGCGTCGGGTCATGGTTTCGTCGCGTCCGATGTCGCGACCTGGGCGAGAGCGGTCGAGGATCGTGGCCGGATCGTCGTGGTGGCGGTGGCTTTCGCCTGCGCCATCGCCCTTGCCTGGGCCTTTGGACGGATCTCCCTCGCCGCACCGGCGAGCATTCGCCGCGGACGCGTTCAGGTCCTCTCGACCTGGCCTTTGACCAGGGGCCGCGTCTGGACCATGGCGGCCGCCAGCCTCGTCGTGATGGCCCTCCCGACGCTCCTCATCGTCGGTCTGGCGAGGGCAGGGACGGTCGCGGGGCCCGGAGCCGCCGCAGCGGGCGTGATGGCGGCCGTCGTGGTTGCCGCGGGCCTTTGGCTTCCCTTGAATGTCGGACTGGCAACTTATCTTTACAGTCGCCTAGAGTTCGCCGGAGCTTCACCCCCAGCATGAGCGGCATCCAGTCCACGTCGGCCGCGTCCCAGGGTCTGCGCCGCGCGCGTCGTCAGGCCGATGACGTGCTCAACGGCGCGTTCGCGGGCTTTCGCCTGATCCGCGAACATCCGGGCGCGGCGGGGGCATGGTGGACGCTGTGGTTCGTCGGATTCAGCGTGTCGGCGATCCTTCTGGTCTTCAGTCGGCCCTTCGCAGGGCACGTGGACTACTCGACCCTCGCCACGCGGCTTGGTCCCTTCGCCGTCATCATCATAGCCGCCTTCCTGCTGATCTGGGCTTTGAACACCGTCGCCGCCTACCGCGCCGCGCTCCAGCCAGACCGGCCGGGGTTCTTCTTCATGGAACTCGGGGCCGACGAGCTGCGCCTTGCGGTGATGACCGTGGTGGCCTGCCTGCTGATCGTCGTCTTCGGCGGCGTTCCGGCCTTTCTCCTGCTCACAGTCTTCACGCCGTTTCTGCAGATCCTTCCGGATCAGGCCCGCGCGTTCGCCTTCATCGGCGCGACTGCGACCATCTGCGTGGACGCCTGGATCAGCGTGAGGCTGTCGTTGATCGCTGTGGAGACGTTCGCCGAGGGACGCTTCCACCTCAGCGCCTACTGGCCGCTGACGCGCGGGCGCTTCTGGTACATGTTCTTCGTCTATTTCGTCTGTTTCGTGATGATCCTCCTCCTGTTGGGGGGCCTGGGGCTGGTCACGGCTGGTGTCGGGCTGGTCGTCACTGGCATCGGTGCGCCCACGGGCGCAGACGTGGCGAGACGCGGCGCCCTGCTGGGCCTCGCCGCAATCTACGCTGGGGTCGTGAGCGCCTTCTGGGTCGTGACCACGACGCTCGTGTGCGCCTCGCAGGCGCACCTGTTCCGTGCGATCACCGGAGTCCATCGCCGGCGGATGCCGCTTATGGCGGCGTCCGCTGAAATCGCCGCCGGCTCAGGCGCCGGCGCTGGGACGCTCGGCGACGCGGCGGCGCCACGACGTCAGGTTGGCGTTCCCGGCCTCGAGCGGCAGGCCGATCCAGTCAGCGAAGTCGACAGTCGAGAGGGCGCAGATGTCAGCCATGCTGAACGTCTCGCCAGCGATGAAAGCTGAATCTGCGAGCTGACCGTCAAACCAGCGCTGGGCGTCCTTGTATCTCTCGACGTTCGACTCCCCGAAGTCCTTGTACTGCGTGAGGAGCGCGGCGGTGCGCGGATGAGCGTGCCGCCAATAGTTCCCCACCGGCTGCATCAGCACGAACTCGACCCGGCGGATCCACATGTCGACCTGGGCCACCTCCTTGGCCGTGCGACCGAAGAGCGGAGGATCGGGGTGCTCGCTCTCGAAGTAGCGGCAGATCGAGACCGTCTCGGAGATGCAGGTTCCGTCGTCGAGTTCGAGCGTCGGGACCTGCCCTAGGGGATTGCGGGCGCGGTGCTCCGGCGACTTGTGCTCCCTGGCCATCAGATTGAGCGGCGCCTCAGGGACCTCGATCCCCTTCTCGGCCAGGAAGATGCGGACCCGCCGAGGATTGGGCGCCGGCATCGCGGCTCCGTAAAGCTTCATCTGTCGCCCCAAAGTCAGCCGCGCCAGCCGCCGCCTAAGGCTTTGTAGATCGAGACCATATCGGTCGCCACTGTCGCGTCCGACTGGGTGAGCTGGTCTTCGGCGTTGAGCAGCGCATTTTCGGATTGAAGGACGTTGATGAACGGGACGAAGCCCGTCCGATACTGGTCCTGGGCAATCGTCAACGAGCCTTTGGCTGCATTCACCGCCAGGATGAGGTGTGTCCGGCGCGTCTCCTCGTTCTCGTATCGTGTGAGCGCGTCCTCCACGTCCCGCAGGGAGCCAAGGACGGCGGACTTGTAGGCCATAAGCGCCTGTTCCCTCTCCTCGCGCGCGGCCCGCACGGCGGCGATCCGCTTTCCGGCGTCGAAGATCGGTTGGGTGATCTGGCCCAGGGCCGCCACGGCGAGACTGTGGACATCGAAGAGATTGTCGATGTCGCTGCTCGCGAAACCGGCGAACGGGTAGAGGGTCAGTTTGGGATAGAGGTTCGCCGTCTGCACGCCGATTCCGGCGGTGGCGGCGGCAAGGCGTCGCTCAGCCTCCTGGACATCCGGGCGTCGCTCCAAAAGCTCCGATGGCAAGCCGATCGGGAGAGTAGGCGGGGGCGGTGGGAGTGCGCCTGGATTTGAGAGCTCCTGGCTGAGCGTCTCGGGCGGTTTGCCGAGCAGCACGCCGATCGCGTGAATCTGGCTCCTCGCTTGCGCGTAGAGTTGAGGAAGCTGGGCGGCTGCCGTGGCCACCGACGTGGCCTGCTGGTTGACATCGAGATTGGTCACGAACCCGGTCTGCCGGCGTGCCTGAATCAGGGTGAAGAGGCTGCGCTGGCGAGCCAGTTCCGCCTCACCAACGGCGATCCGAGCCTGAGCCTCCCTAAGGGTGAGATAGTCGTTGGCGACTTCGGCTGTCAGGGTGACCTCCACGTCGCGGAGCGCCCACTCCTGGGCCTGGGTGTTCGCACGGGCCTGCTGGATTGCGCGCCGCGTTCCGCCGAAGAGATCGACTTCCCAGGTGGCGTCGAATCCGGCTGAGTAGAAATTGAGATGGCCTGGCGCCGCGAATCCGCTTGAACCTGCTGAGCTGGCGCTTGCAGGACCTCTGGCGGACGACCCACTCGGCGCCTGAGCCGAACTCCTGTTCGAACGGAAGGTCACGGCGTTCGCCGTCGTGCTGAGAGACGGATACTCGGCCGCGGCGGTCTGGCGCTCCACCTGACGTGACTCCCGCACGCGCGAGAGAGCGGTCTGGACATCGAGATTGTCCGCAAGCGCCTCAGTAATCAGCTGCTCTAGCACCGGGTCGTGGAATTGCGTCCACCAGACCGACAGGTCTGCATCCGCCGCGTTTATCTGCGTGCGCGGGGTCGATTGCGCCTCGGCATAGGCCGGCGGCGTCGGCAGGTCAGGCTTCTGGTAGTTCGGGCCTACGGTGCAGGCCGCGGCCAGGACGGCCATGCTCGCCACGGCTACCAATCGGGTCGTGCGGAGGGTCATGGCGCGGCCTCCGCGGCCGTTCCTTTGCGCCCCTCCATGAACAGCAGTAGGGGCAGGCACAGGAAGATGGCGACCATCAGCGTGTGGAAGACGTCGACGTAGGACAACATCGCCGCCTGCTGCTGCGTTCCTTTGTAGAGGTGCGCCAGCGCGGCGTCTGGAGCGCCGGCGCCCAGGCTGGAATAGGCATTGGCGGTCTGGCCCTGGCTTTGCACGTAGTTGGGGTTCAGGGGATCAAGCCGCTCCACCAACCGCGCCTGATGGAACTGAGAGCGCTGGGCCAGCATCGTCTGCACCGTCGAGATGCCGATCGTGCCGCCAAGGTTGCGGGCGACGTTCATCAGGGCGGACGCCTGATTGCTCTCATTCGACGCGAGCCCGACATAGGCGATGGCGCTGATCGGCACGAAGAGGAATGGTAGGCCGAGCGCTTGCCACAGCCGCGCTGTCGCAGCGGCTTCGAACGACATCTGGGTGTCGAGGCCGGTCATGTTCCACATAGCCAGGCCTTCGACGATGAAGGCGGCGCCGATCAGGAGGCGAGGATCGACCCTGGCGGTGAGGATGCCGGCAAGGGGCATGACGAGGATCGTCGCCGCGCCGCCTGCGGTGAGGGCTAACCCTGCGTCGGTCGCCGTATAGCCCAACACCTGTTGCAGCAACTGGGGAATGAACAACGTCGTGCCGAAGATGATCACTCCGGTTATCAACAGCAGAATACTTGCGATGGCGAAGTTGCGTCGGCCGAACATCGAAATGGGAATGACCGGTTCGTCCCTGGTCAGCTCCCAAGGAATGAACAGCACCAGGCACAGGGCCGCGATGGTTGCGGTCGTAAGGATGAGGGTGCTGGAGAACCAGTCGTCCGTCTGGCCGCGATCCAGGGTCACTTCCAGGCAACCGAGAAAACCGCCGATCAGGAGGAAGCCCACTGTGTCGAACCGGATCCCCCGTTCGTGCAGCTGCTTGCGCTCGCGGATCAGGGCCGGGGGCTCGTCCACCAGCAGGTTGACCAGGAACAGGGAGAGCGCCCCCACTGGGACATTGATCAGGAAGCACCAGCGCCAGCTGAAGTTGTCGGTGATCAGCCCGCCGAGGATCGGCCCCGCGATCGGCCCAACAACCACCACCACGCCGTAGGCCGCGAAGGCCGGGCCGCGTTGCTCCGGTGGAAAGGTGTCCACGAGCATCGACTGTTCCACCGCCGCCAGCCCGCCGCCCGCGGCCCCCTGCACGATGCGGGCCAGGATGAGCAGAGAGAGGTTGGGGGCGATCCCGCAGGCGAAGGAGGCCACTGTGAAGAGGCCCACCGAGATCATGTAGTACCGCTTGCGGCCGATCACGTTGGCGAGCCAGCCGGAGGCCGGGATGACGATCGCCTGGGCGACCAGGAAGGTCGTGGTCACCCAGGTCGCCTCGTCGTAGTCCGCCGCCATGCCGCCGGCGATGTGGTTGAGCGAGACGTTCACGATCGACGTGTCCAGGACCGTCATGAAGGTCGCGATCGAGATCACCGCGACGATGGTCCAGGGATTGCGGCCGCCGGCGACCGATCGTTCGGGCGTCCAGCGGCTGCCGGTCGGCGCTCCGGCCACCTCAGCGCACCCGGACGGAGGGTACGACCGAGAGGCCCGGCCCCAGGGGGCAATCGGCGAAGGTGTTGTCGAAGACGATCTTCACCGGAACTCGTTGGACTACCTTCACGAAGTTGCCGGTGGCGTTCTCGGGCGGCAGGACGCCGAACGCCTGGCCTGCTCCGCGCTGGATCGAATCCACGCGGCCCTTGAATTTATCGCCCGGGCAGGCGTCGATCTTGATGGTGGCAGGCTGGCCTATCCGCATGTGCGCCAGCTGGGTCTCCTTGTAGTTCGCCGTGATCCACATCCGAATCGGGACGATGGCCATCATCTGGGTTCCCGGTTGGACGTAGTTCCCCAGCGCCACCGTCTTGTTGGTGACGTAGCCGTCGACGGGCGCAGAAATGCGCGTGTAGCCCAGGTTGATCGATGCGGTGTTGAGTTCGGCCTGGGCGGCGGCCACCTGTTGGCGCCCCGCGGTCACCTGCGTGCGGCTGGCGGCGATCTGCTCGCGTCTCTCCTGGACCACTCTTACGGCGGAATCCCGTTGGGCCGCGGTCTGCGCCGCCGTCGCTCGCGCCTGGTCAAGCTGCTGCTGAGCGATCGCCAGGCGGTTGAGGGCGAGCAGGGCGTTGTAGCGCGCCAGATCCAAGGCGGCGTTGTGAGCGGGCGCCTGGGCCGCGGCCACGTCGGACTGCGCCTGCCGAAGCGTAGCCTCGTTTGTCTGCACCTGGGCGAGGGCGTTGTCGACCTGAGCCTGGGCCTGAGCCTTCTGCGCCTCGTACTGGGCCACCTGAGCCTTGGTGGGGGCCGAATCGATCAACACCAGAAGGTCGCCGGCGTTGACCCTTTCGTTGTCCACCGCGAGCACCCTCACCACCTGGCCCGGGATTTGCGGGGCGAGGCGGACGATGTGGGTGTCCACATAGGCGTCGTCGGTGGTCTCGAAGTGCCGGGCGTGCAGCCACCAGATGAGCGCGCCAAGGATGATGACGATCAGGGCGACGGCGCCGCTAGTCAGCAGGACCGGTCGCTGCAGCAGCCCCTTTTTCTTGGGCGGCTTGCCTTGGTTGCTCCCGGAATCCCCGGCGCCCTGGCGTTCACCCCCAGCTTTTGGATCGGCGGAATTGCTGTCGACCTGATCCGGCATGCCCGTCCTAACGGGCCAGCGAGACCGGCCTCATCAGTCACCTTGGCCACAACACAAGGGCGTCGCCACGGTTCCCCGGTCAGGCTCGCTCGCGGACTCCAATCCTCGCCCGGGCGCGTTTGAGCACCGGCGCAGGCGCGACCGCGTGCTTGGCGAGCACGTGGGCCAGGTAGCGACCCGTCCAGCTGTCGGGCTCCTGGGCGATGGTCTCGGGCGATCCTTCCGCTACGATCTGGCCGCCCCCGTCTCCCCCCTCAGGGCCGAAATCGAGGATCCAGTCGGCGGTCTTCACCACGTCGAGGTTGTGCTCGATCACCACGGCCGTGTTGCCCTGATCCACGAGTTCGTGGAGCACCTCGAGGAGCTTCCGCACGTCCTCGAAATGCAGTCCCGTCGTCGGCTCGTCGAGAATGTAGAGTGTGCGGCCGGTCGCGCGCCGGGAAAGCTCCTTCGACAGCTTCACCCGCTGGGCCTCGCCGCCTGACAGCGTCGTCGCCTGCTGGCCCACCTTGATGTAGCCGAGGCCGACCCGCGACAGCGTCTCCATCTTGTCCCGGATGGATGGAACAGCGCGGAACATCTCCGCCGCCTCTTCGACCGTCATGTCCAGCACGTCGGCTATGCTCTTGCCGCGGAAAAGTATTTCCAGGGTCTCGCGGTTGTAGCGCTTGCCCTTGCACACATCGCAAGTGACGTAGACGTCCGGCAGGAAGTGCATCTCGATCTTGATCAGGCCATCGCCCTGGCAGGCCTCGCAGCGGCCGCCCTTGACGTTGAAGCTGAACCGCCCAGGCCCATATCCACGCGCCTTCGCCTCAGGCAGTCCGGCGAACCAGTCGCGTATCGCCGTGAAGGCGCCGGTGTAGGTGGCCGGGTTCGACCGCGGCGTGCGCCCGATCGGGCTCTGATCGATGTCGATAACCTTGTCGAAGTTCTCCAGACCCTCGATCCGCTCGTGGGGCGCCGGCGCCTCCGAGGCGTTATTCAGGCGGCGGGCCGCCGCCTTGTACAGCGTCTCGATGGTGAAGGTGGACTTGCCCCCACCCGAGACCCCGGTAATGCAGGTGAAGGTCCCAACGGGAATGTCCGCAGTGACGGACTTCAGGTTGTTACCTCGGGCCCCGACCACGCGGACGCGCCGCTTGGTCGAGATCGGACGTCTCTCGGTGGGCACTTCGATCTGCCGCGCGCCCGTCAGGTACTGCCCAGTGAGGCTCTCAGGATGATCCATGATCGCCTGGGGCGGTCCCTCAGCGATCACCTTGCCGCCGTGGATACCGGCCGCCGGCCCCATGTCGATGACATGGTCGGCGGTGAGGATCGCTTCCTCGTCGTGCTCCACAACCAGCACCGAGTTCCCCAGGTCCCGCAGTCCCTTGAGGCTGGTCAGCAGGCGCGCGTTGTCGCGCTGGTGCAGACCGATGGAGGGTTCGTCGAGGACGTAGAGGACGCCGGTCAGGCCCGAACCGATCTGGCTCGCCAGACGGATGCGCTGACTCTCACCGCCCGACAGCGTGCCTGAACCGCGCGCGAGGTTGAGGTATTCGAGCCCAACGTCGACGAGGAATCTGAGGCGGTCGTTGATCTCCTTCAGGACGCGACGGCCGATCTCGAGTTGCTTGGCGGTGAGTTCGTTCTCGAGCCCCTCGAACCAGTCGCGGGCAGGGCGGATCGCCAGGCCCGACACCTCGGCGATGTTCCGGCCTCCAATCTTCACCGAGAGCGCCTCGGGCTTGAGGCGGGCGCCGCCGCACACGGGGCAGGGGGTCTCGGACTGGAATCGGCCGAGCTCCTCGCGCACCCAGCTGGAGTCAGTCTCGCGCCAGCGTCGCTCGAGGTTCGGCAGGACGCCTTCGAAGGTCTTGGTGACCTCGTACTTGCGGGCGTTGTCGTCGTAGACGAAGCGGATCTTCTCCTTCCCCGACCCCTCCAGGACCACACGGCGCGCCTCTTCCGGGAGCTTCCACCACGGCTCGTCCATCGAGAAACCGTAGTGGCGGGCCAGGGCCTGCAGCGTCTGGGTGTAGAGGGGAGAGGGACCTTTGGCCCAGGGTGCGATTGCTCCCTTGTGCAGCGTGCGGTCCTTATCGGGCACGACGAGGTCGGAGTCGAAGCCGAGCTTCATCCCCAGCCCGTCGCAGGCGGGGCAGGCGCCGGCCGGGCTGTTGAACGAGAACAGCTTGGGTTCGATTTCCGGGATCGAGAAGCCCGAGACCGGGCAGGCGAACTTCTCGGAGAAGATGATCCGGCGCGGCTCGGTCTCGCCCGATTTGACGTCAGCCCACTCAGCCACGGCGATGCCGTCGGCTAGGCGCAGCGCGCTCTCGAGGCTGTCGGCGTAGCGGCTCTCGAGGCCCTCGCGGGTGACGATGCGGTCCACCACGACGTCGATGTCGTGCTTGAAGGTCTTCTCAAGCTGAGGGGCGTCCTCGATCGGATAGAAAGTCCCGTCGATCTTCAACCGCTGGTAGCCGGCCTTCTGCCAGTCGGCGATCTCCTTGCGGTATTCGCCTTTGCGGTCGCGCACTACCGGAGCCAGCAGATAGATCCGCTCGCCCTCTGGAAGGGCGGTCAGCTTGTCGACCATCTGGCTGACGGTCTGGCTCTCGATCGGCAGGCCGGTGGCGGGCGAGTAGGGGACGCCGATCCGCGCCCATAGCAGGCGCATGTAGTCGTGGATCTCGGTGACGGTGCCGACGGTCGAGCGCGGATTGCGGCTTGTGGTCTTCTGCTCGATCGAGATCGCCGGCGAGAGACCTTCGATGAGGTCCACATCCGGCTTTCCCATCAGCTCCAGGAACTGGCGGGCGTAGGCCGAGAGGCTCTCGACATAGCGGCGCTGTCCCTCGGCATAGATGGTGTCGAAGGCGAGGCTGCTCTTTCCCGAGCCCGACAGACCGGTGATGACCACCAGTTCGTCGCGCGGGATGTCGACGCTGACGTCCTTCAGATTGTGCTCGCGCGCGCCGCGCACGCGGATGAAGCGGCTGTTGTCGTGCATGTCCTGCTTGGCCGTCCCCCCACGCTCCGGCGCGGGCGGTTCACACTGACCGATTTAGGTATAGGAGTCGCAGATTTCTGCAAGAACAAATCAGGAACGTCCGGCGTCGCGTCCCGTTCCGAACGGCCGGCAACCGCAGGAGGAGCACACGCGCTCCCGACCTTGGCCGACAAGGGCGAGATCGCCGCAGTCAGGGCAGACGTCGGCGACGCCTCCCAGGCTCTCCCCGGCGCCCGAAGACCGGGCCAAAGGCAGGAAGACGAGATTGTCGGGCGCCGCCCCGCGCGAAAACCCCTTCGAGATGTAGCGCGCCACCGGCTGAGGCTCGGCCGGCGCGGAAGCCAGTCCGTCGCGATCCATCTCCCCCGGATCGATCGTCGCCAGGTCCCGCCGGTCGAGATAGGAGATCCCGAGCTCCCGGAAGACGTAGTCGAGGATGGAAGTGGCCGAGCGCACCTGGTCGTTGCCCGTCACCGCTCCGGAAGGCTCGAAGCGGGTGAACACGAAGGCGTCGACGAACTCCTCGAGCGGCACGCCGTATTGCAGGCCGATCGACACGGCGATGGCGAAATTGTTCATCAGTGAGCGGAAGGCCGCGCCTTCCTTGTGCATGTCGATGAAGATCTCGCCCAGGGCCCCGTCGTCGTACTCGCCGGTGTGAAGATAGACCTTGTGGCCGGCGACGACGGCTTTCTGGATATATCCCTTTCGCCTGTCGGGTAGCCGCTGGCGACCGCGCGGCGCTTCCACCACGCGTTCGACGATCCGCTCTCGGACCGTCTGCGCCGGCGTGCGGACGGGCGGCTCGTCGGGTTCCGGAAGACGAAGGGCGAAGTCCCCCGGGGCGGCCGCACGTCGCAGGACGATTGCGCGGACACCGCTCGCCGCGGCGAGCGACTGTGCGGCGGCGGCGTCATCCGGACTGGCGTCGAAGTCCAGCTCCACCACCGCAGTGAGGGGAGCGTCCCAGACGTCCTCCAGCATCGTCGTCATGGCGAGCCGCGCCTCCAGAGGAACCTCGGCGTCCGCGCTGAAAATCGCCCGCTGCGGCGGAGCGAGGATCGGCGAGTCTGAAAGTCGGCCCGTCCCCAGGATGTAGTGACTCGCCGCGGCGATCTCGTCTGGGCTGAAGCCGGCCTGGGAGAGCGTGTCGAACCGGGCGTCGGCGAGGTCGTCCTCCGACGCGCCCAGCACGTCGCGCACGAAGCCGGCGCCGACGACGGCGGGGGCGAAGGCGTCGCGCAGGTTCGCAGTCTGGATGAGCGCCCGCTCGGCTGCCCCGACCTCATGGTCGGTGAAGCCACGCGCCGCCAGGGCGGACGGATCGACCCCCGGGGCGCCAGTAAGGGTGCGGCGGCCGAGGACCTGGTCGCGTGCGGCGTCGCCGTCGATCCCGAGCCGGTCGATTGCCTCCGCGGCGGCCTCGTGCAGGACATGCAGCACGGCGCCGTCGGCGGTTTCGGCCAGGGCTACAGGACCGGACCAGGGCTCGGCGCCAAGGCTGCGGCCACCGAGCCGCAACGCCACCTCCGGCTCGGTCACCGCGCCCAGAATCTCGCTGTTGCGGCGCGCGGGGCTGACGCCGGCCATCCGAACTGCGCCGAGACTCCGTCCCAGCGCTTCGGAGGTCTCGCGCGCGGCATCGCCGATGATCGACGCGAGCTCGACGGCGCGCGTGCGTCCCTCGTCCGAGTCATAAACGAGGCCCTCGGCGACCAGCCGCTCCGACAATCCCGCCATGCCAAGGCGAAGAGGCCGCCAGTCGCGGCGCAGGCAGGCCTGGGCAGGGGTTTCGCAGAACCCGGCCGAGACCTCGATATCCAGGCAAACCGTCATCAGGCGAGCCGCGGCCGCGATGTCCTCGCCCTCGCGCAGGGCGAAGAGGTCGAGGGCGGCGGCCGGCGCAGCGAGGCTCCGCGCGAGAGCCAGGGCGTCCGCTTCCGAAAAGGCGAGCCTGAGCCCTCCGCGCCAGCCGAGAAGGGCGCCGCGACGCCCTGCTGCTTCGCCCGCCATTGCGTCGGCCCGGTCCATGAACGCGATGCCCGCGGTGGGGGACGGAGCGGCGTCGTGGCCCGCCAGTCCAAGCGCGATCGCCTCGGCGATCTGTGCGTCGCTTGCGCCGGCCGTGTGCGCGGCGTGGGCGGCGCGGGCGAGCGCCTGGTTCGAGGCCGGGTCGGCGCACGCTTGCCGGTCGCCCTCGCATCGCCGGACATGGTCGGCGACGGCCGCGAGGCGAGCGCCGAGCGCGGAGCCGGTCTCTGCCGGGGACGCGCCAGCCGCCTGGTCGACTGTGAGAGCTTGCAGGGGCGGGGAGGGGACGGGATCCGCCAGCAGCGGATGCAGTCGCGCTCCGAACGCAAGCGAGGGCCCCGGCGAAGCCACGCCCGCGGCGAAGATGTCGAAAACGCAGGAGCGGAAGGCGATGGCCTGGGCCTTGTCGGCGAAATAGCCGAGCGCCAGCCCCCACGCCGCCTGGCGCGTCGCATAAAGGTCGGGCCCGCCGCCCAGCAATGGATGTCGGGGCGCATCGGGGCCGAGGGCAGCGGGCGCGCCCGCAGGCCAGTCGCGGGGAATCGCGTCGGCCCAGTCCAGCCACGCCTCAACCTGGGCGTTTGGCCAGGCGATGGGAGCGAGGACGTCTTCTACGCGTCCCGCTCGCTCCAGGGTGCGCTCGGCGGTGGCGAGCGACGGCGCAGAGCGCACCGGGTCCAGACGCATGACCTCACCTCCTCCGCTCGATGTCGTGAGGCTAGGGGGGCTGCACGGTCGACGCAACAGATATTGGGCGTCTAGCCCGCTCATCCACAAGATGTTGTGGGTAATGGGTCCGTCCGAGGTCGACGGCGCCGTCTGGACGACGGCGCGGCCGCCGCCTATAAGCGCGCCCGTGCTGAAGGAAATTTTCACCTGGTGGTTTGGCGCGACGATCGGCGCGCGGAACCAGATCGTCCGCTCCTCGAAGCTCGTCGGCCACGACGAGCTCGGCAACGCCTACTACGAGAGCACGGACAAGAAGTTCGACTACGACGGGCGCAACCGCCGCTTCGTGATCTACAAGGGCTATGCCGACGCCTCGAAGGTCTCTCCCGACTGGCACGGCTGGCTGCACCACACCTTCGCTGAGCCCCCGACGCGTGAGCCGCTCAAGCGCCGCGCTTGGGAAAAAGATCACCAGCCCAACCTGACCGGCACGATCTGGGCCTGGCGTCCCAAAGGGTCCCTCGCCCGAGGCGGCGAGCGGCAGGCGGCGACAGCCGACTACGAGCCGTGGACCCCCGAATAAAGCCCCGCAGCATCGCTGCAGCCGCAGTCCTGGCCGTGCTGGGCGCCGGACTGGCCTTCGCCCAGCCCGGCTCGCCTCCGCCTCCGCCTCCGCAGTCACCGCCGTTGCCGCCGGTCTCGCAGGCGCCTCCGCCGCCGTCACTCGGACCGGTGGTCGCCCCTCCGCCCATGGCCGAGGAGGCCCAGTCGGAGCCTGAGATGGCGCAAGAGAAGCCAAAGCCGAAGGTCGTAACGCCCACTGGACCGCCGCGGCCGGACCGAGGCCCGATGGCCATTCTTCGCGTGCTGGACAAGGTGACCGCCGAGACCCTGCGGTTCGAGGCCCCTGTGGGGCGTCGGGTCCGGTATAAGAGCCTCGTCTTCCAGGTGCGCGCGTGCCAGACCTGGGCGCCCGACTCCGCTGATCCCAGGCCATCGGCTTATGTGGTTATCGACGCCGACATCGGGTCGGCCAACGGGGTCGTCGGTTCGAAGCAGGTGTACAAGGGCTGGATGTTCGCCAAGGCGCCGGACGTCCACGCCCTGCAACATCCGGTCTATGACGCCTGGCTGGAATCCTGCGAGGGGACGCCCGCGCCCACCGCGTAGAGCAACGCAATCGCGCCGGAGAACGAGCGGGGCAGGGTGAAGAAATTCGCCCGACGGGCGAGGGCGATCGACAGCCGCCGCCGATAGTCCGCGCGATCGATCTCGACCGCCCCCAGCCGCATCAGGTGTTCGGTGACGAACTGGGTGTCGAGCAGGGTGAATCCGCCCGCGCGCAGGCGGGCGACCAGATGAACCAGCGCCACCTTGCTGGCGTCGCGCTCCACGGAAAACATGCTCTCGCCGAAGAAGGCGCCGCCCAGCGCGACGCCGTAGAGGCCGCCGACGAGCCGGTCCTCTCGCCAGACCTCGACGCTGTGTGCGACGCCCCGCCGGGCCAGTTCGATGCAGAGCCGCTCGATCGTGTGGTTGATCCAGGTCTCCATCCGGCCGGGCGCCGGGGCGGCGCAGGCCTGGACGACAGCGGCGAAGCTGGTGTCCACCCGTATGTCGAACGCGTTGGACCGCACCGTCCTGGCAAGTCGCCGCGAGACCTGCAGGGCTTCGAGCGGCAGGATCCCGCGGCGGGTCGGATCGACCAGGAACAGCCGGCGATCCTGGCGCGCGTCCGCCATCGGGAAGACGCCCCGCTCATAGCAGGAAATCAGGTCATCTGCGGTGAAGGCGCTCAAGGCGACCGACTATAGCTCAGCCCTCGGGAAAGCAGTTGCTCGTCATGAACCGGCCTATCGCGTCGAGATCGCGGACCGCGGCGAACGAAAGGCTGAACTTGTTGCCCCGACGGTTGTCGCACATCACGGCCTGCAGGTGTCGATCGGCGACCTGCAGCTCGCAGATCGCGCCATAGCTCTCATCGTAGCCTCCAGTCTGCGGAGGCTGGAGGTGAAGAACGGGGCCGCAGCGGGTGACCTGGGCGACACCACCGAGCCGGTTCAGGTCGTTCTGGAAACCGCGCGTGATCGTCCGCACCTGCTGGACGTCGATGACGGGCTGCGCGGGAGGCGCTGGTCCGGTCTCCGGCGGCAGACTCGACTGAGCCTGCGGCGCAGGGGCGGCTGGCGCCCCCGTGTTTGAACCCCAGGGCCCGGGGGTCGAATTCCATGGCGCCGGTGGCGGGTTGGGAATCGGAGTATATGGCCCCGCCTGTTGAGCCATGGCCGAGGTGGCGGTCGCGATCGCAACGCTCAGCCCCGTCATCAGAATCCACGAACGCGTCATGGGGCCCTCCAACTGGACCTGATCAATCTCGTCGCAAACTGGCGACGCGCAAGTGGGGCGCTCACGCTTCCGCAGGGAAGGGTTTCGCAGGATGGTCCGGGTGTTGCGGATCCTCCCCTTAGATGCGCGAGGAGGATCCGCGATCCGCCCGCTAGAGCCTGATGCGTTCACACGGAACAGATGCGAACGCTGAATCAGGCTCTACACTTTTGAATCTAGAGCAAATCACCCCCGTTCGGACGGTTCCGTCTGAACGGGGTTTGCTCTAGTGGCGGCTGAGTTCGGCCCGGCCGACGACCAGGTGGTGGACCTCGTCCGGTCCGTCGGCGATCCGCAGGGTGCGCTGGCCCGTGTACATCTGGGCGAGTGGCGTCCACTGCGACACGCCCGTCGCGCCGTGGATCTGGATCGCCTCGTCGATGATCTTGCAGACGCGCTCGGGAACCATGGCCTTGACCATGTGCACCCACACGCGGGCCTCGCGGTTGCCAAGCACGTCCATCGCCTTGGCGGCCTTGAGGACCATCAGGCGCATGGCCTCGATCTCGATCCGCGCGCGAGAGACCACTTCGAGGTTCTTGCCGAGCTGGATCAGGGGCTTGCCGAACGCCTCCCGGCTGGTGGCGCGCTTGACCATCAGGTCGAGCGCCCGTTCGGCCTGGCCGATCGAGCGCATGCAGTGGTGGATCCGGCCGGGGCCCAGGCGCACCTGGGAGATCTCGAAACCGCGGCCCTCGCCCAGAAGGATGTTCCCCTTGGGCACCCGCACGTTGTCGAGGCGGATGTGCATGTGGCCGTGCGGCGCGTCGTCGTGGCCGAAGACGCACATCGGTCCGAGCACCTGGACGCCGGGCGTGTCCATGGGCACCAGGATCTGCGACTGCTGGAACTGGCGCGGGGCGTCGGGGCTGGTCTTGACCATGCAGATCATGATCTTGCAGCGCGGGTCGCCGGCGCCGGAGATGTAGTACTTCTCGCCGTTGATGACCCATTCGTCGCCGACCAGTTCGGCGCGCGTGGCGATGTTCTTCGCGTCCGACGAAGCGAGACCCGGCTCGGTCATGCCAAAGCACGAGCGGATATCTCCGTTCAGGAGCGGCTTCAGCCACTTCTCCTTCTGCTCGGGCGTGCCGCAGCGCTCGAGCACCTCCATGTTGCCCGTGTCGGGGGCGGAGCAGTTGAGGCTCTCGGACGCCAGCGGGTTCTTGCCCAGTTCAGCGGCGATGTAGGCGTAGTCGAGATTGGTGAGGCCCCGGCCGATCTCCGAGGTCGGCAGGAAGAAGTTCCACAGGCCGGCGGCCTTGGCCTTGTCCTTGGCCGTCTGGAGCAGTTCCAGCTGCCCGGGCGCCCAGCTCCAGCGGTCTGCGCGGCCTTCGCCGAGGCGATGGAATTCCTCGGTGATCGGGGCGACGTTCTCGGCGATGTGCCGCTTGACCGCGTCGAACAGCGGCCGCGCCTCCTTCGACATGCCGAGGTTGTTCAGCTCGGCCTCGAGGTCCATGGCGTCCGCCTGGCTCCTGAGGTCATGGTTGTCGTCAGCCATGGTCCGTCTCCTCCTCTTGAAATCCCGAAGAGGGCGTGGCCGTCCCAGCGCCGAAGGTCAAGGGCGAAGCCGGTGTTGGGGCTCGCAGGAGCGCCCGGCGCGGCTCAGCCTTGAGCCTTGATCCACCGCTCTAGCCAATGGATGTCGTAGCGGCCCGCGACGATATCCGGCTCGACCAGCAGATCCTGGAAGAGCGGAATGGTCGTCTCGACGCCACCGACGACCATCTCGGCCAGGCACCGCTTCATGCGGGCGATGGCCTCCTCGCGATCGCGGGCGTGCACGATCAGCTTGCCGGCCAGGCTGTCGTAGTAGGGCGGGATCGCGTAGCCGGCGTAGAGCGCGGAATCGAGTCGCACGCCGAGGCCCCCTGGCGCATGGAAGTCCGTCACCACGCCGGGGGAGCCGGCGAAGGTGCGCGGGTTCTCGGCGTTGATCCGGCATTCGATGGCGTGGCCTTCGAACACCACCTGGTCCTGGGTGAAGGACAGCGGTAGTCCGGCGGCGATGCGGATCTGCTCGCGCACCAAATCGATGCCGGTGATCGCCTCGGTGACCGGATGCTCCACCTGCAGGCGGGTGTTCATCTCGATGAAGAAGAACTCGCCGTCCTCGTAGAGGAACTCGATCGTGCCGACACCGAGGTAGCCGATCGCCTTGACCGCATCGACGACGACCTTGCCGATCTTGGCCCGGGCCGCCGCGTCGATGACGGGGGAAGGGGCCTCCTCGAGGATCTTCTGGTGGCGGCGCTGCAGGGAGCAGTCCCGCTCGCCAAGGTGACAGACCGAGCCGTGCGAGTCGGCCACCACCTGCAGCTCGATGTGTCGCGGCGCGGCCAGGTACCGCTCCATGTAGACGGCGTCGTCGCCGAACGCCGCCTTGGCCTCGCCTCGGGCGGTTCCGTAGGCCTCGGCCACCTCCTCGACGGAGCGCGCGACCTTCATCCCGCGTCCCCCGCCTCCGGCGGAGGCCTTGATCAGCACCGGAAAGCCGATCTCCTTCGCCATCGCGATGGCTTCGGCCTCGCTGTTCACCGCGCCATCGGAACCGGGCACGACAGGGATGCCAGCCGCCTTCACCGTGCGCTTGGCTGCGATCTTGTCGCCCATGACGCGGATGTGTTCGGGCCGCGGGCCGATGAAGACATAGCCGTGGGCTTCGAGGATCTCGGCGAAGCGGGCGTTCTCGGACAGGAAGCCGTAGCCCGGATGCACCGCCTGCGCCCCGGTGATCTCGCAGGCCGCGACGATCGAGGGGATGTTGAGGTAGCTCTTGGCGATCGGTGCGGGGCCGATGCAGACGCTTTCGTCGGCCAGGCGCACGTGCATGGCCGAGCTGTCCGCCTCAGAGTGCACCGCCACCGTGTGGATGCCCATCTCCTGACAGGCGCGGTGAACCCGAAGGGCGATCTCGCCCCGGTTGGCGATGAGGATTTTCTCGAACATTCCCCGTCAGCCGATGACGAGCAGGGGTTCGCCGTATTCCACCGGCTCTCCGTCGGCCACGAGGAACTCGACCAGGACGCCCGATTTCGGCGCAGGGATCGGATTCATGGTCTTCATCGCCTCGAGCAGCAGCAGGGTCTGGCCCTCTTCGACCCGATCGCCGGCGCGCACGAACGGAGGCGCTCCCGGCTGGGGCTGCATGTAGACGGTGCCCACCATGGGCGACTTCACAACCTCGCCCGCGGGCGCCGCCGGCGCTGAAGGCGCGGCGGCCGCAACAGGAGCCACGGCGGGAGCGACTGGGGCGTAGGCAGGCGCCGCGGCGAGCATCTGCGGCGCCATCGCGATGGGCGCAGGCGGCAGGCTCTTG
>JAFANN010000355.1 GCA_019232665.1 Caulobacteraceae bacterium | reverse complement strand
ACTATCACATGCCGCGCGCCATGGTGGAGCTGGAGGCCGCCGCGCCAGGGGTGAAGGTTACGCCCTATCCGGTCGCGACACCCGACCTTGATGCGCGCCGATGGCTGGACAATCGTCGGGGGGCTGAACGGATGGCCAAGGAATACTGCAAGTACCTGGTGGCGCTGACACGGGCGAGCCTGGCCGGGTCCCGGGCGACGGGGCAGACCTGATGACCGTGCTCCGCTCGCTGGTCTTCGTGGCCCTGTTCTACCTCTTCTCGGTCCTGTGGGTGATCGTGATGCTCCCGACGGTCCTGGGCCCGCGAAGCTGGACGGTCACCTGTGTGAAGGTGTGGGCGAAGGTCTTCACCGCCATGCTCGCGCCGATCTGCGGAGTCCGCGTCGAAGTGCGCGGGCGCGAGCACATGCCGGCCGGACCGGCTCTCGTAGCGGCCAAGCACCAGTGCATGTTCGACGCACTCGGCACAATGGCGATCTATCCGGACGCCTGCTTCGTCACCAAGAAGGAGCTCTTCGCAATCCCCTTGTTCGGCTGGTACGCGCGCCGGGCCGGCATGATCCCCGTCGACAGGTCCGGGCACTCCAAGGCCCTGCGCCAGCTCGTATCGGACGCGCGCGAGCGAATGTCGGAGGCGCGCCAGCTGGTGATCTTCCCCGAAGGCCACCGCATGCCGCCGGGCGAGACGGGCGACTACCAGCCTGGGGTGGCCGCCCTCTATCGCGAGCTGGGGTTGCCCTGCACGCCTGTGGCGACCAATTCCGGTGTCCATTGGCCCGCCCACGGCTTCATTCGCCGCCCCGGAACGATCGTCTACGAATTCCTGCCGCCGATCCCCGCGGGGCTGCATCGCGCGACCTTCATGCGCGAGCTGCAGGAGCGGATCGAGCCAGCCTCCCGGGCCCTCCTCGCGGAGTAGGAGTCATTCCGCAGGGCCGGAGTGCTGCATGTCCCGCACTCGCACCAGCAGCCGCTCCATCGTCCGGTCCCTGATCCCCTCCGCGCGAAGGTGCTCGACCAGGTCGGCCAGGTAGTCGACGTTGGCGCCGGAGAGGCCATGGGAGCGGGCGATCAGGCGGGCCTGGGCCTCGAAGCTCAGCTCGCCCGCCCACTGCGGATGGTCGGTGTCGGAAAGGAAACTGACCGCCTGGACGCGCCGGCCGTCGCACAGGCGCACGGCGACGCGAGACTCGACATAGGTTTCGGTCGGTTGTTCGCGCTCGCGCAGATAGTCGATCACCACGTCCCAGTCCGCCTCGGCGACCTCGTAAGCGGCGCCTCGCACCGCACCGCCGCGAGCCAGCCCCAGCACCAGCCCCGGCCGTTCCGGCGTGCCGCGATGGTGCACGGAATAGATGCAGAAGGCGCGGCGGCGGCCATGCAGCACCGCCGGCAGGCGATGGACGAAGGCGAAGCCGGGACGCCACATCAGCGAGCCGTAGCCGAACACCCACCTCTGCGGGGCAGGCGCCGCATGCGCCGCATGGCCGGCTGCTTCGACATCGCTCATATCGCGGCCCATGGAGCCTTCCTTCTGCGTTCGCCCTGCATGACCGCGTCCGATATCGCAAGGAACCCGCGGCCGCGACGCCTCGGCCTGTGGATACCGTTCGTCCTTCTGGCGATCGCGCTGATCGCGCTCGCAGGAGCCTGGGTCTACGCGCGCGGACTTGTCCTCGCCCAGCTCGAGGCGGCAAGGAACCCCCCGCCCGGCTCGTCCGTCGCGGTCTCGTTCGGCGCCGCCGAAGTTCATGGCTTTCCGTTCCGGCTCGACGTCGACCTGACCGACGCCCACGCGTGGGATCGCTCCGGCTGGAGCATCACCGCCCCACAGCTCAAGGCCGAGGCGTTCCTCTTCGCGCCCGATCACTGGGTCGCCTACGCTCCGGACGGGGTGGTGATCGGCCGCCAACGGGAAGGCCCGCTCGTCGTCACTGGCAAGGCCGTGCGCGCGAGCCTTTCCGATGTCGGCGGACGGCCGCCGCGGATTTCCGTGGAGGGACTCGACCTCGACTTCTCCACCCCGCCCGGCGCCACGCCGTTCCTGCTCACCCGCGCGCACGAATTCCACCTGCACACCAAGGCTGGACCCAATGACCAGGGCGCCGCCTACCTCGAGGTTGACGGCGCGACAGCGCGTCTCTCGGGACTGCTGGCGCGCATCGCCGAGGGCAAGCCGGTCACCTTCGTCGCCGACCTGATCTTCAACCATGCCGACGCCCTGGCTGGCGACGACTGGCCGCACGCGCTTCGCAATTGGTCGGAGGCAGGCGGCTTCACCGACGTGCGCCATCTGAGGCTGCTGGCGGGCGAAGCCCTGATCGACGCAAAGCCCGGCACGGTCGGGCTTGGTCCCGACGGGCGGCTCGAGGGCGCGCTGACGCTCACGCTGCGCCAGGCCGCCAAGGTGATCGGGGCGATGGGCACGCAGGGGACCCTGGCGCCGGACACCACGCGCTCGGCCCTCGCCGTCTCGGGCGTGGGACCCAAGGCCACTCTCGTCCTGCACTTCCAGGCCGGCCGCATGACCCTTGGACCCGTCGCGCTTGGGCCCTCGCCGCGGCTCTTCTAAAGCGGCGCGGTTGACAGCGGCGGGGCGCATTGCGCCTAGAGGCCCACATGAACGCGCCCTCATCCCCGCCTCGCGCGGCGCCTGCCCCGCGACCCGGCATCCTGGACATCGTCGCCTACAAGCCGGGCCGCGCCTCGGCCGAAGGCGTCGAGAAGCCGGTGAAGCTGTCGGCCAACGAGAACATCCTGGGCTGCAGCCCTCTGGCGAAAGCGGCCTTCGCCTCGGTGATGGATGAGCTGTCGCTTTATCCGGACGGGCGCGGGAACCAGCTACGCGGGGCGATCGCCGAGCGCTACCGCATCGAGCCCGGGCGGATCATCCTGGGCTGCGGGACGGACGAGATCTTCGCCATGCTCGCCCAGACCTACCTTCAGGCCGGCGACAACATCGTCCAGGGCGAATACGGCTTCGGGGCCTATGGCATCGCCGCGCGCGCCAACGAGGCGGAGGTGCGCATGGCCACCGAGCGCAATTACCGGATCGACGTGGACGCGATGCTGGCCGAGGTGGACGAGCGCACCCGTCTGGTCTTCATCGCAAACCCCGCCAACCCGACGGGCACGATGCTTCCAGCCTCGGAGGTCGAGCGGCTGCACGCAGGCCTTCCGCCGGACGTGATGCTGATCCTCGACGGCGCCTATGCCGAGTTCTGCAGCGACCCCAACTTCACCGATGGCCTGGAGCTGGCGCGAGGGGCGTCCAACATCGTGGTCACCCACACCTTCTCCAAGATCCACGGGCTGGCGGCTCTGCGGGTCGGCTGGGGCTATGCGCCCTTCGCCGTAGCCGAGGCGGTGGATCGCCTTCGCCTTCCGTTCAACACATCGATTCCGGCCCAGGTCGCGGCCATCGCCGCCATGGAAGACGAGGAATTCGCGGCTCGCTCTCTCGCCCACATCGAGCAGTGGCGGCCGTGGCTCACCCAGCAGCTGGGCGGGCTCGGTCTGGAGGTCGTCCCCTCCGCCGCCAACTTCGTCCTGGCGGGCTTTCCGACGGCGCGGGGGCGGACTGCGGCCGAGGCGGAAGCCTTCCTCGCCAGCCGCGGCCTGCTCGTGCGCGGCGTGGGCGGCTATGGCCTGCCCAACCACCTGCGCTTCACCATCGGCCTGGAGGAACACAACCGGGCCATCGTCGAGGTCCTGGGCGAGTTTCTCGGTCGCTCATGAGCAAGGCGGCAAGTCCAATCTACCGCCGCCTAGCCCTCGTGGGCTGCGGGATGATCGGCTCCTCGGTCGCCCGCTCGGCCAGAGCCCGCGGCGCCGTCGGCGAGATCGCCGTGTTCGACGCCAGCGAGACAGTCCGCGCCCGGGTGGCCGAACTGGGCATCGCCGACCAGGTCTGCCACTCGGCCGCCGCCGCGGTCGAGGGAGCCGACCTCGTCCTCTTCGCCGCTCCGCCCCTTTCCATCGCCCCCGCCGCTCAGGCCGTGGCCGCGGCCCTCGCCCCTGGCGCCACGGTGACCGACGTGGGGTCGGTGAAGACCGCTGTGAGCGAGGGACTTTCTCTTCTTGGCCGCGAGGACGTCTTCATCGTGCCCGGCCACCCGATCGCCGGCGCGGAGACCTCTGGGCCGGACGCGGGACGCGAAGGGCTGTTCGAGAACCGCTGGACCATCCTCACGCCTCGGGAGGAGGGGGCGGGGCGGGACTATCTGGAGGCGGTCGAGCGGTTGGCGGACTTCTGGCGAGCGCTGGGCGCGAACGTCGATTTCATGGACCCACGCCACCACGATCTGGTGCTGGCGGTCACCAGCCACCTGCCGCACCTCATCGCCTACAACATTGTCGGCACCGCCGCCGACCTCGAGGCGGTGACGCGCAGCGAGGTGATCAAATACTCCGCCGGGGGATTTCGCGACTTCACCCGCATCGCCGCCTCCGATCCGATCATGTGGCGCGACGTCTTCCTAGCCAACAAAGACGCGGTGCTGGAGATCCTCGGCCGCTTCACCGAAGACCTGCAGGCCCTCTCGCGGGCGATCCGCTGGGGTGAGGGCGACAAGCTGCAGGACCTCTTCACCCGCACCCGCGAGATCCGCCGCGGCGTGATCGACGCCGGCCAGGAAACCCCCGAACCCGACTTCGGCCGCCACCACGACCGGGGGTGACGCGCAACGCGACTGAGCCGTAAGCTCCTCCAAAACACCAGGAGACGCAGATGGCCGCCGTGAGGGACGAGATGATCGAGATGCGGGGGCTGCGCTTCCGCTACCGCGACTGGGCGCCGGCCAAGGCGGGCGCGCCGGACCTCGTCCTGCTGCACGGCTTCACCGGACACGCCCGCTCCTGGGACGCTTTCGCCGAGGCGATGACCGACCGCTACCGCGTGCTGGCGCTCGATCAGCGCGGTCACGGCGACACCGATTGGGCGCCGGCTGACGCCTATGGCGTGGCCGACATGGCCGGCGACCTGGAAGCGTTCGTGAAGGCGCTGGGACTGAAGGCCTTCACCCTGCTCGGCCTTTCCATGGGCGGCATGGTCGCCATGGAATATGCAGGCCGCCGTCCGCCGGAGCTGGAAAGGCTGGTCATCGTCGATATCGGTCCGGAGATCATCGCCTCGGGCGGGGCGCGGATCCGCGAGGGCGTGCGGGCCAGCGACGTCTTCGACAGCCGCGAGGCCGCCTTCGCCGCCGCCCGCGCGGTCAATTCCGTTCCGCCGGAGGCGCACCACCGGCACCGGGTCGACAACAGTCTCATGCGCACCGCCGACGGGCGATGGACCTACCGTTACGACCGGGCGCTGCGCTCGGGGAACACGCTTCGCCCACGCGATGCGGATACGGCGTGGCGCTCGTGTGCGAACATCGCCGTCCCGACCCTGCTTATGCGCGGCGAGAACTCCGACATCCTCGCGTCCGAGGTGGCGAAGCGGATGATCGAGGTGATGCCGCAATCGACGTTCGACGAGATCAAGGGCTCCGGCCACGCGATCCCGCTGGACACCCCGGACGCGTTCCTCGCCTCGAGCCGGGAATTCCTGAAGGGGTAGCGCTTCGCCGGAAGCGCCCGGAGCGCCGGCGCTCCGGGATTATTCGGCTGGCGCCGGGGCCAGTTCCGTCTTCGGCCGTTGCGCCATCGCCAGCCAGAGGCAGAGGGCGATCGCCGGCAGGCCGATGGCGCCGCTGAGGACGTAGAAAAGGCCATAGGCGTCGAGAAGGCTCCTCCCGTGCTGGAGGCCCTCGACGATGGCGCCCGAGAAGCCCTTGAGGAACTTCCCACTCCAGGTGAGGGCCGAGGTCAGCAGGGCGTACTGCGTCGCGGTGTAGCCAAGGCTGGTGAGGCTCGACATGTAGGCGACCAGGGCGACGCCGGAAAAGCCGATCGCGACGGCGTCGAAGGTCATGATCGCGGCGAAGGCGGAGACTTTGACGTGTCCCAGGGACAGCAGGGTGTAGTCGCCGCCGTGGAAGGCCATCAGGGCGAAGGCGGCGACGCCGATTGGCTGAACTATCGCGCCAAGGATCAGGGCGCGGATCACGCCGAGCCGCAGTGATGCGAGGCCGCCCAAGGCGATGCCGGCAAGCGAGCCGCCAAGTCCAAGGCTCGCGCGGACGGCCGCGATGGTTGGCTTGGTGATGCCCAGGGCGTGGTAGAAGGGCAGACTCATCGGCCCGCGCATGTAGTCGCACAGGTGGAAGAGGGTGATGGTCGCCAGCATCAGCGCGCCCATCGCCAGGCCATGGCTGCGGAAGAAGGCGACGAAGGGCCCGACCACAGCGTCGATCGCGGCGCGCGCCGGGTGCACGCGTCCGATCTCGCCCTTGACCTCCATCACCTGGTCGGCGCGCTCGGGTTCGCGCGCGACGAACGTCGCGACGATCCCCACGACCATCAGGCCGCCGTAAATGGCGTAGGCGATTGGCCAGCCCACGGCGGTCGCCACAAGCAGAATGATCGCCTCAGTGCCCACCAATGCGGCGCGAAAGCCCAGGCTATACGCCGAGGTCAACAGCCCCAGTTCGTCCGCGTCGGCGGCGATCTCGATCCGCCAAGCGTCAATCACCGTGTCCTGCGAAGCGGCGCCAATTCCGGCGAGGAGGCCAAAGCCGATCAGGGCGGGGAGCTGGCCCCGCGGATCAACCGCCGCCATGCCGAGGAGTCCGGCGGCCACGACGATCTGTGTAAACAGCATCCATCCGCGCCGGCGGCCCAGGGCGCCGACAAGGGGCGCGGGCAGTCGGTCGACGACCGCGCCCCAGACGAACTGCACCGAATAGGTCAGCTGGATCCACGACAAGAAGCCGATCAGGGCCAGCTTGATGTGGTCCTCCGCCAGCCAGAGGCCGAGCGTGTTGCCGATCAGCATGAACGGCAGGCCGGAGGAAAAGCCGAGGGCCAGCATCACCCCGACCTTCGGCCGCGAGAGAGCGGCGAGGACGTCCGTGGCGCGGCGCTTGCG
>JAFANN010000279.1 GCA_019232665.1 Caulobacteraceae bacterium | reverse complement strand
CGACGGCCCAGGGATGGCGATCGGAGAGGCTCCCAAAGGCACTGGCCTTGGGAGACGGCTGATCGCGGCGATGGCCAGTTCGCTTCAAAGCGAGGTGGTCTTCGAGGACGTCGGCGCCGGAGTCAGCGCCACGCTCGTCGCCGCCTGTTGAAATCGCCAGAGCGCTTCCCGCCGAAGCGGTACGGGTTCGGCGAACAGGAAGCTCTCTAACTAGATGATTCTAGAACAAACTCCGGCTGGGTTTCGGCCTGGCCGGAGTTTGCTCTGGGCGCTTCCTTCCCCTCGTTGCGGGAGTAGGGTGGACATCGGCAACGACGGGAGCAGCGGATGGTTGACGACCCAAAGCGGTTCACGGGCGGTTGCATGTGCGGCGCCCTTCGCTACGAGGTGCGGGGCGAACCGCAGTACGCCGGCTTCTGCTATTGCACAGACTGCCGAAAGGCCTCGGGCTCGGGCGCCATCCCGTTCATTGGCGTCTCCGCCGCTCAGGTGCGGTTCAGCGGAGAGAGCCGACACATCCGATCGACATCGTTCCGCGGGACGGAGGCCGTCCGCAACCGCTGCCCGGCGTGCGGCAGCCTCGTCTTCGGCGGCATTGTCGGCGAGGACGAGTCCCATACCCTCTACGCAGGCTCGCTTGACGATCCCTCGGTCTTCCAGCCTTCGATGGCGATCTTCGTGCGCGACAAGCCCAGCTGGATGATCCCGCCCGAGGGCGTCACCCTGTTTCAGACCATGCCGGGTTGAGCGCCGGCGGCCTCCTCAGCCGCCGTAGAAGAACCGCTCCTCGGCGATCTTCCCGTTCTTGATCGTGTAGAGGGCCTGCTCGTCCATGTGCATTCTCTGGCCGGACTGCCGGTCGGTGATGTCCATCGCAAAGTGCACGACGAACTGGTCGCCATTCACATACGGGCCGTCGACATCGATCTTGTGGATCTCGTGGGCTTTCTCCCACCACTCGCCCTTGGCGCGCGCCGCGGCCTTGCCGCGGGAGACCGGATCCATCCCGGGTTGGCCGCCAGCCTCGACCGAGACGACGTCCTCAGCCCAGTGTTTCTCGCCGCTCTCGCCGAATTTACCAGCCTTGCAAAGTGCGACGAGATCATTCGCAATATCTGCGGTGTTCATGGCGCGTTCTCCCACACTCGCCAATCTGACGGGAAGACCGCGACTATACGCTCGGTTGGTGGCGGATTGGAGTCGACACTTGAGTTCAGGTGACGGTTGTTGAAGCTGAGTAGGTTAAACGGGTTTCACGAGGCCTCCAGTCTGGTTGATCGCGCCCAGGCGTCACTTCGCTGTCGCATCTACCCTTCCGAGGCCCAGGTCTCGAGACGGTGGAGGATCCGTTTGGCGTGGCTGCCCGGCCAATAGGCCCGTCCGCATGTCGGGCATTCGCGAAAAGGACCCGGAAGCCGCCGTGCCGTGACGGGGAGGCGGTCGAGTCTCGTTTCGCCCAGCTCCTTGAGGGGCGTGTTATCCATCATGCATCGGGTGAAGGGCGCGCGGAGCCAGTCGATTCCAAGCGTCGCCCTCAGCTGGCGCGATTGTTCGTCGAGGTCATGGGAGTCGAGGCGCAGAACGTGCGGCGCGGCGACTTTTCCTGCGAACCCACGGTCGAGGGTGAGGACGGTCCGACCCTCCCGACACGCGCACGCGACGATGTCCGCGTCCTTCTGACTGCGAGCGGCCAGCCGCGCATCGTAGCCGGCGGCGCGCAACCATCGCGCAAGGCCGGCAAGCATCTCGTCGCACATCAACCGAACCTGCGCGGCGGGTCGAACCTCAACCGGATGCGCGTCGTTCATGCAGGGCGGGCCGGATCGCTGATTTCGTTGCTGGACGAGCTTGACATGGATCGGCTGCGGAGCGGCGATGCGTCATGACCAAGATGTCGATCCATCACCACGCCGCTATGGCGGCCAAGGTCGCCGTCCATCCCGTGCTCCCGTCCCCGAGTATGGAGGCGCGTCTCGCCGAGATCCTGACGGAGGTGGTTGCGGCGAACGGCTCGGTCCACTTCATGGATCCCATCCCGCACGGCGAGGCGGAAGCCTACTGGCGAGGGGCCATGGCGGGCGCGGCGGCGGGCGACCGCGTTGTGCTGGGGGCCTTTCTCGAGACGATCCTCGCGGGAACCGTCACCCTGTTCCTGGGCACGCCTCCCAATCAGCCGTTCCGTGCGGAGATCTGGAAGCTCATGGTCTCCCCGGTCTACCGCCGGATGGGCCTGGGCCGCGCCCTCGTGGCCGAAGCCGAGAGCCTGGCGCGGGAGCACGGTCGGACCCTCCTGACCCTCGACACAGCGGTCGAAGGCGGGGCGTCGGAACTCTACGAGGGCCTCGGCTGGACGAGGGCGGGGGTCATTCCCGACTACGCCTACAAGCCCAAGGGCGGCCTGGTCGGGACAGCCATCTACTACAAGAAGATCGCCTGACGCCGCTGCGGAGGCTTGCGTCAGCCCCCGCGACGCAACTGCAGGCTCTGCTGGCCGTGGAGCGGTGAGACGAGCAGGCTGTCGCTCCAGCGGCCGAAGGTCATCACCGTCTGGCCGCTGCCGTCGACGAGCTTCATTCCGTGATCGGTGGGAAGCCACGCCGCCGGCGCCGTGGGAAGCGCGCCCTGGCAGGAATTCTGGGCGCTCAGGCGATAGCCCTGGGCGACCTTCTGGGGCCCAAGCGTGATCACGCACAGCGACATGCCATCCTTCTCGAGCGTCCACGGCCCGGAAGCCTCGGAGGGCGCCAGGGTCTTGCCCGCCATCTGATCGCGCTCGGCAGTAGATGGGGTGTTCTGGGCGAACGCCGGACCACTGATGACGACCGCCACGGCCGCGCCGGCGGCGAAGATCGATGATCTCATCGATATTTCTCCTTCGATCCCCGACGGCTTTGAAAACGCCTGGACTTTCCGCAGCGTTGCCGAAGGCCGATCCGCAGGCTGACAACGGGCTGGGCCGCCGCTTATAGGAACGGCCAGAGCGCGTTCCGCAAAAGTGGGAACTGGTTTTGTGATGAGAACGCGCTCAAGCTTTTAGATCTAGAGCACGTTGATCCCGTTCAGGCGATTCCGCCTGAACGGGACGTGCTCCAGGGAGCCGGCGTGGAAGGAAGCGGTTTGGGAAAGCTTTGGTGTGTCGCGCCGCAGGGCGATCGGTGCGGGGAGGCGGCGACGTGGGCGGCCGAGGAACGGGCCCTCTATTGGTGCGACGTCAATCGCTACCTCGTCCACCGGATCGGACCTGATCGCGCGGTCCGCAGCTGGTTCTTCGACGAGCCGGTGGTGGCCCTGGCCCAGACCGAGACGCCAGGCGAGTGGATCGTCGCCCTGGGATCGCGTCTGATCCTCTGGCGCCCTTCGGACGACAACCGCCGCGACTATGGGTTTCCGTGCGAGGGCTGGCCGGAGGCGCGCCTCAACGACGGCCGGGCCGCGCCCAACGGCGACTTCTGGATCGGCTCGATGGGACACAACATCGGCCCCAACGGCGAAGACCGCCCGTGCCCTCCTGGCCTTGGCCTGCTCTGGCGGATCCGACCGGACGGGACCTCGAGCGTGGAAAAGCGCGGGCTCGGCATCTCCAACACCGTCTGCTGGTCGCCTGACGCGCGCACCTTCTATTTCGGCGACAGCCTGGCGAACACGATCTGGGCCTACGACTACGATCCGCAGACGGGGGAGATCGCCAACGAGCGACCCTTCTTCGCCGGCTTCGACCGTGGCGGCCCCGACGGGTCGGCCGTGGACAGCCAGGGACGGCTGTGGAACTGCCGCTTCTACGGCGGCTGCGTGGTGTGCGTGGCGCCTGACGGCAAGATCGAGCATGTGGTCGAGATGCCGGTGCGCGACATCACCACCTGCGCGTTCGGCGGCGACGATCTGAAGACGCTCTACATCACCACAGCCGCTATGATCGACGGCGAGCGGTTGGCTGGCTCGCTGTTTGCGCTCGAGACGGACGCGCCCGGACTCGACGGATACCGTGCGCGGATTGACGTGAAGGAGGTGGTTCAGTGAGGGTTCCCGACGCGAAGCTGGCGGAGGTTTGGGACCGCGGATTCACCGTCGTCGAGGGCTTCCTCGATCGCGAGACGCTGGCGGCCGCCCAGGGCGGGATGTGGGACATCTATCCGACGCCCGAGGCCTATTTCGCCGATCCGTCGGCCCACCCTAAGTTCGCGCGAAGCCAGTTCGCGGGTCTGAGATTCTTCCCGTACGCAAACGCGGCGCTGGACGCTCTTCCGGTCCATCCGGATCTCATCGATGCGGCGGAGCGGTTCCTCACGTCCACCGACATCGAGATCTATAAGATCGAGCTGTGGGCCAAATACGCTGGCGCGATTAACTACGACCAGATGCACCACCGTGACTTCGGCAACCACACCCTGGTCGTGCCGAGACTCGATGGCGTCCACACGCAGATGACGACCTTCATCCTGCTCTCGGACGTGACCGAGCTGGATGGTCCGACGAAGCTGGTCCCGCTGGAGCACACGCGGGACCTTCCGCTGCATCCCCGCCAGCTGCCGATGGGCGAGCTGTTTGACAAGGAAGTCGCGGCCACCGCGCCGGCCGGCTCGCTGATGATCTACAAGACCGACGTCTTTCACCGCGGGTCGGACTTCCGCGCGCCGGGCCGCTCGCGCTTCGCCATGCTGGTCGACTTCACCCAGCGCGGCTGGCGGTGGAACGGCAAGATGAGTTGGCCCGACCACGCGGAAAAGCGCGGCTTCGTGGAGGCGATGGTGCGCATGACGCCTCGTCAGCGCGACCTCTTCGGCTGGCCTCCGGTGGGAAGCGAGTACTGGACGCCGCAGACGATCAGGGACGTCGCCTTGCGCTACCCCGGCATGGATATGACCCCCTATGAGGAGGGCGTCGCGACGCACGCGACGGCGCCGTGACCGCTTCGCCTCCGCAGCCGCAGGGGGGTTTTCGCCTCAGGTCGCGCGCCTGGTTCGACAACCCGGCCAATCCGGACATGACGGCGCTCTATCTGGAGCGGTATCTCAACTACGGGCTGAGCCTCGAGGAGCTCCGCTCGGGCAAGCCGATCATCGGCATCGCCCAGACCGGCTCCGACCTCAGCCCCTGCAATCGCCATCACCTGGTCCTGGCCGAGCGCGTCCGCGAGGGGATCCGCACCGCCGGCGGCATCGCCATCGAGTTCCCGGTCCATCCGATCCAGGAGACAGGGAAGCGACCGACCGCCGCCCTCGACCGCAACCTGGCTTATCTGGGCCTGGTCGAGGTGCTCTACGGCTACCCCCTCGACGGGGTGGTCCTGACGATCGGATGCGACAAGACCACGCCCGCCTGCCTGATGGCGGCGGCGACGGTCGACCTGCCGGCCATCGCCCTATCGGTGGGCCCCATGCTCAATGGGTGGTTCCGCGGCCGGCGGACCGGCTCGGGCACGATCGTCTGGCAGGCGCGCCAGATGCTCGCCGCCGGCGAGATCGACGAGCAGGGCTTCATCGAACTGGTGGCCTCGTCTGCGCCGTCCACGGGCT
>JAFANN010000266.1 GCA_019232665.1 Caulobacteraceae bacterium | reverse complement strand
GCGCCGGGGGAGGGGACCTCGACTGCATAGTCGCGGAAGTTCGGCAGCCGGAGCTCGCGCAGGAGCTGCCCGCCGTTGGCGTGAGGATTGGCGCTCATCCGTCGCTCGCCCTTGGGCGGCAGGTCGGCGAGCTCGCGGATAAGGCGTCCGTCCTCGTCGAAGAGCTCCTCGGGCCGATAGCTCTGCATCCAGGTCTCGAGGATGCGCACGTGCTCGGGGTTGTCGTGCATTTCGCCCATGGGCACCTGGTGCGAGCGCCAGTAGTCCTCGGTGCGCTTGCCATCGATCTCCTTGGGACAGGTCCATCCCTTGGGCGTGCGCAAGATGATCATCGGCCAGCGCGGCCGCTCGGAGACGCCCTTGCGGGCGGCGTCCTGGATCGCGCGGATCTCGTGGACGACCCCCTCGAGGGCTTCGGCCATCAGCTCGTGCATCGACGCCGGATCGTGTCCCTCGACGAAGTAAGGCGCGTAGCCGTAGCCACGGAACAGCTGGTCGAGCTCCTCGTGGCTGATGCGCGCGAGAATGGTGGGATTGGCGATCTTGTAGCCGTTGAGGTGCAGGATCGGCAGCACCGCGCCGTCGGCGGCGGGGTTGAGGAACTTGTTCGAGTGCCAGCTCGTCGCCAGCGGCCCGGTCTCCGCCTCGCCGTCGCCGACGACGCAGGCGACGATCAGGTTCGGGTTGTCGAACGCCGCGCCATAGGCGTGGGAAAGGGCATAGCCGAGCTCGCCCCCCTCGTGGATCGAACCGGGAGTCTCAGGCGCGACGTGGCTGGGAATGCCGCCCGGGAAGGAGAACTGCTTGAACAGCTTCTGCATGCCGACCGCGTCGGGCGTGATGTTGGGATAGACCTCGCTGTAAGTCCCCTCGAGCCAGGCGTTCGCCACCAGGGCCGGGCCGCCGTGACCGGGACCGGTGATGAAGATCATGTCCAGGTCATCGCGTTTGATGAGCCGGTTCAGGTGCGCGTAGATGAAGTTCAGGCCCGGCGTGGTCCCCCAGTGGCCAAGCAGCCGCGGCTTGATGTGCGCCTTGGAGAGCGGCTCCTTCAGCAGCGGATTGGCGTACAGGTAGATCTGGCCGACCGACAGGTAGTTGGCCGCGCGCCAGTAGGCGTCGACCAGCGCACGCTCCTTGGCCGACAGGGCCTTCACCTGGGTGTTGGGCATCACTTCCGACACGTTCGCCTCCATGAAACAGGGGCCAGGCGTTCGGCGGCGTGAGCGCCGCGTCGCGTCAGTCGTCGTGCAGTTCGCGGCGAGGATTGGCGCCCGCCGTGAACAATGTCTCCTCAGATTCGTCCGTATACTTCCCAAGCGCGGCGGCGTTGTTGAGGCGCGCCCGCTGGGCGTAGGCTTGGCGGCCCTCATGGACGCCATCTTCGCGGCCACGCCAGGCGTGAAGCGCGTCGTCCTGCAGGGCCCGCCCGAAGGAGAAGCTGATCGCCCAGGGCTTCGAGCCGGGAAGACGATTGATGGCGTTGAGGTGCGCCGTCGCCAGCCGCGAAGTCTGGCCGCCGGACAGGAAGACGATCCCGGGCACGGCGGCCGGCACGCGCCGGCGAAGGCAGCGCAAGGTCGCGAAGGCCACCTCGTCCACGTCGGGCTGCACGGGGCAGTCGACCCCGGCGACGACCATGTTGGGTTTCAGCAGCATTCCCTCGAGCGCGACGCCCTGCACCTCGAGGGCGGCGAACACGACGCGGAGAACCTCGCTGGTGACCTCCTCGCAGCGCTCGATGGTGTGGTCGCCGTCCATCAGCACTTCGGGCTCGACGATGGGGACCAGGCCCTGCTCCTGGCACAGCGCCGCATATCGGGCGAGGGCGTGGGCGTTGGCCACGATGCATATGCGGGTGGGGAGGCCGTCACCGATGTGGATGACCCCGCGCCACTTGGCGAAGCGGGCCCCCAGGTCGCGGTAGGCGGCGAGGCGCTCGCGCAGCCCGTCGAGTCCTTCGGTCACCGTCTCCTTCGGCGAGCCGGCGAGCGGCTTGGCGCCGGCGTCGACCTTGATCCCGGGGATCATGCCCTGGTCGCTCACCATCTTGGCGAAGGGTCGGCCGTCCGAACCCTGCTGGTGGATGGTCTCGTCCTGCAGGATCACCCCGCCGATGAACTCGGAGACGCCCGGCGTCGTCAGCAGCATGTCGCGATAGGTCCGACGAGTTTCCTCCGTGGACGGAACGCCGACTGTGTCGAACCGCCGCTTGAGGGTAGCTGGGGTCTCGTCGGCGGCAAGGAGTCCCTTGCCGCGCGCAACCAGCGCCGCCGCGATGTCGGGCAGATCGTGACTCATGGCGTTGACTCCGTCGCGGTTTTCGCCGGGCCCCCACGTCAAACCTAGGTTAGCCGCCTGAGACGCAATTGGAAGTCCGGTCTGAGCCGGGGACAGTCTCAGGTGTCGCACGAAGAGCGATTTGGGCAGGTCTCTCTATGATCTGGATGTGGGCGGCGAGCGTCGCCGAGCGCCCCATCTGGCATGGAGAGTTGTCCCATGACCGTGTCGGCCGCGATCTTCGATGTCGACGGCGTGCTGGTCGCTTCGCCCCATGAGCGGGCCTGGCGCGAGGCTCTGAGGGGTTATGCGGATCCAGACGGATTCACCACCGCCTTCTACCAGGAACATGTGGCCGGCAGGCCCCGTCTCGACGGCGCGCGCTCGGCGCTCGAGCACTTGGGCGTGGCCGACGCCGACCGGCTGGCCCCAGCCTACGCCGAGACAAAACAGGCTCTGATCGACGAACTGATCGAGCACGGCGAGTTCGAGGCTTTCCCTGATGCGGTGCGCCTCGCGGACGCCCTGCACAGGTCGGGCGTCAAGCTGGCGCTGGCGTCCTCTTCGAAGAACGCCGACGCGATGCTTAACCACTTGTCGCTGCCCGACGGCAGCCCGCTGCTCTCCGCATTCGACGCCGATCTGTGCGGACACGACGTTCCGCGGGGCAAGCCGGACCCCGCGATCTTCCGCCTGGCGGCGGAGGCGCTCGGCATACCTCCCGACCGGTGCCTGGTGGTGGAGGACGCACCGGCCGGCGTGCAGGCGGCGCATGCGGGGGGGATGAAGGCGGTCGGCATCGCACGGCTCGGTGACGAGGCGTTGCTCTCCGGCGCGGGAGCGGACCTGGTTGTGACCAGCCTCGACCAGGTCGACCTTGCGGCGCTCGGCGAAGGCGCACTTCGCGCGCGCGGAATCCAGCCCACGACGCCGATGGAAGCCGCGATGGCCTCGACCGATGCTCCTAATTGGGTGCTGCACCACGACGGCTACAGCGTGATGAGTGAGAGCGTGGTCGAGTCTCGCTTTGCCCTGGGCAACGGCTTTTTGGGCATGCGGTCGGCCCGGTCCGTCACGCGGGGCCCGACCTGGGCCAGCTGGCTGGGGTATCTCAGGTGGGCGTCCTGGCCGCGCTGCTATGTGGCGGGCTTTTTCGACATCCCCAACATCGAGCCGCCGATCCCGGCGCTCGTCCCGGTGGCCGACTGGTCGCGCGTGCGCATCCTGCTGAACGACAAGGTGCTGATCGCCACGGAGGACGGGCCGATCGCAAGCAGGCGCCAACTCGACATGCGCCGTGGGGTGCTGCTCACGAGCATGACCCATCGTTTGCCCGATGGGCTCACCCTGACCAGCCAGGAATTGCGGCTGCTGTCGCAGGCGAACCGGGCGACGGGGCTGCAACTGCTGCGGTTCTGGCTGGACCGCGACGACGTAGACGTCACCATCGAAGCCAGCTTCAGCATGAGCGGACTTGGCATGGAGCCCCTGAGGCTCGACCCGGACGTCGCGTTGTTCCGCACCGAAGTGACCCGCAAAACCCTGGCGATGGCCGGCGATGCGCGTCTGCGTCTTGGAGACGAGGACATTCCCCCAGAGCGCCCTCTCCCCCTCAGGTGGATCTGGCGCTGGCGCTCCAAGGCCGGTCAGGTCGCGGAGTTCGATCGCTTCGTGACGGTCACGCGCCGCCAATCGCACGACGATCCGGCGACCGCCGCCGTCGGTGCGCTGCGCCAGGTGAGATCGACGGGTTGGAGGGCGGCTCTCGAACGCCACGAATCCGCCTGGAACAGGCGGTGGGCGACCGCCGACGTCGTGATCGAGGGCGATGATCGCCTGCAGCGCGCGGTCCGCTTCGCCGCGTACCATCTGGTCAGCGCCGCCAATCCTGAGGACGAGCGCGTCTCGGTCGGCGCGCGGGCGCTGACCGGCGACGCCTACTTCGGCCACGTGTTCTGGGACACCGAGATCTACCTGCTGCCATTCTATACGATCGCGTGGCCGGAGGCGGCGCGGGCGCTCTTGATGTACCGTTTCCATACGCTCCCCGCCGCCCGTGACAAGGCGGCTCGGATGGGCTGGAAGGGCGCCCTCTACGCCTGGGAGTCGGCGGACACGGGCGAGGAAACGACGCCGGAGCATGTGGTCGGCCCGAACGGCGAGCGGATCGAGATCCTCTGCGGCAAGCTCGAGCAGCACGTCAGCGCCGACATCGCCTACGCGGTCTGGCAGTACTGGCGGGCGACAGGCGACGACGATTTCTTCCTCGACGCCGGGGCCGAGATTCTGCTGGAAACGGCGAGATTCTGGGCCTCCCGCGCCGAGCCCGAGGCGGATGGCTTGCGCCACATCCGCCACGTGATCGGGCCCGACGAGTACCACGAGGACGTCGACGACAACGCCTTCACCAATGTGATGGCGCGCTGGAACATCGCCCGCGGACTCGATGCTCTCAAGGCGCTCGAGGCGCATTGGCCCGACCAGGCGCAGGCGCTCTGTGGCCGACTCGGGATCGACGAGAGCGAACTGGCGGACTGGGCCGACGCCGCCGACCGGATCGAGACCGGTTTCGATGCGTCAACGGGGCTCTACGAGCAGTTCGCCGGCTTCCATAAGCTCGAGCCGATCGACCTCAACGACTACGCCGACCGCAGCGTGCCGATCGACGTGGTGATCGGCCGCGAGCGCACCCAGGCCTCCCAGGTCGTGAAACAGGCAGACGTGGTTGCGCTGCTCGCGCTGCTTCCGGAGGCCTTTCCCGGCGCTTCCGATGTTGTGAACTTTGCACATTACGAGCCGCGCTGCGGCCACGGAAGCTCGCTGAGCCCGGCGATGCATGCGCTCGTCGCCGCCAGGCTCGGGCAAACGGACCTGGCCCTGCATTACCTCGACCGCATCGCGCGTCTCGATCCCGATCCCAACGCCGCCGGCGGCGTGCGCATCGCGGGCCTGGGCGCAATCTGGCAGTCGATCGTCATGGGCTTCGGCGGCGCGGACGTTACCGGCGAGACGCTCGCGATTCGCCCGAACCTGCCGCCCCGGTGGACCAGCCTGTCGTATCAGGTCCGCTACCGCGGCCGTCTGGTGGCGGTCCACGTTGCGCAGCGCGCGTTGACGGTCACCCTGCTCGATGGCGAGCCGCTCGACGTGCGGATCGGGGCGGCCACCCATCGCCTCTCCGCCGACGCGCCGATCGAGGCGCCCTCTCGCGCATCGGAGAGGGTTGACGCCTGAGGGGCCTCAAGCCTCTTCGACGTAGTGGAAGTTGACCAGGTACACCTTCGTCCCGCTGCCGTGCTTGGCCGTCTTGAGGAGGTCGACGACGCCGTCGAAGCCAGAGAGCCGAGCCAGATCACCGGTGATGTCGGAGAGCTCGATCGGGATGATCGACTCGACGATGATGAAGCCGTCTTCCATTTCATACCGACCGCCGACCTTCACGCGCGGCGAGTGCCAGATCCTCACCGAGCAGGTGATCTCGCCCGAGCGGATCCTGTCGCGAAGGCGCTTGGTGAAATGCATGGAGGGGGACGCTAGCGGGGCCTGCTCCAGAGGACAAACCCGTGCTCGTCGAACTGGCCCCTGCGTCGGATTCGCCTGCGGCGCTCGGGCGCCTTACGCGCCGGTTCGGACGAAGGTTTCTTTCCCGACAGGAGCTCCACGATAGGGTCGAACTTCGTTCAGGCGCCGTTCAGCCCATCTCGTGCAATCCCTTGATACAGCCTTTTCCTGGAGGCGCGGGGTGTTAGACCACTCTCGGAAATCCGCCGATATCGCCATCAAGCTTCACGATGAGCTCGCGGAGGACGCCTTCTCATTCGTCAGCGCACGGGTCGAGGAGGCGCGTCAGGTTTGCGACGAGCGCGGTGTGCGGCTCTGGAAAGAAGTCGCGGCGGAGCTCGTCAAGCTCGGTCCCGGCGCCCGCGAGGGCAATGGTCGGGTCGGCTCAGGGTCTTTCTGGGGACTGATGCAGCGCATCGAGTACTACCGCCATCGCGCCTCGGAGGTCGAACGCAAGGCCGCCGGCGCGCCAGAAGCGTACCGGAAGGACATGCTCGAACTGGCTGTCCAGTGGCGCGACCTGGCGCTCCACGCGGATCTGCAGGCGCGGCTGAGCGCTGCGAACGCGAGCCTCAAGGATATCTGAGCCCTAGCCGGGCAGGAACCCGCGACGAGCTAGCGCCGCGGGGCGGCGCTGAAGTGGCCGTTGCGGCCAAGGCTGATGACATGCGTCGCCTGGCCGTTTCCAAGGCCGCCGTCGAAGCGGAAGGCCTGGGGTCTCGGTTCAGAGGCGGCCGGCCGTTCGCCCCCGTCGTCGTCACGTAGGTTCTGGAGAAGGATCCAAACGCGGCGGAACGGTTCGCGTCCCATCAGGCGGCAGACGAGAGCGAGCAGGGCTGCGCAGACCATGGCAGGGATGATCGGCGAGGGACCGCCGACAGTCTGGGACAGGCCCGCGCCAAGGATCACCCCAAGGACCATGTACAATGGCGCTCCCTCGGACAGTGACCGTCGCGCAAGACGGACCGCGAGGATGGCGACGCCGAAGACGGCGGCGCCGCCGAGGCAGACCTGAAGGGTGGTGAGGTGGGCGGGTTCGGGTCCGGCTCCGACGAGGGTCTGGACGATCATTGGCGTACCCTGATGCACTTTGGCGGTCCGGCTGGCGAGCCGCCTTTGTCTTCCAAACGCACAGCGGGGCCTCTGGGATCAATGCGACCCTTCCTCGCGGTCAACCCAGCGTGACCAGGCGCGCATGAGACGCTGGGTGCGCTGAAGGCGGCGGGCGAGCGGCTGGCCCTTGTGATTAATAGGGACGGCCCGGGCGAAGGTTCAAAGTCGAGCGCTTCGCCTCCTTAGAACGCACCGAAAAACTCCGTCATCCCGGCCGCAACGGAGCGCAACGTAGTGGAGAGCCGGGAGCCAGGAGACTGGGCGAGATGCTGCGGTTCGCGAACCGCGATTGCCGTTCCAGTCCCCTGGGTCCTTAGGTCCTCGCTTCCCCCCGCTTTCGCGGGGGTCGCTACGGCGCGGGATGACGAGCAAAAGGGGGAGCAATCGCATCCGTGATTGCCCCCGCCAATGTCGTCGATCCGAGATAGACGGTGAGGTTCGGCTCGGACACGCTGGTCGCATGAGCGAGCGGGACGATCAAACTTCTTTCGAACTCAGTCGGCGGCGGTTGCTGGCCGCGGCGGGGATTGGCGCAACAGCGCTATCCCTGGCAGGGACAGGCGCACCTCAGCCCTTGCCGGCCACCGCGGGCGCTGCGGATCCCGCCTCGACGCCTCCCGTCGCCGGTCTGCACCTGCAGTTCGGGGCGGATGCGGCTTCACAGGTGGTGGTCTCGTGGCACACCCTGCAGCCGGTGCGACGCCCGCGCGTCCTGTTGGGGAAGCCGGATGGGCGGCTGGAGCAGGTCACGCCGGCAAGCGAGGTCAGCTACACCGACGCCAAGCGCGGCCAGGTGGTCTACGCCTATCACGCCAAGCTCAGCGGCCTTCGGCCCGACACGTCGTACATGTACTGCGCCCTGCACGACGGGGCGGCGCCGGAGTTCGGCACGTTCAAGACTGCGCCACGAGGACGAGCGGCGTTCACCTTCACCAGCTTCGGCGATCAGGGGACGCCGAGCGCCGCGCGTAAGTTCGAGCCGCCGGCGGGCGTGACCCTGCCGCGGCCGCTGTTCGTGAACGACAACCTGGGCTCGCCCGCGGCCGGTGACACCACCCTGGGCGTCGAGCGGGTGCAGCCGCTCTTCCACCTGTTCAATGGCGACCTCTGCTACGCCAACCTGGCGCAGGACCGGGTGCGGACGTGGTGGGACTTCTGGGCCAACAACAGCCGCAGCGCCCGTCGCCGCCCGTGGATGCCCTCGCCTGGCAACCACGAGAACGAGCTGGGCAATGGGCCGATCGGGTATCAGGCCTATCAGACCTACTTCTCAGTGCCCGAGGCGGCCGGCCAGACCGAGGTGACGCGGGGGCTGTGGTACGCCTTCACCGCCGGATCGGTGCGGGTGGTCAGCATCGCCAACGACGACGTCTGCTACCAGAACGGCGGCGATTCCTACGTGCGAGGCTATTCGCAGGGCGAGCAGAAGGCGTGGCTGGAGCGCGAGCTGGCCGCGAGCCGCGCCAGTCGTGACATCGACTGGATCGTGGTGTGCATGCACCAGGTCGCCATCTCGAGCGTCGACCGGTTCAACGGCGCAGACCTTGGGATCCGTGAGGAGTGGTCGCCCCTGTTCGATCGCTACGGGGTGGACCTCGTCGTGTGCGGCCACGAGCATCACTACGAGCGCTCGCATCCGGTCCGCGGCCATGAGGCCAATCAGACCCTCACGCCGATCCCCGCTTCGACCGCCACCGACGTGATCGACACCACCAAGGGAACGGTGCACATGGTCATCGGCGGCGGCGGGACATCGGAGCCCTCCAACGCCCTGTTCTTCGATCCGCCGCAGTGCCGGGTCATCGTCTCAGTCGGCCCGCCCGATCCGAAGACCGGTCGCCGCCCTCCGGTCTATGTGCGCGAGATGGCCCCCTGGTCGGCGGTCCGGAACGCCGCCCACGCCTACGGCTTCGCCGCCTTCGCGGTCGATCCAGGCCCGGGCCCGGGCGGGATGACGCAGATGAAGGTCACCTACTACGACGTGGTCGGCGCCGACGGCCAGATCGCACCCTTCGAGACCTTCACGTTGCAGAGGCCGCGGAGGGATTGAGGGCGCACGCCCGCAATTCCTCTCAAGTACCGTCATGGCCGGGCGTAAGTCCCGGCCACCCATTGCTGTATAGGGCGGACGACGTGGAGTGGCCGCGCTTGGCGCGGCCACTCGATACGCTTCTATAGTCGAGCCATGGCTGGCCGGGACTTACGCCCGGCCATGACGAGCTTAAAAATATTTGGGCTGAGAAATGTAGCCGCGACTGGCGTTGCAATACGTTTACGACCCCGCCGTGAACGTATTGTTCCCGCGGTCCCGGTCCGGGAGTTTGTGGTCGGGGTCGATGGTGACCGAAAGGATACGGGGGCCGCCGGCGACGGGCAGGGTCTGGACAGCGCCGAGCTCCCAGGTCTCCACGGCCACCGGGACGCGGCGCGATGAGCCGTCGGCGTAGCGGACCTCGAGCGTCGTTGGGGCGATCAGCTTGTCGAGGGTCTCCACCGTGATTTTCGCCCCTTTGGCCGGATCGTCGTCGACGTAGGCGACGCCGGTGACGGCGAGGTCCATCTGCCAGTTCTCCAGGAACCAGCCGCGCCACCACCAGGCGAGGTCCTCGCCGGCCTCGCTGTCCATCGCGCGGAAGAAGTCGCTGGGCTTGGGGTGCTTGAACGCCCAGTCGGCGATGTACTTGCGGAAGGCGGCGTCGAACCGCTCGGGTCCGAGGATCTCCTCGCGCAGCAGGCGAAGGCCGAGCGCCGTCTTGAAGTAGGTCACCGGGTGCCGGTAGCGCTCGGAGATCAGGTCGGCGCGGGTCATGATCGGCGGTGCGTGCGGATCGGCCAACAGGGGCAGGATCTCGTCCACTGGATTGCCGCCGCCCGGAGCGTACTCGCTGTCGCGCTTGGGCCCGTAGACCCCGTCCTCGAACTCGTCCGACTCATAGGTGTCGATGAAGGTGTTGAAGCCTTCGTCCATCCAGGCGTCACGGCGCTCGTTCGAGCCGACGGTCATCGGGAACCAGGTGTGGCCGAACTCGTGGGCGGTGATCCAGAACAGCCCCTTGCCCTTGTCGGCTATGCCGTCGAACACCAGGCCCGGATACTCGATGCCGGACGCCCCGCCGGCGATACTCACCGCCGTCGGGTAGGGGTAGGGGTACCAGTGCAGGGAGAAGCGCTGGATCGCGTCCTTCGTGTATTCGGTCGAGCGGCCCCAGGCAGCGGGCCCGGCGCTCTCGACCGGATAGACGCTCTCGGCCAGCGCCGTCTTCCCGCCGGGCAGGTCGATCCGCGCGGCGTCCCAGATGAAGGCCTTCGAGGCGCTGAAGTCGACGTCGCGAGTGCTCGACATGTGGTAGCGCCAGGTCTTCTCCCCTGAGGGCGGGGGCGCGGCGGTGTCGCGCGCGACCTCCTCTGGCGTGCGGATCATCACCGTGGTCTCGCTGTTGCGGGCCTCGGCCAGGCGCGCCCGCTGCTCCGAGGTCAGCACCTCCTGCGGGTTCATCAGCTCGCCGTTGCCCAGCACCAGCATGCCCGCAGGAACTGTGACGGCGTAGTCGAAATCGCCGTACTCCAGGTAGAACTCCTGGACGATAAAAGGCAGCGTGTCCCAGCCGCGGATATCGTCGAACACTTCCATCCGCGGATACCACTGGGCGACGTCGAAAATCGGCCCGTTCTTGGTATCCACCCAGGCTGTGTGGCCGCCGAAGGCGCCCGGCATGGTGTAGTGATAAGCAATCTTCAGTTTCAGCTTGCCGCCGTGCGCTTCCAGCGGCCGGTCGAGCGGCACGCGCATGCGCGTATCCGAGACCAGATAGGGCCCGGGCGCGCTTCGGCCGGCCCGCTCCACCTGCACGGACTCGATCGTAATACCCTGGGTCACCTGATCGGCCCTGCGCCAGTGGCTCATGACCGCCATGTTGCGGGCGTTCGGACGGTAAGTGTTCTGGTCGAGCTGGAGCCAGAGGCTGGTGAGTTGGCTGGGGCTATTGTTGGTGTAGGTGATGGTCACGGTCCCGGTGAGGACCTTGGAGACCGGGTCGAGCCGCGCGGCGATGTCGTAGTCGGCGCGGTTCTGCCAGTAGTCGGGACCCGGCGAGCCGTCGCCCGAGCGATAGCGGTTGACCGCTTCGGGCATCGCGATCGGCGCGAAGGTCTCGAGAGGATCGAACCGGGTGGTCGGCGCCGGCGTGGCCTGGGTTTGCGCAATGACTGCGGGCGAAAGGCTCGCCATCGCCGCTACCGCCACCGCAGCGACCCAGATCTGCTTCCAATTCATCCGCGACTCCCCGACAGCTGCGCCGCCGGACCAAAGGAGCGGAAGCGCCGTGCAGGCAAGGGTTTTTCAGCTCATCTGGCCGCCGTCGACCGGGATGACGGCGCCGTGGACGAAGCTGGCGCGGGGGGAGAGGAGGAAGGCGGCGACCGGGCCGATCTCCTCGGGCGCGCCGAAGCGGCGCATCGGCACTTCGCGCTCGATATAGCCGGTCCAGAACTCGGGCTCCGAGGTCACCGCGGTGTCCCACCAGTTGCCGGCGAAGCGGATATTGCCGGGGGCGAGGGCGTTCACGCGCACGCCCTGCGCGCCGGTCATTCCCGCCAGGGCGCGGGCGAGATGGTTCACCGCCGCCTTCGCCGGGCCGTAAGGCAGCGGGTCGCCCCAGGCCGCCATTCCCGCCACGCTGCTGATCAGCAGCAGCGAGCCCTCGCCGCGCGGGACCATGCGCCGAAGCGCGCCGCGGGCGAGGCGGTACGCAGAATCCAGGTTCTGGGCGATACCCGCAGCCCAGGTCTCGTCATCGACATCGAAGCCCATGGGCCCATGGTGGAGGCCGACATTGGCGACGGCGCCGAAGATCGGTCCGAACTCCGCCTCCGCCGCCGTCAGGGCCGCCTCGATGGTCGCGCTGACCCGAAGATCGCCCGCGCGAGCCCACACCCGGCCGGCGCCGTACTTTGTCGCGAGCTGGGCGCACGTCTCCTCCAGGGCTTCGGCCCCTCGCGCCGTCAAGGCCACGCGCGCTCCCTCCTCGAGGCAGGCTTCGGCTATGGCCAGGCCGATTCCGCGGCTGGCGCCGGCGATGAAGACCACCCGATCGGTCAGGTCGAGGTTCACGAAGGTCTCCTAGGGAAAGGCGAACGGAGCGCGCTTAAGCCCGCATTTGTCGCGCCCAATCAAGCTGCTGAAGCTTCCGGAGCGGCTTGACGGCGGACGCCGGTCGGGCCTCAATCCTCCCAGGCTCATGGCAGATTCCGCACCGGCGACCGCGCCGACCCTTTCCGTCGCCGCGCCAGAACCGCCGGCCGAGACGGCCGCGCAGGCGCTGCGGCGCCACCCGCTCGGCCTGGGCCTCTTGGGATTCTATGGCTCGGGCGCCATCGTCGACGCTTCGTCCACGGTGTTCCTGGGGACCTTCCTCTACTTCTACCTGACCGCCGTCTGCGGTTTGTCGGGGACGCTCGCAGGGCTTGCGCTGGGCATTTCGCTGGCTGTGGATTCGTTCATCGACCCGCTGTTCGGCTCGCTGTCGGACAACAGCCGCTCGCGCTTCGGCCGTCGCCACCCCTTCATGCTGGGTTCGATCATTCCCATCATGGCGTGCCTCGGGCTTCTGTTCTCGGTCCCGATCGGCCTGAAGGGCGCAGGACTGATGGCCTATGTCCTCGCGCTCTCTCTTGGACTGCGCATGAGCCTCTCGGCGTTCGGGGTCCCCTTCATCGCGCTCGGCGGAGAGCTTTCGGACAACTACAACGAGCGCTCGACGATCGTGGCCTTCCGGGTGGGGCTGGGCGCCATCGGCACCATCTCCATCCTCGTGCTGGGATACGGGGTGTTCCTTTCGGCCAAGGCGGGGGGACAGCTCCATCGCGCCGGCTACGCGCCGTTCGCCTGGAGCGGGGCGATGGTGATGGCTGCCGCGGCGTTGCTGAGTACGCTTGGCACGCTGCGCGCGCGGGACCGGCTGCACGGGGCAGCGCACGGGGACGGGCATGCCCTCGGCAGACTGGTGAAGGAGATGGCGGAGGTGTTCCGCAACAGCTCCTTCATGTTCCTGTTCACCGCCTGTCTGGTGTTCTTCGTCGGCTTTGGCGCCGCCGGAGCTCTCACCCTGCATGCCAGCACCTTCTTCTGGCGCCTGACGCCCAGCAACATCCTGCTCATCTCGCTGTCAGGGATTCCGGGCCTGATGGTCGGGATCGCGGTCACCGGCGTGATGACCCGCGCTTTCGAAAAGCGCACTATCGCGATTACTGGCCTCGGCCTGATCGCCCTGTGCCAGCTCACGCCGGTCTCGGTGCGGCTTTCGGGGTTGCTCCCACCCGGGTCGACCGCGCCGGTGGTGATGCTGATGACGTCGACCCTGGTCGCCAGCATCGGCGTCGCCATGGCGCTCGTTGGCTTCCAGTCGATGATGGCCGACGCCGCCGACGAGCACGACCTGCTGTTCGGGGCGCGCCGGGAAGGCCTCTACTTCGCGGGCATCAGCTTCGCGGCGAAGGCGTCGAGCGGCCTTGGGGTGATGATCGCCGGCCTCGCCGCCGACGCCATCGGCTTTCCCAACAACCTGGCGGCGCGAGGACTGCACGCGAGCGTCCCTTGGGGCAAGGCGATGGAGCTCGCCCTGATCTACGGTCCCGGCGCCTCGGTCATCACGATGCTCGGGATCTTGCTGCTGTTCGGTTACCGGATCGACCGCGCGGCGCATGCGCGGATCATCGACGCCCTGGCCGCCCGCCGTAACGGCTGAGACTTCGGCGCCTACTTCTGCCGCACGGCGATCCCCATCACTTCGAAATGAGAGCCGCCAA
>JAFANN010000231.1 GCA_019232665.1 Caulobacteraceae bacterium | reverse complement strand
CGGGCCCGAGGGGTCTGGAAAGTCGCATCTCGCCATGGCCTGGGCCGCGAAAGTGGGGGCCGCGGTGATTGGTCCCGACGCGCCAGCGCCCTCTTTCCTCGCGCCAGCGCGACCTACGCTCCTAGAGGACGCCGACAGGCGCCCCGCCGACGTAACCTTGTTTCGCTTGATCGAACGGGCGGACGCGCAGGCGCCCCTGCTGATGACCGCCCGCGCCGCGCCGCGGGCCTGGGCGACGGACCTGCCCGACCTGCGCTCCCGCCTCAACGCCCTGATGGTGGCCGAGCTGCAGAGCCCCGACGACGCCGTGCTCGAGGGCATGCTGGACCGTCTGTTCCGCGAGCGGAACATCCGCGCCAAGAAGACCGTGCTCGACTACCTCGTACGTCGAATCGAGCGCTCGGCGAGAGCAGCGAAGGAGGTGGTCGAACGTTTGGACGAGGTCGCGGCCGCCGAGCACCGGAACATCACCCCGCAGCTCGCGCGCGAGGTCCTCGGATTCGATTCCGGGGACGAAGATCCTGAGTGACGGATTTGAACCCGCAGTTCGCCTTGCTGCGGCCCGCGCGCTGAGCCAAACACAGGCCTCGGGCGCAGAGCGGACAGAGACCATGGACGCGACGAACGAGGCTGCCGCACGGGCGATTGAGCCGGATCTGACGGTTATCGAACCTGACGCGGAGGCGCCCCACGCGCCGGATCCGGTGGCGACGCCGAGCGGGAAATCCGTTCGAAGCACGCTGGCTGGATCGCCAAAGCGCTTCATAAACAGGGAGCTGTCCTGGCTCGCGTTCAACGAGCTGGTCCTCGAAGAAGCCACCAACCCGCGCCATCCGCTGCTCGAGCGCCTGAGGTTCCTCTCGATCTCGGCCAACAACCTGGACGAATTCTACATGGTCCGCGTGGCGGGCCTCAGAGCTCAGATCCGCGAAGGGGTGCGGGTGCTCAGCCAGGACGGTCTCTCCCCCAGCGAGCAACTGGTGAAGATCGACGCCCAGACGAGCCGGCTGATGGCCGTCCAGCAGTCAGTGCTGGAGGGCTTGCAGGCGGAAATGCGAGACGAAGGCCTGCGCCTGATGGAGGCGCGCGAGATCACCGGCTCGGACCGGACGGCGGCCGAGGCAATATTCCTCGATCACATCTTTCCTGTGGTGACGCCCCTGGCCATCGACCCGGCGCATCCCTTCCCCTTCATTCCCAACCTTGGCTTTTCGTTCGCGCTCAAGCTTCACCGCAAGACGGACCACGAGGACTTTTACGCCCTGCTCCCGGTCCCCACCCAGGTGGCGCGCTTCTGGGAGCTTCCGCCGGGACGCAGTTCTCGCAGGCGCTCGGAGCGCCGGATCGTGGCCCTGGAGACCTTCCTGACCCTGTTCCTCGACAAGCTCTTTCCCGGCTGCGAGGTGCTTGGGAAGGGACTGTTCAGGGTGATCCGGGACTCCGAATTGGAGATCGAGGAAGAGGCCGAGGATCTGGTCCGTGAACTCGAGGCGCGATTGAAGCGCCGCCGAATGGGCACCGTCGTTCGCGTCATGCTCGAGGGGGCGATGCCGGCGGAACTGCGCGAGTTCATCATCGACAGCCTCGACGCCGAAGCCTCCGAGGCGGTGGACATAGACGGCAAGCTCGGTCTGGAGCAGTTCGATCAGCTGATCCCCGCCGATCGACCGGAACTGAAGTTCAAGGCCTTCACGCCCCGGTTTCCCGAAAGGATCCTCGACCACGGCGGAGACTGCTTCGCGGCGATCCGCGAGAAGGACATCCTCGTCCACCACCCCTTCGAGAGCTTCGATGTCGTCGTGCAGTTCCTGCTGCAGGCGGCGCGCGATCCCAACGTGATCGCCATCAAGCAAACGTTATATCGCACCTCGAAGAACAGTCCGATCGTCGCTGCGCTTATAGAAGCCGCAGAGAACGGAAAGAATGTAACTGCGGTCATCGAGATCAAGGCGCGCTTCGACGAGGCTGCGAACCTGAAGTGGGCTCGCGACATGGAGCGAGCCGGCGTGTATGTTGTTTTTGGATTTGTGGACTACAAAACACACGCTAAATTATCGCTTGTGGTTCGGCGTGAGGGAGAAAACCTCCGTACCTATTGCCACTATGGAACCGGCAACTACCACCCCGTGACAGCAAAAATTTACACAGACCTCTCTCTATTCACGGTTGACACCTCCTTAGGCAGCGATTCCGGCAGATTATTCAACTATATAACCGGATACGCGAAACCACCTAAGATGGAGAAGCTCGCCTATTCGCCGATTCTGCTAAAGCGCGACCTGATACGTCTAATCCGGAAGGAGGCGGAAAACGCGAAGGCGGGGCTGCCCGCGGCGATCTGGGCGAAGATGAACGCCCTGGTTCATCCGGAAGTCATCGACGCCCTCTACGAAGCCTCGTCGGCCGGGGTCCAGATCGATCTCGTCGTCCGCGGAATCTGCTGCCTGCGCCCAGGCATACCGGGGTTGTCAGAGAACATTCGCGTCAAAAGCATCATCGGCCGATTTTTGGAGCACGCGCGGATAATGGCGTTCGCCAACGGCAAGCCGATGCCCTCGCGGGAGGCCAAGGTGTACATCTCGTCGGCGGACTGGATGCCGCGCAACCTCGACCGTCGCGTGGAGGCGATGATTCCGATCGAGAACCCGACCGTTCACCAGCAGGTGCTCCAGCAGATCCTCGTCGCCAATCTCAAGGACGAGGCGCAGAGTTGGATGCTGGACGGCGCCGGGACCTACCACCGCTGCACGAACTGGGACGCGAAGAATGCGTTCTCCGCCCATGAGTATTTCATGACCAATCCCTCTTTGTCGGGTAGAGGACATAAGGTGAAGGATCTGCCGCGCGCGTTCGATCATGTCGGCGATCGAAAGTAGACCGGGCTCGAGCGACGCCGCCGTCATCGATGTCGGCAGCAACTCTGTACGTTTGGTTCTGTATCGACTGGACGGTCGCGCGATCTGGAGTGTCTTCAACGAAAAGGTCTTGGCCGGCCTTGGGCGAGACATTGCGCGCACCGGAGAGCTGTCTCCAGATGGCGTGACCGTTGCGCTGACGGCGCTCCGGCGGTTCCGCGCGCTGATCGACGCCAGCCGTCCTCCTCTGATCTTCGCCGCCGCCACCGCCGCGGTGCGCGAGGCGACCGACGGTCCTCTGTTCCGTCAGCGCGTGGAAGCCGAGACCGGCATCACGCTTCGCGTGCTCAGCGGTGAAGAAGAGGCGCGGTACGCGGCGCTCGGCGTGCTCGCCGGCGAGCCGATGGCCCGCGGCCTCGTGGGCGATCTGGGCGGCGCCAGCCTGGAGCTCATCCGACTGGACGGAGATACGCCGGCCGCCGGGGTAACGCTCCCCCTGGGTCCGTTCTCGCTACCCCAGCAGAGCCGGTTCGATCCCGGGCGTGTCCGCGCAGCTGTCGAGCGGGCCGTCACGCCCGAGGTTCGCAAGGCATTCAGCGCCGACACGCTCAACGCCGTAGGGGGGGCTTGGCGCAACCTCGCGCTGATTCACATGCGGATTTCCGACTACCCCCTCGAGATCCTGCACCACTACGAGATCGGCTGGCGCGAGGTCCTGGACCTGGTGCGGTTCGTCAGTCAGCAATCGAAGGGTTCGCTGGAGAGGATCGAAGGCATCTCCAAGCGGCGTCTCGAGAACCTGCCGCATGCGGCCGTCGTGCTAGAAGGGCTGATCGAGCGCCTGGACATCCACAAGGTTTCCATGTCGGCCTTCGGCGTGCGCGAAGGCCTGCTGCTGCAGTCCATGACCGAGGACGTCCGCCGCCTCGACCCCCTGCTCGCGGGGTGCGCGGCTCTTGGACAGCGCGCCGCGGTGGCCGAGGCGCTGGGGAAGGCGCTCGAAGACTGGATTACGCCTGCGTTCGAGCAGCTGCCGCCCCTGTTCGGCGCGAGGGAGGGGACCCTGATCGGCGCGGCGAGCCGGCTGGCCGAGTTCGGCGCGTCCTTGCACCCCGACCATCGGGCCGAACTCGTGTTCGAGCACGTCCTGCGGGCCCCGCTTGCAGGCGTGGATCACGCCGAGCGCGCCTTCCTCGCCTGCGCCGCCTTCGCCCGCCACACGGCTTCGGCCTCGCCGCCCAGGCCCCAGCTCCTCTCACGCCTGCTGACGCCGGAGCGGCACCAACGCGCCCGCGCCCTTGGCGCCGCGCTCCGTCTCGGCTGCGAGCTCTCGGGTCGCAACCCCGAACTCCTTGCTCGAGCCCGGCTCAGCCTGCGGCCCGCCGTGCTGAGCCTCGAAGCGGAGGACGAATGGGCTCCGCTCCTGCTCGGAGAGCAGACGGCCAAGCGCGCCGCGACGCTCGCCGGTCTGCTCGAACGGGAGCCACGCCTGAGGCCGATGGGCGCCCGCGCCCGCACCGTCGAAGCTCTCGGCTGACGACGCGAAACTCGTCGGCCGGGACTGTTGCGTCCCCTCTTTCGCCGTCATCCCGGGCGGTAGCGAACCCGGCCTTGGCCGGGTGAAGCGACGACCCGGGATCCAGGAGACCGGGCGAGCGGCTGAGGTTCGCGAACCGCGATAGCTGTTCCAGTCCCCTGGGTCCTTAGGTCCTCGCTACGCTCCGCTCGCTACGGCCCGGGATGACGGGGAGAGGGGGCGTGCAGGTTTGGCAAACACTCCTCCATGACCGAGCTCGCGACCCCGCGCGAAAAAACGCTTGCGTATGTCCTAGTGTTGTAGTTTGCTACATCACTAGTGAAGCAAGGCGGTGTTCCGCCAGGCGCGAAGAGTCGGACGCATGGATCCGGAATGGAATGACGCCCAGCCGATCTATCGCCAGATCCGGGATCGGGTCGTAGCGATGATCCTCGATGGCGTGGTCGCGGATGGGGACCCCCTTCCCTCCGTCCGCGCTGTGGCGGCGGAGAGCCGCGTCAATCCGCTCACCGTCCTCAAGGGCTATCAGCAACTTGCGGACGAGCACCTGGTCGAGACCCGGCGCGGCCGCGGAATGTTCGTGACCGAAGGCGCACGCGACCGGTTGCTCGCAGGCGAGCGTCAACGGTTCCTCGCCGAAGAATGGCCTGCCGTCGCGGCGACGATCCGCAGGCTGGGTCTGGATGCGCGCGACCTGCTCTCGGCGCCGCGAAACAATGGGGCGGAGACATCCGCCGAGGGAGACTGAACCATGGCCTGCATCGAAGCGCGGGGCCTGCGGAAAAAATACAGACAGACGGTGGCGCTCGATGGCGTCGATATCACCGTCGGCGAGGGGCGGATCCTGGGCCTGATCGGCCCCAATGGCGCGGGAAAGAGCACCGCGCTCAACGCGATCCTCGGCCTGACCGCCTATGAGGGTCAGCTGACGGTCCTCGGGCGCAATCCCTGGACCGAACGGGACCGGCTCATGCGGGACGTCTGCTTCATCGCCGACGTCGCCGTCCTGCCCCGTTGGATGCGCGTGTCGCAGGCGCTCGATTATGTCGCCGGCGTCCACCCGCGGTTCGATCGCGCCAAGGCGGAGGCCTTCCTCGCGCGCACTGACATCCGCATGACGTCCAAGGTGCGGGAACTGTCCAAGGGCATGGTCACTCAGCTGCACCTTGCCCTGGTCATGGCCATAGACGCCCGGCTGCTGGTGCTCGACGAGCCCACACTGGGGCTCGACGTGCTTTACCGCAAGAATTTCTACGACACCTTGCTCAACGACTACTTCGACCACACGCGTACGATCATCGTCACGACGCACCAGGTGGAAGAGGTCCAGTACATCCTCACCGACCTGATGTTCATCAATCGCGGACGCATCGTCCTCGACTGCTCGATGGAGACCTTCGAGGGCCGGTACGTCGAACTCCTGACCAACCCCGAGCGGCTCGCCGAAGCGCGGGCGTTCGGCCCGATCCACGAACGGCAGATGTTCGGACGCACCCTGCTGCTATTCGATGGCGTAGCTCGGGAGCACCTCGCGCCGCTGGGCGAGGTGCGCACCCCCAGCATCGCCGATCTGTTTGTCGCCCTCATCGGCGGAGCCGGCGCCGCCGGTACGCCAGGAGCCGTGTCATGACCCTCGCCGAACCCGTCCCCGACGCGGTCCCCGAGACCCAGGCCGCCCCCGCCGCCCTCGCTCGCCCGGTGCGCCCCTTCCTTTGGTCGGTGCGCCGCGAGCTCTGGGAAAACCGATCGATCTACGTCGCGCCGTTGATCGCAGCCGGCGTGTTCCTGTTCGGCTGCCTGGTCAGCGCGCGGCGGGTGGGCCCGTGGCTACGCCACATGGAGTCCAGCGCCCAAGCCCGTGCGGCCGCCGCCTATGCTCCCCCGTTCTTCGGCGACCTCGTCATCCTGGGGACCGCCCTGGTGGTGGCCGTCTTCTACTGCCTGGGCGCCCTGCACAACGAGCGGCGGGACCGGAGCATATTGTTCTGGAAGTCCTTGCCAGTGTCGGACCTCACCGCCGTGGCGGCCAAGGCGGCGATCCCTCTCGCCGTGCTGCCAGTCGTCTCGCTGGTGATCGCGCTGATCACCCACCTCATCGTCTTCGGCATCGATACGGCGGTGCTCAGTACGGCTGGCCTCACGCCTCAGGCCGCGATGCAGCTCCCCGTCCTCGACCAGCTTGGGATGCTGATCTACGGCGTGTTCACCCTGACCCTCTGGCACGCGCCGGCCTACGCGTGGTTCCTGCTGGTGGGTGTCTGGGCGCGGCGCGCGCCCTTCCTGTGGGCGTTCGGCCTGCCGATCGCAGCGACAATCTTCGAGAACGTCGCTTTCGGCACGTCCGTCGTCGGCCGCTTCTTCTGGCAGCGCCTGACGGGCGGTCTCGACCAGGCGTTCAACACCACCCACGGCGGTCCCGGCACGATCACCATGCCGCAGATCGATCTGATCGGCTTCTTCGGCAATCCCGGGTTGTGGATCGGACTGGTCGTCGCCGCAGCGCTGCTCGCCGGCTGCGTCTGGCTGCGGCGCTACAGGGACCCCGTCTGAAGCGAGAAAGCCCGGATTTAATCGCGAGGTGTCGGAGACATCCCGATGCTTATCCAGCCTCCCACGATCGGCCTGCCGGATGCGCTCTGGCTGTGGTGGACGATGTTCGGCCTGCGCCTTCTGGCGTGCTCTGCGCTCGTCACAGCCGGGGCAGTGGCCCTGGTCATTGACCGCCAATCGCCCTGGCGGCCCCTCTCCGCGATCGTCTTCTTCGTCTGCCTGCCGCTGGCCTGCGCGAGCGGCGCGGTCGAGAGCGTGCTTCGCCTGCAGACCGTGTCCGCGCTCGCCTGGACGCTCGGCCTCTATCTGGGCGGGACCGCAGGACTGGCGGTGGCGCGTCCGGTCGGCGTCTCGGGCGTCGTGGACATCTACGCCATGATGTTCGCCGCAGGAGACGCGGTGGTCGCCCTGGCTCTGGGAACCGGCCCGCTCGGCGGCCTCCAGCGACCGCTCGGCCTGCCAGCGCAAGAGGCGGCCTGGGCCATGGCGGCCACCTCGGCCGTCGGCGCGATCTTCGATCTGATCCTCATCTTGCGCGGCGGGGCCTCACGCTGTCAGCGCGACTCCCGCGGCGTGTGGCGGACGGGCGGAGCGCTGGCGATTTGCGCCCTCTGCACGATTAGCGGGACAGTCGTCGCGGCCTAGCTAGAGCACATGCCATCCAGGCGGAATCGCCTGAACGGGATCAACAGCTCGACGTGGCGTTCTGACTTAGTACGACTAGGCCGGCGGCGCCGCCCGCCGCACCTCCACCACCCTTACCCGTGAGCCGTCCAGCACCAGGGCCAG
>JAFANN010000307.1 GCA_019232665.1 Caulobacteraceae bacterium | reverse complement strand
GCCACCCACGCCTGCTCGCGCTCGGCCGCTTCGGCGTAGCCGGCGTTAGAGGCGGAGATCCCGAACCACTGGGGCAATTCGGCAAGGACAGACACGCATTCAGCGCCAGCCGGTCGGCGCGTGATCTTCAAAGTCATGGAGTTATCTCGACAGTAGCTTTAGCCGCAAACGGCCGTAGGCGCTCAGAGGCGCGGCGAAGTCGGGGTTGCGACGGCTTTACTGTCGAGGGGATTTTTATCGGCTCTCCCGAGACCGGCAACCAAAGTTCCGGCATCGAACGCCCAGCACCCCGCGAGTGAGGCGAGGACGAACGCCATCAGCTCCGCCCTTCGTCTCGCGCGGAGAGGAGTTCTGCGACGGTGATCCTGCCCGTGCGTTGGCGCAGGGCGCGGATGCCGGCGATGGCGCGGTCGATCTCGGTCTGACGCCGATCGGCTTCCGGAACCAGCCGCGCAACCGGCCGTCCGTGACGGGTGATCACGATCGTTTCGCCCCCTTCGACGTCGGAGAGCAACTGGGCCAGGCGGGCCTTGGCGTCGGACGCTGCAACTTCACGCATCGATTTTCGACCGGTCATTTCAACTGGTCAAAATAGGAGACCGGGTTTCGGTTGTCACAATTCGCGGTCGATGGCCTGTCGCCAATTCCGCGACCCGTGGCCCAAGTCTGCGCTATGAACGGACCCGGTTCGTCTGGCGAGCAGGGCATGTCGGTCATCGAGGCGGGCGCGAGGGGAGGAACGATTGCGCTCGCCTTGCTTATGGCCCTGCTGGTCGCGCGCGATGCACGACGGTTCGCGGCGGCGCGCTACGGCGCCCTGTTCGCACTGAGCGTGGCCGCCCAGCAGGTGAGCCTGGCCAAGGGGTTGGCGATTGATCCGGCCCTGTGGCTCACGCCGCTGAGGCTCCTCGCCTTCCCAAATCCGGCGCTTTTCCTGGTGATGGCCTCGGCCCTGTTCGACGACGACTTCATAGTCGGGTGGCGGCACGTCCTGGCTGCGCTGGTTCTGAGTGCGCTCGGGTTCTGGGCCGTCTACGGCGACTACCGTGTGTTCGACTATTACAACGCCGCCTCGGCGCTCTGTCTTGGCCTGGCGGTCTGGCATGTGGCCTCGGGGCTGCGCGGAGACCTGGTCGAGGCGAGGCGGCGCCTCCGCCTCGGCTTCGTGGTCGCCACCGCTGTGTTCGGCTCCGTCGTTTCGGTTCTCGCCATTCTCACGCGCGGCGGCCAAACCGGTCCCGCGTTCGGATATGTCGTGGGGCTCGGCGCCTTTGCGCTGACCTTTGCCTTCTCGGTCGCGCTCCTGTCGCTGACGCCGGAGGGTCTCTTCCATCGCCTGGCTCTGCAGCGCCCTGCTGAAGGCCGGGCCGCACCGGAAGCAGACGATCCGCGGGAGACAGCGCTGCTCGCGGCGCTACGGCGCGAGCTGGAGCACAACAGGGTCTACAGGGAGGAAGGTCTCGGCATCGGCAGCCTGGCGCACCGTCTGGGCGTGCCGGAGTACCGCTTACGCCGGCTGATCAACCAGCGGCTCGGTCACCGCAACTTCGCGGCGTTCCTGAACGGCTGCCGACTCGACGAGGCGATGGCGGCCCTGGAGGATCCGAGCCAGGCGGAAGTGCCGATCCTCACCATCGCCCTGGACGCCGGCTTCCAGTCCGTGGCGACGTTCAACCGCGCCTTCAAGTCGCGAACAGGCGTCACGCCGTCCGAATATCGCGCCAGAGCCTGATCCGTTTGCACGGAACAGATGCGGACGGTGAATCAGGCTCTACACTTTTGAATCTAGAGCACATTCACCCCGTTCAGGCAGTTCCGCCCGAACGGGCCGTTCTCTAGGGCCCCGGCTTTGGCCGCCGAACGGGCGCTCTGATCCGCGCGGATCGGCGCCGACTGCTCAATTTCCAAATCCGAGCAGCGCGATTTCGAAACCGCCGCGCCGGAGCGGCCAACCTGATCCACGCCTCCCTCCAGCCCGGCTCTCGGGCCCGGAGACAATCATGCGCAATACCCTTGTCACTGCATCGCTTCTGTCGCTGCTCCTGGCGACGAGCGCGGCCTGCGGCCAGGCCAAGTCGTCCTCTGAACCCGCCTCGGCCAGCGCTATGGCGAAGGCCGCCAACGTCGGATTCCAGGAGCTCAAGATCGCCAACGGTGAAGACCCTCCGCTGACCGTCGGCGTGTGGTATCCGACGGACGCGGCCGCGCGGCCGACACGGCTGCAGCCCTTCATGCAGACCGTCGCGCCCGGCGGCGCCGTAGCCGGCTCAGGCCTGCCGCTGGTCGTCTTCTCGCACGGCACGGGTGGTTGGTACGGCGGTCACTATGACACCGCACTTGCCCTGGCCCGGGCGGGATTCGTGGTCGCCGCCGTCAGCCATGCCGGCGACACCTATGACGACCACAGCCGAGCGGCGATGATCTGGGCCCGCTCCGCCCAGATGCACCGGCTGATCGACTACATGCTGGGCGAATGGCCGGATCATGCGCGGATCGATCCCGATCGCGTCGGCGCGTTCGGCTTTTCCGCCGGGGGCTTCACCACCCTGGTCGTCGCCGGCGGCGTTCCGTCGCTCGAGAGGACGCAGGCGCAATGCCAGACCCATCCGGCCTACTTCGAATGCGGCGTGGCCAAATCCTTGCCGAACCGCGACGCCGTCATCGCGGGCCTGCCGGACTCCGTGTGGGTGCACGACGCAAGGGTCAAGGCCGCGGTCGTCGCGGCCCCGGCGCTCGGCTACACGTTTGGCAAGGACGGACTGCGGAACGTGCGCATTCCGATCCAGCTCTGGCGTGACGAGGACGATCACGTCCTGCGTAACCCGGACTATGCCGAGGCGGTGAGGATCGCCTTGCCGGACGCACCCGAGTACCACGTCGTGCCGAACGCCGATCACTACGACTTCCTCGCCCCGTGCTCGCCGCTGATGGCCGCGCACGCGCCGCCGGAGATTTGCGCCGAGCGTCCGGGGTTCGATCGAACGGCGTTCCACGACGCCTTCGATGCGCAGGTGGTCCAGTTCTTCGAACGGACGCTGGGCTGATCCTGCGGCGCTATCGAGCCACTGAAGAATTATGTATTAGCCACGAACTTCACGAACTGCACGAACAATTGAATTGATCTCGCCGAACGTGCTTATCGCGCCATAGGCGCAAAATTTCTTCTTATTGTTCGTGTGGTTCGTGGGGTTCGTGGTTAAAAGCACTTTGCGGACCTTCACCCTACTTGCCGTCTTTCGAAGCCGGGGATGTGGATGAAGTAGAGGAAGCGGCCGTCGCCGAGGTCCATTTCCGCTCCCCTCTCGTTCCTCTCAGATCTGTCGCGCGCGACCCTTCCAGTACGGCTCGCGCACGCGGCCGCGCAAGATCTTACCCGCCTGGCTGCGCGGCAGCTCGTCGACGAAGTCGAGGCCGCGGGGGATCTTGAACTTGGCCAGGCGTTCGACGGCGAAGGCGAGGATCTCAGCGCGCAGGGCTTC
>JAFANN010000150.1 GCA_019232665.1 Caulobacteraceae bacterium | reverse complement strand
GCTCCCATCCGCCGAAGGGAGTCGACATCCGGGGCGTGGTCAGGCTCCCATCATCGACAGCGCTTCGACCAGCGGCAGGGTATGCCGCTCGCCGCTGGCGCGCCGCTTCACCTCGACCTTGCCCTCTGCGAGGCCGCGCGGACCGATGATCAGCTGCCAGGGCAAGCCGATGAGGTCCATAGCCGCGAACTTGCCGCCCGGCCGCTCGTCGGTGTCGTCCAGGAGCGGCTCCTTGCCGCCCTGTTTGAGCGCGACATAGGCCTCCTCGCAGGCCCGGTCGGTCGCCGCATCGCCTGGACGCAGATTGACGATGCCGACGCCGAACGGCGCCACCGCATCGGGCCAGATGATCCCGGCCTCGTCATGGCTTGCCTCGATGATCGCGCCGAGCAGGCGGGAGACGCCCACGCCGTAGCTGCCCATCTGCACCGGCCGCTCGACTCCATCGGGCCCGCTAACGACCGCCTTCATGGGCTTGGAGTACTTGTCGCCGAAGAAGAAGGTCTGGCCGACCTCGATACCGCGAGCCGTGATCTGATCCGCCTCGGGCGTTTCGCGGCCGTAGCGGTCGGCGTCATGCACGTCCTCGGTGGCGGCGTACAGCCGGGTCCAATCGGTCACGATCGGCTCGAGGTCCCCCTCGTAGTCCACGTCCTCGCCGGGAACCGGCAGGTCGAGCATGCGGCGGTCGAGGAAGACCTGGGACTCGCCCGTCTGGGCAAGGACGATGAACTCGTGGCTGAGATCGCCGCCGATCGGGCCGGTCTCCGCCTTCATCGGAATCGCCGAGAGGCCCATGCGCTTGAAGAGGCGAAGGTAGGCCACGAACATGCGGTTGTAGGCGGCCTTGCCCGCCGCCTCGTCGACGTCGAACGAGTAGGCGTCCTTCATCAGAAATTCGCGCCCGCGCATGACGCCAAAGCGCGGCCTCTGCTCGTCCCGGAACTTCCACTGGATATGGTAGAGGTTCTTCGGCAGCGCCTTGTAAGAGCGGACATAGGCGCGGAAGATCTCGGTGATCATCTCCTCGTTGGTCGGCCCGTAGAGGAGCTCGCGCTCGTGACGGTCGGTGATGCGCAGCATCTCCGCCCCGTAGTCGTCGTAGCGTCCGCTCTCACGCCACAGGTCGGCCAGCTGGAGCGTCGGCATCAGGAGCTCGACGGCGCCGGCGCGATCCATCTCCTCGCGGACGATCTGCTCGACCTTTTGCAGGACGCGGTGGCCCAGGGGCAGCCACGCATAGATCCCCGCCGCTTCCTGGCGCAGCATCCCGGCGCGCAGCATCAGGCGGTGGGAGACGATCTGGGCCTCGGCCGGGGTCTCCTTGAGCAGGGGCAGGAAATAGCGCGACAGGCGCATAGGCCTCTTTGAACCTTCTTTTTTCGTTGTGTCGGCGGGCGGCGCGGCGGGCCGTCAGGTCGGGTGGGCGAATTCCGGCAGGGTGATCAGGTGGAAATGCATCACCGCCCAGAACACGGCGAAGATGATAGCCGCCACCCAGGTCGTGGTGACGAACTTGCGCTTGAGGTTCGGGTTGACGGGCGAAGAGGGATCGCCGCCGCCGGGCACCGGGACGCCCATTTCCGCATGGCTGCGCACGCCAAGCGGCAGGACCGCGAACAGGGTCGTCCACCAGATGACGAGATAGACCGCGATGCAGAACTCGATGCTCATCTCAAAAACCTCGCCGTGCGCTCCCCAAGAGTCGTCGGCCCCAGGATCGCGAACGATCGCCTGTTCCTATCCGACTGAGCCGGCCACGGCCAGTGAGGTGTGACAGGGGTCTTCGGCGTCCTCGGATGGTAAGCTCGGCAAAACAGGAGCCGATTTGAAGACCATGGCCGTAACACCGGGCGCGTTGATGGCGCTCGCCTCCGCGGCGCTGTTCGGCGCGAGCACGCCGCTGGCGAAACTGCTGCTGGGGAACGGCGTCGACCCGTGGCTGCTCGCCGGGTTGCTCTATCTCGGCTCCGGCCTCGGTCTGACGTCGGCTCTCTTCGGACGACGGTTCATCGGCGCTGAACCAAACGAAGCCCCCTTGCGGCGGGCGGACCTGCCGTGGCTGGCGCTCGTCGTGATCTCCGGAGGCATGGCGGGGCCGCTGCTTCTGATGCTCGGCCTTGCCAGGACCCCAGCGTCATCCGCCGCCCTGCTTCTCAATGTCGAGGGCCTCGCGACAATGGGGATCGCGTGGGTCGCGTTCAAAGAGAACGTGGACCGACGGTTGCTGCTGGGCGCATTCGCAATCCTGGCGGGCGCCGTGATGCTGTCCTGGC
>JAFANN010000131.1 GCA_019232665.1 Caulobacteraceae bacterium | reverse complement strand
ATCTCGTCGATGCGCGCCTTGCCGTGGGCTTCGTCGGTGAGGATGGGGATCTGCCATCCCAGCCAGCTGCGCGCCGAGACGCCCATGTTCCGAAGGGTCATGGCGAGCAGGCCCGCGGTCACCTGCTCTCCCGAGGCGACCACCGTGTCGTATTCGTCGTCGGAAGGCGTCAGGGCGTCGACCGCCGCGCCGGCGGCGTCGGTCCAGGCGACCAGCTCGTTGGTCTTGCCCGCCATGGCCGAGACCACCACGGCCACGGGCCGGCGCTTGGCCTCGGCCGCCACCAGCCGTGCGACGCGCCGGATGCGCTCGATGTCGGCGACCGAGGTGCCGCCGAACTTCATGACCAGACGGGACAAGGGTTTCAGACCATGGGCTTAATCAGGTCGGCCTCTCTAGCGACCGTGTTGCGCCCGCACAACCAAGCTGTTCTGCGACTGGGATCGCGCCGTTGACCGCAAGGCGCTTCCGGGTCAGCACTCAGGGCATGAGCGCAGTGCAATCGAGCGTCGATCCGGCCGAGGTCGAACGGTTCTCCGCCATCGCCGAAGCCTGGTGGGACCCGAGCGGCGAGTTCGCGCCGCTGCACCGCCTCAATCCCACGCGCCTGGCCTTCATCCGCGAGACCGCGCTGCGCCGCCTGGGCCGCGATGGACGGGAGCGGACGCCGTTCGCGGGTCTTCGGCTGCTCGATGTCGGCTGCGGCGGCGGGCTCCTGTGCGAGCCGATGGCCCGGCTGGGTTTCCAGGTCACCGGCGTCGACGCGTCCGAGCGCAACATCGCCATCGCGCGCGCGCACGCCGAGCACACGGGGCTCCAGATCGACTATCGGGCCACGACCGCCGAGGATCTGCTGGCCCAGGGAGAGCCCTCGTTCGACGTCGTCCTGAACATGGAGGTGATCGAGCACGTGACCGAGCCAGGCGCCTTCCTGAGGGACTGCGCCAGGCTGGTCGAGCGAGGCGGCGTAATGATCCTCGCCACCCTCAACCGCACGGCTGCGTCCCTCGCCCTTGGAAAGATCGCCGCCGAATACGTGCTCCGCTGGGTGCCGCCCGGCACGCACGACTGGCGCAAGTTCCTCAAGCCGAGGGAGATCCGGGACATGCTGAGCGACCAGGGGCTGGAGATCGAAGGTCCCTTCGGCGTCGTCCTGGACCCCAGGTCCGGGCGCTGGTCGGTCGGCGACGACGCCCGCGTCAACTACATGATGACCATCGCCCGGCCGGCCCCGCCGCGCGCCTGATTCAGTTCAGTTCGCTCTTCTTTGGAGGCTCGGGCGGCAAGGGCGCAATCGGCACGCCGTCATCGACCAGGGACTTCACCTCCCCGGGGGTGGCTTGGCCGTAGATGCCGCGATCCTCCGCCTTGCCCTCGTGGATCGCGCGCGCCTCCGTTGCGAAGCGGTCCCCGACATAGTCGAAGTTGGCTTCCACGTGGCGGCGGATCCTTCCCAAGGCCTCCATCATCATCGCGCGCATCGCCGGCTCTCCGGCAGCGAACTCGCGGTGGGACCCGGTCGCGAGCGCAGGGGCCATGACCTGCTTGCGGATCTCGTGACTGTCGCAGGCCGGACAGCTCACCAAACGCCGCGCGCTCTGATCGTCGTAGTCGTCGGAGCTCGAGAACCAGCCTTCGAACTCGTGGCCGGCCGCGCAGACGAGGGCGTAGCGGATCATGGGCCGACGAACGCCCGCGCATTGGCCAGAGCCGGGATGGCCGCGCGAGCCTTCCCGACGGCCGCCAGATCGAGATCGGCGAGCAGCACGCCAGGCGCGTCCCCTGGTAGATGGGCCAGGACCTCGCCCCAGGGTCCCACGACCATCGAGTGACCGTACGTGCGCCGCCCGTCCTCGTGCACGCCGCCCTGCGCGGGCGCCAGGACGAACGCTCCGATCTCGATCGCCCGCGCACGGAGCAGAACCTCCCAGTGCGCCTCGCCGGTAGGTGCGGTGAAGGCGGAGGGGATGGGAACCACCTCGGCGCCGGCGCGTCCAAGCGCCTGGAAGACCGCCGGAAAACGCAGGTCGTAGCAGATCGTGAGGCCCAGGCGCGCGCCGGCCGCCTCGGCGATCACCAGCCGATCACCGGGCTCATAGGCCGAGGACTCGCGGATCCGCTCGCCGGTGGGGAGATCGACGTCGAACATGTGGATTTTGTCGTAGCTTGCCGTGACGGCCCCGTCGGGCGCGACGAGCAGCGAACGATTGACGGCCTTTCCGTCCTCGCGCCGCACCAGGACCGAGCCGATCAGCACCCAGACGCCCAGTTCGCGCGCGAGGCCGCAAAGACCGGCGACCACCACATCGTCTTCGGCGGAACGCAGCGCCGGCATCAGCATGGCGCGGTTGCGCTGCAGGATGTTCGTCGCCTCCGGCGTCGCGATCAGCTGTGCGCCCGCCGCCGCAGCCTCACGGACGAGCGGCTCGATGTGAGCGAGCGCGGCCGCCTGGGTCGCGGGGGTCCGGAGCTGAAGCAGGGCGATGCGCAATAATCCCTCAGGCGCTGAGTAGGGGGTCGAGCTTGCCGGCGCGCTCGAGCGCCATCAGGTCGTCGCATCCGCCCACGTGGGTCCCGTCCACGAAGATCTGGGGAAAGGTGCTGCGGCCCGACCTCTCCATCATCTCGCGCCGCTTGGCCGGATCCATCCCGGCCTCGATCTCGGTGAAGGGCACGCCCTTCTCGGTCAGCAGCTTCACGGCCCGCGAGCAGAACCCGCAGAAGGGTCTCGTATAGATGACGACGTTCGCCATGGTCACTCCACACACCCGGTCGCGCCACGCGCCCGGCAAAAGGTGTCATATAGGACGAGCCTGCGCCTGTTTGACCCTGGCGATAACGGCCAGATCGACGCGGGCCGCGCCGGCCGCCTTCAGGGCCCGGGCGCAGCCCTCCGCTGTGGCGCCGGTAGTGAGGACGTCGTCGACCAGGAGAACGCGCGCGTCAGCGACCCGAGCGCGCCATGACTTCGGGACGACGAAGGCGGCCGCCACGTTGCGCCGCCGCGCCTGGGCGGACTTGCCGCCCTGGCTGCCGGTCGAGCGGCGCCGCACCAAGGCGTCCGGGAAATAGGCCAGCCCTGAAAGGCGCGCGAGCGGACGGGCGATCTCCGCGGCCTGGTTGTATCGGCGCGCGAGAAGACGGCCGCGATGGAGGGGCACCGGCGTCACGGCGTCGACCTCGTGCATGAGGTCGGCGGCGGCGCGGGCGATCCATCGGGCGAAGACACCCGCCAGATCGGTGCGATCGGCGTGCTTGAGCTTCAGGATCAGGTCGCGCGAGTGCTCGTCATAGACGCAGGCGGCCCTCGCCCGATCGAAGGTGGGAGCGCGCGCGGCGCAGGCGGGACAGCGCACCCCCTCGCCCGGATCATAGTCGAAAGCCTTTCCGCAGCCGTCGCAGAGCGGCGCCTCGATGAAGCTGATGCGGCTCCAGGCCCACGAGGTGAGACCGAGCGAGGCGACGGTCTCCCGCGAGGCCTCGTCCAGCGGCCGCGGCGGCAGCAGGAGATCGAGGGCGCCGCCGGCGACGGCGCGAGCGGCGACAGCGAGACGGCTCACGACTTTGCATTATGCGTTGATCCGGGTTCCACGCAAGGCCACTTTCGTTCGGTTGTCGAGGCGGCGCGTTCCCTGCGCAGCCGCATTGCGCTAGCGAGCCTCATGGCCGGTCCGCCGCTGATCTTCGACCGCAGGCTTCACGCGCGCCGGCTCCAGCGCGCCGGTCCCGGCTTCGCCGCCGCCGACTTCCTCAAGCAGCGCGCGGCCGGCGACATCGTCGAGAGGCTGGAAGCGATCAATCGGCGCTTCCCCCTCTCCGCGGACCTCGGCGCCCGCGACGGGACCTTCGCCCGCGCCCTGGCGGCGAGCGAGGCGGCGGACAAGATCGACACCCTGGTCCAGACCGACCTCTCGCCGGCGATGCTCGCTCGCTCGCAGGGACTTCGCATCGCCGCCGACGAGGAGCGGCTGCCCTTCGCTGACGAAAGCCTCGACCTGGTCGTGTCGTCGCTGGCCCTGCATTGGGCGAACGACCTCGTCGGGACCCTCATCCAGGTCCGCCGCGCGCTGCGGCCGGACGGCCTCTTCATTGGCGCCTTCCTCGGCGGCTCGACCCTGATGGAGCTGCGCGCCTGCCTGGTGGAAGCCGAGGTTCGCCTGAGGGGCGGGGCAGGTCCGCGCGTCTCGCCTTTCCTGGACGTCGCCGACGCGCCCGGCCTGCTGCAGCGCGCCGGCTTCGCCCTTCCGGTCGCCGACACCGACCTCGTCTCGGTCGGCTACGAGCATCCGCTCAAGCTGCTCGCCGACCTTCGAGCCATGGGGGAGACCAATGCCCTGATCGATCGCCCGCGCCAGCCGCTGACGCGATCGATGCTGCAGCTGGCCGTCGACCTCTACCTGGAGCGCCACGCCCGACCGGACGGCCGGGTGACGGCGAGCTTCGAGATCCTCACCCTTACCGGCTGGGCGCCGCACCCAGACCAGCAGAAGCCGCTGCGACCCGGATCCGCCAAGACCCGTCTCGCCGACGCCCTGCACACCCGCGAGCGCCCGGCCGGCGAACGCGCCGGGGGCTGAGGCGGTTAGAGAAGGTCGCGCAGCCAGGCGACCAGGGGCGCATCGGCCGGAGGCATGGGATAGCTGTCCATGTCGGCGGGCTTCACCCAGGCGAGCTTGTCGTGCTCCAGGGGTTGCACGAACCCGTCCCAGCGCCGGCACAGGTAGAGCGGCATCATAAGATGAAAGTCCTCATAGGAATGGCTCGCGAATACGAACGGCGCGAGGCAGGCCTTGGCGACCTCGATGCCCAGCTCCTCTCGCAATTCGCGGATCAGGCACGCCTCCGGCGTCTCGCCCGCCTCCACCTTTCCGCCCGGGAACTCCCACAGGCCGCCCAGCGACTTACCTGCCGGCCGTCGGCCGATGAGCACGCGCCCATCGACGTCGACGAGGGCGCAGGCGGCGACGAGCAGCATCTTCACGGCGGTCTCCGGCCAGGGGGTCCGACCGGCGATGGACCAATTGGCGGCGCAGAGGAAGCCCGGCCGTTGCGAAGGGCTGTTTCCGGGTCACAAAGGAACGGGCGGCAGATTCTGCCGCCCGTCAAAACCGAACCCGACACTGGCGTTAGTGGGACTTGTACTGGGCAAGCACCACGGTGGGTTGTGTCCGGCCCGCATAGGCTGCGGTCACCATCGGTGAGTCGAGGCGACGAACCGCGTCGCTCACGCTGGTCGTCATGCAAGTACGCCACTCGGCGCTCTCCGAAAGAGCTTGCAGGGCAGGCTCGGGGTTGCAGACGCGATGCGCCGCAGCCTTGATCCGGTGGAGCATCTGCTCGGCTCCGGTGGGGGTCGAGAGGTTGAGGTCGAGGTACTGAACCGAGGTGCTGACCACCGGCGAGTAATCGGCCGCATACGCACTGTCGAACGCAACGCTGGAGATGCCGGCAACCGCGGCAAAACCGATACTTAGAAGCATCTTGTTCATCTCAGTTCTCCTTATCGCCATCCCTCGGCGACTGAGAGAACGCTAGGCTTCGACGCATTTTTCTGCTGTGACCGTGGTCACCACTGTTTGAGGCGTACGATGGGATCTGGTTCGGACGCCCAGGAGCCGAAGCAAACACACGCTCCTGAGGGCCGTGAAACCGCGCTTGCGACGGACTCGACGATCGAAAAGGCGATGGCGGCGAACGCCATCCTCGGTCTTCTGCACGAGACGGCTCGCCACCGCTTGGCGCAATGCGGATCACCGGTCAGCCTTCAGTCCGGCGCTCTCCTCTGCCAGCGCGGCGATCCGGGCGATGCGATCTTCATTGTGCTCGAGGGCGAGATCGAGGTGCGCATGGGGTCGGCGGAGGGGCGCGAGGTGCGGCTCGCCAGCTTCGGGCGCGTCAACGTCGTCGGCGAGATGGCGGCTCTCGATGGCGGGCCCCGATCAGCTGACATGGTGGCGTTGGTCCGGACACGGCTTTGGAGGATTCCAAGAGGGCCTCTGCTGGAGACTCTCGAGGCGGAACCCGCCGCCGCCGTAGCTCTCATCGCCGAGCTCGCGCACCGGCTGCGCGCCACGAACGCCGCGCTTGAGTCCATGCAGACGCTCGACCTGGGCGGCCGGCTGGCGCAACTCCTCCTCGACGCCAGGGGCGAGCGCGACCTCGTGCCCATCACCCAGACCGAGATCGCGCGACGGCTCAGCGCCTCGAGGGAAAAGGTCAACCGCAAGCTTCACGCATGGGTCACACAGGGGTGGGTCCTGCTCGAGCCCTCGGGCGTGCGCATCCGCCATCCTTCGGCCCTGGCCGGACTCGCCGGGCGCGCTTCGCCCGAATGACCAATCGGATCTGGAGGGGAAGAGCGGAGCGCTGAAAATGCTGAACACACCGGCGCTTGCAGGATAGCCCAGACTGAACCAACGTCGGGTGCAGGGCCTGGTGGGGGAACACGTTGGCTGAAGATCTGCTTGGCGGACTGCTCGGCGGCGAACCCGAGGGCGGCGAGGAAGAGGCCCCGGAGAGCCGGATCGCTGCGGAGGCCTTCGCGGCGGCGCTCGCGGCCGACCACGCCAAATACGATCCGGGCGTGGCGCGCGCGGCCGAGCGCTTCCTGGACAAGCAGGCGCGCCTGCTGGACGCCCAGACAGCTGAGATCGAGGAGCAGCGCCCTCTTCGCCTGCGGCATCTGGAGAACCAGTCGCGCGAAGCGAAACTGCGGCGAGCCGGCCAACGCATTCGGTTGGCCATGCAAGTCTTCGTGGGACTGGCCCTGACGGTGCTCGGCCTCGGCGTTCTGATGATGCTCCAGGACGCCTTCAACTCCCGCTCGGTGGTCGTCGAAGCCTTCAAGTCCCCCTCGGCGCTGGCGGGCCGCGGGCTGACCGGCGACGTCGTCGCGGAGAACGTACTCGACGCGCTGCAGAAGATGCAGGAAGCCACGCGCATAGCGGACAAAGGCATGACGACCCGCGGGGCGTGGGACTCTGACGTCAGGATCGAGGTGCCCGAGACGGGCGTCTCAATCGGCGAGATCAACCGCCTGTTGCACGAGCGCTTCGGGCACGACCTCCACATCGGAGGAGAGCTGGTCCAGACCGCGACTGGCGACCTGGCGCTGACCGTGCGCGGCGACGGCGTGCCCGCCGCCACCTTCACCGGCGAGGGCGGCGACCTGCAGAAGCTCACGCAGCGCGCGGCCGAATACGTCTACGGCCGCTCCCAACCCTCCCACTTCGCCGCTTACCTGAACAACCAGGGCCGCCTCGACGACGAGGCCGCATTCCTGGCTGAAGCCTTCCCCCGCGCCGAAACCGACGCGGACCGGGCGCTCCTGGCGAACATCTGGGGCATCTCCTATTCTGGTCTCTCCAAAGAAAAACTGGACCTGGCTTCCTCGAAGTTCCGCCTGTCGATGAGCTTCTCGAAGCCCAGGACGCCGCTCTGGTGGAGGGCGTGGGGGAATCTGGTGGGAAGTATGAGCGCGAGCCAGGGCGAGGAAGCCGGCTGGCGAGAGAGTCGCGCGATGCTAGCTGCGGCGGCGGCCGCGCCCGCGAGCGAACAGCCAGACCTTCTCTACGTGGCGAATACTGCCCAACTGACTTGGGACTTGCCTCGCCTCCTGGCCGCGAATCTTAAGGACGCGACGCTGAACGGCGGAGCCGGCACACAGATGGCGCTGGACGGTCCCCAGATCGCGGACGTGTACGCATTGATGCACGACCCAGTGCGGTCGGCGCGCTACATCGCGACGAGCGATCCGGCGGACCCGATCACCAAAGCCGAGATCCTGCTCCTGCAGGGTTACGCCAGCCTCGATCGCGGCGATCCGGCCAGCGCCGTTGCGCCGCTAGAGGCTTTCTACCGGGAGTGGCTGGCCAATAACAGCGTTCAGTACACTTACAATGACCAACCCTGCTTCACCGCTCTCGCCTACGGTCTGGTCGGGCGCCTCCCGGAGGCTGAGGCGATATTCAAGAAGATCGGCCCCTGGTCGCGCTGCGACGCCTTCCACGGCGATGTGCTCGCCCACGCAGGTGACGTGGCGGGGGCGGAGCGGGCCTGGGCCGAAGGGACGAGGGCCGCCCCGGATCTCGCCCCAACTCCGCTGCACCGAGGCCTGTTCGAGCTCGGCCGAGGCGATCTCGCGGCGGCCGAGGCCGATACGTCGTTGGCCGCCGCCAAGGCCCCCCACTGGGCGGATCCGTGGAAGGCCTGGGGCGACGTCCTCGCGCGCGAGGGACGGTGGAAGGAAGCTCTGGCCAAATATGACGAAGCCCTGAAATACGCCCCCGCCTGGGTCGAGCTGCATCAGGCGCGCGACGTCGCGGCCCGCCACGCGGGCTGAAGCGCCGCAGACGCCACTGACTTGACTTATCGCGGCCAAAGCCCGATGTGCGGCGCGCGCCCTCTCGGCGCCATCGTCGCTCCAGTCGCGTGAGGACGGCCGCTGGCCGTTCGCCTGTCGAGCGCCGGTCCATACGACCATAGCCGATCGCCCGGGCACGCGGGGCGCTCCCCATCCTTTCGCCTCGCGGCCGCGCCATGGAATGCGCGCGCTCGCCCGTGGCGTATCTGAAAGACTAGACGAACTTGACCACCTTCAAGGACCTCGGCCTCGCGCGGCCGCTTCTCGCCGCCCTGGCCAACGAGGGCTATGTCACGCCCACGCCCATCCAGGCGATGGCCGTACCGCCCCTGCTGGACGGCAAGGACCTGCTGGGCATCGCCCAGACGGGTTCGGGCAAGACGGCGGCTTTCGCCCTCCCCATCCTCCACCGCCTCGCCGCCGACCGTAAGGCCGCGCCGCGCCGCGGCTGCCGCGCCCTGGTGCTGAGCCCGACGCGCGAGCTGGCGACCCAGATCGCCGACAGCTTCCGCACCTACGGGGCGGGCATGGGCCTGACTGTCGCGGTCGTCTTCGGCGGCGTGAAATACGGCCCGCAGGTGCGCGCTCTGGCCGCCGGCGTCGACATCCTGGTCGCGACGCCTGGCCGGCTGATCGACCACATGCAGGAGAAGGTCGCCGACCTCTCCGCCGTCGAGACCTTCGTCCTCGACGAGGCCGACCAGATGCTCGACATGGGCTTCCTGCAGCCGATCAAGCGCATCGCCTCCGCCCTGCCCAAGACGCGCCAGACGCTGTTCTTCTCCGCCACCATGCCGACCGAGATCGCCAAGCTGGCCGAAGCCTTCCTGCGGGATCCGACGCGCGTCCAGGCGACGCCTGTCTCCACCCCGGTGGAGCGCATTGATCAGCGTGTCATCTTCGTCGAGGGCGCGCGCAAGTCGCCGCTGCTGGCGGAGCTGTTCGCCGACGACGCGATGAGCCGCTCGCTCGTCTTCACCCGCACCAAGCGCGGCGCCGACAAGGTCGCCAAGTATCTCGGGATCGCCGGCGTCGAGGCGGCCGCGATCCACGGCGACAAGACCCAGGGCCAGCGCGAGCGCGCACTGGCGGCGTTCAAGGCGGGCGACGTCCGCGTCCTGGTGGCCACCGACATCGCCGCCCGCGGGATCGACATCGAGGCGGTCAGCCACGTCGTAAACTACGACCTCCCCTACGTGCCGGAGGCCTACGTGCACCGCATCGGCCGGACGGCGCGCGCAGGCGCCGACGGCGTGGCGATCAGCCTGGTGGCGGACGACGAGCGGACCCTGCTGAAGGACATCCAGAAACTCACCCGCCAGACGATCCCGGCCTTCGACCGCCGCAACGACCGCGCCCTCGGCGCAGTAGCGGCCGCCGACCGCAAGGCGGCGCCGGAGTCCGCAGAGCGGAACGAAAGGCCCCAATGGACGCCCGACGGCCCGCGCGCAGGTGACCACCGCAAGTCTCACGATCCACGGCGCGACGCGCACGCCAAGCCGCAGGCCAGTGCCGGACGCCGTCCGGACCGTCGCCGGTCGCGTCCGGGAGGAGCCAAGCGTCGCGCCTCGGCCTGAGCCCGGAACCGGCGGCCCGCTCGGGCCCTTCAAGGCTCAGCCTTGAGGGGAACCGAGATCGAGCCCGATGCCTGTCGTCAAATTCCGAAGTGTGGGTCCGGGACTGCCGCCCCAGCGCATAGAGATGCCTGTCCCCGGCTGGGCCGGCGACCCTGTTCCGCGCGCGGACGGGCAGCACGAACAGATCTGGCACTGCGCGCCCTTCTCGGAGGGCGCGAAGTACGGGATCGAGGTGCTCTACCCGTTCGATGCGGAGCTGCGGGTCACGACCGAGGACGGACGCGTCCAGCTCGACGCCGACTGGGGGCCGGATCCCCAAAACGGTCTCGAGTGGCCGCCCTTCAGGCACTTCGGCGAGAGGTTCTACTCGTATCAGATCGTGCTGGATCTGAAGGTCCCCGCGGGGTGGGCGGTCCGGATCGAGCCGCACCCGCGCTATTTCGCCGATCCCACCGACAGCACGCCGCTGGCGGTGCCAGCGCTGCTGCGCACCAGCTGGTGGCCGATGATCCTGTTTGTGATCTTCAAATCGCCGCCGCCCGGCGTCACCCACGTTTTCCGCAAGGGTGAGCCCTTCCTGCAGGCGATCGTCATCCCGTCCGATCCCGATCTCGAGCTAGAGCCGATGGAGGAGGAGGAAGCGGCCGAGCGGGAACTGCAGTCCCGCCGTATCCGCGACAACCGCGACGCCCTTTCGGAGAACAGCCGTTGGCTGTCTTCGACGAACACGGTCTTCGACGGAACCTATCGCCACATGCTCCGCGTTGCGAAATCCCGCGGCGCCTAAGAGAAGGCGATCAAGGGCCCGGGAGCGCAAGCGGCCCCGGGCCTCTCATCAATGCACCGATCAGAATGGCCACCACGAGTGGTGATGATGGTGATGGTGGTGGTGATGATGATGGTGATGGTGATGGTGGGGATAATACTGGGCCAGGATCAGCCGAGGCTGGCTCTGCGCCCGTTGGGCTTCCTGCATATCCGATAGCTTCAACTTCTCCGCCGCATTGGGGATCGGCTGGAACAGGTCGGCGTAGCTTTGGGCCGGCGGAACCGCTGGCTCGGCAGGCGCGTCGGCGGCCGCGAGGACCGTGCTGGGAAGCGCGAGCAGGGCCGAGACGGCCGCCGTGAGGCCAAGTTTGTTCTTGTCCATCGCGGTATGATCTCTCCGTGGTTCTTTCTTTCTCTCAGGCGCAAGTTTGCGCCGTGGGGTCCCAACGCGCGGCGTCGCTGGTGCGATCCGACTCGGTCCGCAACGGCGGTCTGGTTAAGGGGCGCTGCTATTCGACGGCGGTGAGCGGCGTGGCGAGAGCCTCGAGCGGCTGCCGCTCGGCCGGGACGCCGAGCCAAAGCTCCACGACCGCCGCCACAAGCATGAGGATCGCCGCGAAAACGTAGCCGCCGCACAGCGTCCAGCGCTGGCCTGTTGCGACCAGCGCGCCATAGAGGGTTGGAGCCGCAAGCCCGCCGATCAGGGTGCCCATGGCGTAGAAGACGGCGATCGCCAGGGCGCGCACCTCGAGCGGAAAGATCTCGCTGGCGGTCAGATATGCGGCGCTGGCCGCCGCCGATGCGAAGAAGAAGATCACCATCCAGGCGGCTGTCTGGGTCACGGCCGTCAGCGCTCCGGCTCCAAACGCCAGGGCGGTCGCGATCATCAGCACTCCAGCGAGGGCGTAGGAGCCGGCGATCATCGGCTTGCGGCCGACCGTGTCGAAGAGGTGGCCCAGCATGAGCGGACCGGCGAAGTTGCCGACGGCCAGAGGCAGGATGAACAGCCCCACGCGCTGCGGCTCGACAGCCTCGAACCGCGTCAAGACCACCCCGTAGGTGAAGAACAGAGCGTTGTAGAGAAAGGCCTGGGCGGCCATCAGGGTGAGGACCAGGGCCGTTCGCCTGCGGTATTGGGTGAGCAGCGCCCGGGCCAGGGCGCGAAGCCCGAACGCCCCGCCGGGACGGATCTCCAGAATCGGCGCGTCGACCGGCAGGGGCAGGGCGCCGCCCGCCCGCGCCTCGATCCGCGCTGTCATCCGCTCAGCCCGGTCGTATCGGCCATGGGTGATCAGCCACCTCGGGCTCTCCGGCACCAACCGGCGCAGGAAAAGGATCCCGAGGCCGAGAACCCCGCCGATTGCAAATGCCAGCCGCCAGCCCACGTTCACGGGGAACAGACGGGGGTCCAGCAGCAAGGGCGTCGCGGCGGCGCCAGCGACGGCGCCAAGCCAGAAGCTGCCGTTGACGATCAGGTCGATCCGTCCGCGCCAGCGCGCCGGAATGAGCTCGTCGATCGCCGAGTTGATTGCGGCGTACTCCCCGCCGATGCCCAGGCCCGTAACCAACCGGAATAGGGCGAACATGGCGAAGTCGACGGATAGCGCGCTGGCGAGGACGCCGGCGAGATAGACGCCCAGGGTGAGGAAGATCACCGTCTGGCGGCCGAAGCGGTCGGTGAGCCAACCAAAGACCAGGGCGCCGGCGATGGCGCCTGCCAGATAGAACGACGCCGCCTCGCCCACCTGGGTCGTCGTGAGCCCCAGGGTGGCGCGGTCCTGCAGGGCCGGCCCAAGCGCGCCGACGATCGTCACTTCCAATCCGTCGAGGATCCAGGTGACGCCCAAGGCCAGCACCAGCAGGCTGTGGAAGCGGCTCCACGGCAGGCGGTCGAGCCTGGCGGGAATCTGTGTGCGGACGACGGCCGGCCGCTCCGCCGTCGCTTGCGCCTCCCCTGCGGTCATGAGGCCAGCTCCGCCTCGGCGACCTTGGCGATGTCGACGCCGGCCTTCGCGTCGGACTGATGGCCGCTCTGAAGGCTCCAGGCTGCGCCGAGCCCCGCATAGGCAAGGATCCACCGCAGCAGGCGCGGTGTCTCCGCGTCGGCAGCGTCGGCGACGACCAAGGCCTGCCGCCCCATTCTGCCCGGCGCCAGCGCCAGCGCCGCGTCGGGATTGCGGAAGAGGTTGGCGAACTCGAACGCGCGCTCGCCCAAAAGGCCCTTGGGATCGATCGCGAGCCAGCCTCGACATCCGCCGTCGAGGAC
>JAFANN010000122.1 GCA_019232665.1 Caulobacteraceae bacterium | reverse complement strand
GGCGAAGATCCACTGCGCCGCGCCGCCGATCACCCCGACGATGGGCCTCAATCCCGGGGGCGGGGCGATCTTGAAGTGTCCATTGACGATGGCGTTGAACCGGTCCGGGGCGGAAAGACCTGGGACGAGGCCGGGGCTGATCCAGGCTGGCGCAGCGAGCACCACCTGATCACCCGGGTGAACTTCGATGTCGCCATCGGCGAGGCCAAGGCTGCTCACGCGGTCGCCGTCGAAAGCAAGACTCCGCACGGGCGAGCCATAGCGGACCCGCGCCCCACGCGTGGCGAGGAAGGCGAGGGCGGGCTCGACGAACGCCGCGGAGAGGGTGGGGTGGGCGACGCGCGGCTGGTAGGCCCGCCCGCCCTTCGCCAGCGATTCGGCGATCACCGCCCCGGCCAGCTTCGCCGAGCCCTCGGCGGCGGGCGTGTTGAGCGCGGCCAGCAGGAACGGCTCCATCAGCCGGTCCCACAGGGCTCCGCTGCAGGAGATCACCTCGTCGATACGGCTCCCATTCCCGGCGGTCAGCAGGCGGCCGAGGGCGATGTAGTCGGCGACGTGGGTTCCGGGGACCCGCCGCCCGGGCGAGACCACCCACCAGGGAATCGGCCCCTCGTTGGCGTGGATCCGCCACGCCTCGCCGGCGGTCAGGTCGTGGAAGTCGAGCACGGCCTCCGACGGCCCGGCGAGCCGGTCGGCGGCGCCGAGCGTCTTCAGATAGGCGTAGGTGTCGTGGTTGCCCGAGAGGACGAGGTGGTTGCCGTTGTCCAGGCGCATCTCGAGCACCGGATCGAGATAGGAGCGGCAGCGGCCGCCCGCCTGGGCCGAGGCCTCCAGCAGCGAGACCTTGACCCCACGCTCGGCCAGCCGCACGGCGGCGGACAAGCCGGCCAGCCCGGCGCCGATGATGTGGACGGTCAATCTGCCCCCTGGTGGACAATTGTCTGTTGGCGTCGCGACACTTTCGCGCCGAGAACGGTCAGCGGCTATCGGTGCGCATTGCGGCGAACGCAAGCCCTACCAGCGCACCGTCGCGAAACTCAATCGCCCCTTTTTCCCCTTATCCAGGCTGTTCCCAGCAAGCGCACCAAGGGCGCGCGTCGCAAGGCTCACACGGAGCGCCGGCGCCCTCGCCGGCGTCTTTCCGCAACCGCAAAGTTTGTCGTATAGTCCGGCCATGCCCAGAGATCACGCAGGCTGGCGCACGCGCGGCTATCTCCCGCACTTTGACAACGCCACAGTCACTCAGCACATCGTCTTCCGCCTTGCAGATTCCTTGCCTGCCCATGTGCTTGGGCGGATGGAGACGGCTCCATCGCCGGACCGATCAGAGGCGGCGAACGTGGCGCTCGATGCGGGCTTCGGCGGCCGCGCGCTTGCAAATCCGCATGTCGCAGCGATCGTCCGCGACGCACTTCTGCGGTTTGACGGCGTTCAATACCGCCTCTTCGCCTGGTGCGTGATGCCCACCCATGTCCACGTCTTGGCTGAACAGGTCGACGGGTGGCCATTGGACGTCGTCGTCCAGGGCTGGAAGTCTGTCACAGCGCGCCGCGCCAATCGCCTGCTCGGCCGTAGCGGCGTCTTCTGGGCGCGGGAGTACTTCGATCGCTTTGTGCGCGACGAGGCGCACTTCGAGACGACGTGCAACTACATCCTCGCCAACCCCGTGAGCGCTGGTCTCTGTGCGGCGCCGGAGGACTGGCCCTGGAGCGGCGTGGCGGGAGGCTGAGACACGCCGGCGAGGGCGCCGGCGCTCCGGGTGAGCCCTGCGATGCTCGTCCTTGGTCCAACAGCGCCCTCTTCAGGGCGCGTTCGCGTAGACCTCGGCGGAGACTGCCTTGCGGGGCTTGTTTGCGGCTCGGGTGAGCGCGGAGGCGGCGGTGCTCGCCACGGCCACGGGCGGATTGGCGGGCTGAGCCGACTCGCTCGCCGGCTGGTCGCGCTGGGCCACCGTTTCGCGAATGAACTGCGCCTGGGTGACGATACCGATGCCGAGGTTCTCCTGGCCCATCTCGACCTGCTGGGTGAGCATCCCCGCGATCACCGGCCCCGAGGTCCCCCCGCCGCCGTCAGGCGAAGCGCCGGTGGAGTTGAGATAGACGGGCCCGCCTGAATTTCCCGGGAAGACGCGGAAGTCGAGCAGGAAGGTCGGGAACGCCTTCGACGGGCCGAGGGGATAGGAGGCGACGCGCCCGGCGCGCAGGATCGGGAAGCCTGCGGTGTTGGCCGACA
>JAFANN010000305.1 GCA_019232665.1 Caulobacteraceae bacterium | reverse complement strand
GTGCCGTTCTATAACTACGCGCGTCTCTACCGGCGTCTGCGCCCCGTCCTGATCGCCAAGGGCTCGCCCATCCAGGGATTGTTGGTGGGGCCCTACGTGCGAGACCTGTCCCGAACCTAACCAGGACGACGCCACGATCCTTCCCAGGGGGGAGTGGAGAGGTCGCCTTTAACACCTCCGTGTCCTCCGTGTTGAAGTGACGCTCTCCGCTCCAACCGAAGTCGACAGAGATCAGCGGAGGAAGGAGCCGGAGGACGGGCCCGGATTGAGGAAGGACCCGGTGGTCGCCTCAGGTTGAGCCGCGGGTTGGGCCGGCGGCGGCTGCCAGAGTTCGACCTTGATCCCCGCGGGATCCAGCAGCCATGCGAAACGGCCGTACTCGTTGTCCTCCGGTCCGCTCCATTGGACTCCGCTGGTCCGCACGCGGGACAGAACGCCGTCGAGATCGTCCACGATCAGGTTGATCATGAACGGCTGGGCCGACGGAGCGAAATAATCCGTGTCCGGCGGGAAAGGGGACAGCACGCCATAGCCGATGTCCGGGTGCTGAAAGGAGACTCCGCCCCAGTCGTCGAAACTGACCCCGAGCACCTGGGCGTACCAGTTTCGCCACGCGTCCGCGTCGGCGATCTTGATGAACACCCCGCCGATCCCGACAACCTGCGCCATCCGCCGACTCCCGCCTATTGGCTACCGGATATCGGCGCCGCCGAGGTTCAACGCCAGTGGCGGAACACCAGTGCCGTATTCAGCCCGCCGAAGGCGAAGGAGTTGAGCAGCATCGCCTGGGCCTCGATGGGACGGGCCTCGCCCAGCACGAGATCGAGAGGGCATTCCGGGTCCGGCTCGAGCATGTTCAGAATCGGAGGCGCCAGTCCCTCGCGCATGGCGATGAGGCCGATCACGCCCTGGATCGCCGTCGCTGCGCCGATGAGGTGACCGTGAGCGCTCTTGGTGGCGATCACCGGCTGCCGCGGGGCGCTTTCGCCGAACACCGCCTGTATGGCTGCGGCCTCGTTCTTGTCGTTGAGAGGCGTGCCGGTGCCGTGGGTGGAGATCAGAACGGTCTGACCGTCGAGGATGCCCGCCTGCTCGCACGCCCGACCCATCGCCTTGACTGCGCCATCCAGGCTGGGCTGCGTCCAATGAAAAGCGTCCGACGAGAGACCGACGCCCGATAGCTCCGCCAGGATCGTCGCTCCTCGAGCCTGGGCGTGTTCCAGCGCCTCGATGACCATCACTGCGCCGCCTTCGCCGATGGCCATGCCGTCGCGGCCAAGCGAGAAGGGCCTGCAGGTGGTGGGAGACATGGCCTGTAACCCCTCCCAGGCTCGCAGACAGCACGGCGTGACGATCGCCTCGCTCCCGCCAACCACGGCGACATCGCACTCACCAGATCGGATGAAGGCGGCGCCCTGGGCGATCGCATGGCCCGAGGACGCGCACGCGCTCGACACGGCGAACACCGGGCCGCGGATCTTGAATTCTATTGCGACCGCGCTGACAGGGGCGCTGACCATCACCTTGGGCACAGTCAGCGGATGCATCCGCGTGCCCTTCTGGCCGAAGAAGCGCTCGTAACCGACCTCGAGGGTGTGGATGCCGGCGAAGCCATGGCCGAGCACCAAGGCGGTGCGGTCCTCGAGGACTTCCGCGCGGATGAGGCCGGCCTGGGATAGGGCCTCCTGCGCCGGACCAAGCGCCATGAGGGCGAATGGATCGAGCGAGGCGCCGATCTTTCGGCCCACCAGAGTTTCGGTAAAGCCCAGCAGGTCGCCTTCGATGACGGCGGCGGGCGTATCCCGCGTATCCGGCGCATGCGGGCCCGCGTCGAGATGGTGGATGCGGATCGCTCCGCGGCCGTCGCGGGCGCCTTCCCAGGTCGCCTGAGCGCCCAGGCCGAGCGGCGAGACGGCGCCCAGGCCCGTGACGACGATCCGGCGAGGCGACGTCACGCGGCGCGCTTGGTTTCGACCACGCCCTCGAGCACCGCCAGGAAGGAGCCGAAATCGTTCACATCCTTGAAGGCGTCTTCGGCGATCTCCACGCCGTACTTTTCCTCGACCGCAAAGACCACGCTGACCACGCCGACCGAATCGAGGCCCAGGTCGGCCAGGGTCGCCCCGGGAACGAGCTTCGCCTTATCGATCAACGCTTCCTCGGCGATCAGATCGATCAGCTCCTCGCGCAGGTCGGCCATGCGTGCTTCCAGAATCCGTCGGTTCTCGCCCTCGGTCCCTGCTCTAGCAAGGGAGTGACGGAGGCGCCACTGCGGCGGAAGGCGCCGCTTGTTTCACCGAACGGTAGTAAAAGCTTCGCTTTGCCGTCGCGAAACGCAGGCAAACACCCTCTTGCAGTTTGGCGGCGCACTTTCGCACCTGACAAAAGACTGAGGGGGTTTATGACAAATCATTCAAAACGCAGCCTTTTGGCTGCGTCCGCGGCGGCGTGCGCGCTGATCATCGGGTGCGCCGCAAACGCCGCTGACACGACCGCCGCGCCGGCCAATTCGCCTTCCGACGCCGCCGGAAACGCGAACGCCGGAAACGCCAACGCCGCCGGCAACGGCTCTTATGGCACTCGCGTCGAAGAACTCATTGTCACCACCCAGGCCCAGAGCAAGGCGGCTGACGTCGCGCCTCTGAAGGCCAACCTCAATCAGACGCAGCCGCAGTCGCTCATCAGCGGCTCCTTCATCCATAATTTCACGCCCGAGATAGGCGACTACACGACCGTCGTCCTGATCGCCCCCAGCGTCGCCGGCATATCCACCAACGGTGGCGGCATTGGCGACACGAACAAGGTGACCCTGCGGGGGTTCCAGGACGGCCAGTACAACCTGACCTACGACGGGATCGCGTTCGGCGACACCAACGACCCGACCCACCACCCGGCCGACTATTTCCCGCCGTCGACGATTGGCGCGGCGGTGGTCGATCGCGGTCCGGGCCAGGCAGGCGACCTTGGCCAGGCGAACTACGGCGGCGCCATCCACCTCTTCTCGCCGACAGTGAGCGACACGTTCAACATCGACCAGAAGGCGACCTACGGGACGTGGAAGAGTTGGGAGGTGGTGACGACGGTCAACTCCGGCGAGATTACCCAGACAAACGGCACCAAGGTCCTTGCGGTCTTCGACGGACGCGGCTCGGACGGGGAGCTGACCTATTCGGGCGGCATCGCCTGGAACGGGTTGCTCAAGATCGTCCAGCCGATCAACCCGAACTGGACCGTTACGGCTTTTTCGTCCTTGGAATACACCCGGTTCTACCAATCGGACGCGAACAGCGGCACGTCGGTCGCCAACGTCTTGGCCTACGGCAAGAATTTCGGGTTGGTCAACAATCCGGCGAGCGCGCTGTGGTACGGGTTCAACCACGAGAAGAAGAACACCGACTTCGAGTATATCGATCTGCACGGCGACCTTGGACATGGTGTGACGCTCGAGGATCAGTTCTACACTTACTACTACAGCAATAAGACAATATCCGCCGACGATAACTCAGGCATATATGGTGGACCCAACACGTCTCCCCCAAAATGCTCGTGCAACTCGCCAACGGACATAGGCGGTTACAACAAGGGCAATCGCTACCGCGTGTACGGGGACATCCTACGCGTCAACGACGACTTCAAGTGGGACTGGTTGACGGGCTCGATCAAGGCCGGCGCGCTGATCGAAGGCGCGATCACGGACCGTCACAACATCCTCTATGACCTGACCACCGGAGCCGTCGACAACAACAAGAAATATGGGCTGAAGACGAACGGGCCGCTGTTCCCGGGCCCGAACGGGAACGTGAAGACCGCCGAAGACTCCGGCTGGATCCAGTATCAGCTGTTCTCGGACTTCGTGCTGCGGCCGACCGACAACCTGACGATCACGCCTGGGATCAAGTTCGTCGACTTCGAGCGCTCCGTCGAAGGTGTGGAGAACAGCGTGAACGGTCCGGTGACCCGCGCCTACATCAAAGGCAGCAACACCTACCAGAAGCCGCTCTATTTCTTCACCGCGAACTACAGAGTCCTGCCCTACTGGTCCGTGTACGCACAATACGCCACCGGCTTCCTGGTCCCGTCGCTGTCCTTCCTCTATTCGGACGCGCTCAGCCTGCAGAACCTGAAACCGGCGACCACTACCAACTACCAGATCGGCACGGTCTACAGCCGGGGTAACCTGGCGGCGGACGGCGATGTCTACTGGATCCATGGCAACGGGCTCGAGCAGCCTTGCCCGGGCGTCAACCAGGATGGCGCCTACTGCAACATCGGCACGTCGGACTATTCAGGGGTCGAGGGCCAGCTCACCTACGCCCTTCCGTTGGGCTTCACGGCCTTCGCCAACGGCTCGATCAATACGGCCAAGAACAAGACGACCGATCAGACCGAGCTGAACGCGCCCAAGTGGACCGACGCGTTCGGGATCATCTGGGATTACCGCGGGTGGCAGGCCGCCATGACCTACAAGGAAGTCGGCGCACAGGTCGGCTATATCGATCCAGCCAACGTCGAACATGAGATCGGCGCCTACAACACCACCAACGCGATCGTATCCTACGACTTCGGCAAGCTGAAGGTGAAGCTGACGGCGCTGAACATCTTCGACCACCGCGATCTCACCAACGTCGGCGCCGCGTTCACGAGCAAGGCCCCGTACACGCTCACGCCGTCGTCCTTCGTTCAGTTCCAGGCCGGTCGAGAGATCCTGGTGACGCTGGAGGCTAAGTTCCACTGACCGTCTGACGGTCCGCACGCCCCTCTTTCCGCCCGGCGGAAGGAGGGGTCAGTGCGTAACGTAGGATCGAAGCACGTCCTCGATGATCCGCTCGAGCTCGGCCAGGGAGTTGCACGGTTTGGCGACCGTGCAGAAGCGGGCGTAGTCGAGCGCCTTGGAATCCCCCTGGTTCCAATACGTCTCCGGCTCGGGATTGAGCCAGATCACCGAGCGCACGCGCTCGGCGATCGAGCGCATCAGGTCCAGCCGCGGTTCGGCGTAGTTCGACCGCCCGTCGCCCAGGACGATGACCGTCGTGCGCCGATCCAGCTTGGCGCCCTGGGCCTCGAAGAAGGCGGCCAGGGACCGGCCATAGTCGGTGGGCCGGAAACCGACCCGATCGAGGATCAGGCTGATCGCGTCGTCGACGGTCTCGTCGTTGAGCAGGTCGTTCACGCTCACGGCGATGTCCGAGAAGGCGTAGGCGTCCAGGCGCTCGACGACCTCGTTGAGGCTGTAGAGGAAGAGCAGCAGGAACTGGGCCGCGGAGGCCACCGACCGCGAGACGTCGCACAGGACGACGATCTTCGGCTTGTCCACCGTCTCGGTCTTCCAGACGATGTCGAATGGCACGCCGCCATAGCCCATGCTCTTGCGCAGGGTGCGTCGCACGTCGAGGCGGCCCTTGTGGGCGCGGTGGCGTCGACGCGAATACTTCGTGGCCAGACGCTTGGCCATCCGGCGGACGAGGTTCTCCATCGCCCGCATCTCTTCGGGGTCGATGTCTGTGAGTTTCTGGCGCGCGAGGATGGCCTCGCGCATCCGCCGGCCGCTCTCGGCGGCGAACAGCTGGACCTGCCGTTCGACATAGGCCTGGCCCTGCTGGAACAGCTCGGCGCGCCGCTGGGCGAGGCGCTCGGCGAGGGCCTCATCCCGGGGAGCGCCAGAGCCGCGCAGGGCCTGGATCAGCGCCTCGACCTCGCGCAGGCCCATGTCGTCCAGCAGACGGCGGGTCATCAGGCTGCGCTGGCTGGCAAGGCGGATCTCCGAGGCGCCCACGCGCGCGGCGGAAGCTTCCATCGCCGCCTGAAGCGCCGCCTCGTCGCCCGAGAGGAGCTGGTTGGCCAGTTCGGGCGCCTCCGGCGGGGTTTCTGCAGGCGCGGCGCGGGTCTCGACCTGTCGCCGAGCGGGGGCGGCCGGGCGGGCGAAGAAGGCGTCGAAACAGGCGTCAAACCGCGCGACCTCGTCCGCGCTCTTGGCCAGAGTGACGCAGAGGCTGTCGCGGAGGACCTCGCGATCCTCGTATCCGACCGCGGCGGCCGCCCGATGGGCGTCGATCGCCTCCGCCGGTGAGACTCGCACCTCGTTCGCTCGCAAGGCGCGGAGGAAGCCCTCCAGCGCCTGTTGCATCGGGGGGCCGGGTGGGAGGGCCTCGCTCACTCGGGTCCGGCGAGGATCTCGCCAATCCTGGGCTCGACCGCCGCGATGTCGGCCTCGAACTTCAGGATGACGTTGAGCGTCTCACGCACCAGTTCGGCGTCCAGGGCGCGCGCGTGGAGCAGGAGCAGGGCCCGCGCCCAGTCCACCGTCTCGGAGATGGACGGCAGCTTGCGCAGGTCCATGGTCCGGAGCGTCTGCACGAAGCGCACCAGCTTGGCGCGCAGGGCGTCCTCGACGCCCGGGACCCGCGCAGCGACGATCCGCTCTTCCAGCGCCTGATCGGGCAGGGGAATGTGAAGGTGCAGGCAGCGGCGCTTGAGCGCATCGCCCAGGTCACGGACGTTGTTCGAGGTCAGGAAGACGACGGGCGGCGTCGTGGCGCGGATGACGCCGATCTCGGGGATCGAAGCCTGGAAGGCGGAGAGCACCTCCAGCAGGAAAGCTTCGAACGCCTCGTCGCTCTTGTCGATCTCGTCGATGAGCAACACCGCGCCGCCCTCGGTCCGCAGAGCGGTGAGGAGGGGACGCGGCTCGAGGAAGGGCTCCGAGAAGAAGAGGTCGCCGGCGCCGTGCAGGCGCTCCATGGCGGTCTCCATGTCAGGCGCGTCGGCCAGCGAGCGGCCCATGTGGTCCTTGAGAATCTGGGTGTACAGGAGCTGCTTGCCGTACTTCCACTCGTACAGGGCCTTGGACTCGTCGAGGCCCTCGTAGCACTGCATCCGGATCAGCGGCAGGCCGAGCAGGGCGGCCGAGCAGAGGGCCAGTTCGGTCTTGCCGACGCCGGCGACTCCCTCGACTAGGATCGGCTTCTGCAGGTGCAGCGCCATGTAGAGGGCGGTGGCGATGCGGCGCGAGGCGATGTAGCCGACGCCGGCGAGACCGGCGATGAGATCATCCACCGAAGCCGTGGTGTCGGAACCTCCGCCGGAGGCGGAAGAAAGCTTGGTGGCGATGGAACTCGGCAAGGCTTGAATCTTTCGGGCTCTGAAATCTCAGGTCTTATGCACGCCGGGGGGCGAGGGGAGAAGGGTTGCATGGGGATCGACCGCCGGGTTCTTGAAGAGATGCCCGCCGAACCGCTCGATCAGATCGCGCCGAAGATCCGCAATGGCGATATCTTGCTCTGTTCGGCGACCGATCCGTTCTCGCGGCTGATCTCGTGGAGCACCGGCAGCCCCTGGACCCATGTCGGCTTCGCCTGGCGATGGCCCGACGGCGGGCGCATCCTGGCTCTGGAGTGCGTGCAGAAGATGGGCGTCCATGCGGTGCCGATCGATCGGTTCATCAGCCAGACCAGCGATGGGACGACGCCCTATCCGGGCAAGATCGTTCTGGCCCGCCACGATCGGATGTCGAAGGGCGCCGCCGACCTCGGCGCCGTCATCAAATGCGGCATCGATCATATGGGCGACCGTTTCAATCCTGCGGAGATCGCCAAGATCGGAATGCGGATCGTCTCGGGCCGGTGGGACAGGAAGACCCCGCGGCCGTTGAGGGCGAAGAATGAGATGATCTGCTCGGAATATCTCGACAAATGCTTCAAGGCCGGCGGCGTCCACATCCACTGGGACGGCCTTGGCTTCATCGCCCCCTGTGACGTGGCCGCCGATCCCCAGGTGACGGCGGTGGCGCGCTTCCAGACCCGCTGAGTCTCGGAGCCCAGCCGCCTCTACAGGTCTTTGCCGTAGACCCGGTAGGTTTTGTAGATTCGCGCGTTGAGGCCTTCGAGGATGTGCCGCATGGCCATGTTGTCCTCGAGGATCCAGGAGTATTCCCCCTCCTTTATCCCGCGCTTGATCCCCTCGCGGCGGATCTGGTCCACCAGCACGAACGGCGCGAGCATGCCGCGCCGGTCGCGGGCGAACTTCTTCTTCAGGCCCATCAGGGGTACGCGCCCTCGCCGGATGGGCTGCATCTTCAGCCGCCAGAGCATCTTGATCGCGCCGAACGGCAGCAGCTTGCCGTTGAGGTCGCGGATGGCGTTGTTGAGGTCTGGCAGCAGGATGATGAAGGCGGCCGGCTCGCCGTCGATCTCATAGAACCAGACCCACTCGGGGATCAGGACCAGGCCGAGAGATTCGCCGAGGTGCTTGGTCTCGGCCTCGGTGAGGGAGAGGCCGCCCCAATTGTCGGACCAGGCGTCATTCACGATGTCCGCCACGATCCGCACTTCGCGGTCCAGGTGCTTCATCTCCGCGTGGCGAACCGTGACGCCGGCGGGCAGGCCCCGGGCGAGTCGCCGCTCGACCTGATCGCTGAAGCGGAATCCGTCTTCGTTGATGTAGGCGTAGACGTCCTTGGCCTTGACGTAGCCCTGCTCCTCGATTCGACGGGCGGTCCAACGCGGGTCGTGCGGCATCATGAACATCGGCGGACTGTCGAAGCCGTCGATCAGCAGGCCCACCTCCTCGCCGATGGAGAGGTTGAAGGGACCCAGCACCTGCTTGCGATCGCGCGCGCGAAGCCACTCTTCAGCGGCTGCGAACAGGGCGGCGAACACCTCTGGGTCGTCCTCGGCGGCGATCATGCCAAAGAGCCCTGTCGGAACTCCAGGTTCGAACTTCGCCAGATGGTCGATCTGGGCGCTGATCCGACCGACGTCCCGTCCGTCGCGGCGGGCGAGAAAGAACTGATGCTCGGCGTGCTGGAAGAGCGGGTTCGTCTTGGGCGAGAGGGCCTCGCGACGTTCGAACATCAGCGGAGCGATGTAGTTCGGCTCGTCCGCCATCAGACGCATCGGCACGCGAATGAACCGCTCCAGCTCCGCCTTGGACTGGACGGGAATGACTTCGACCATCGGGTCCCCTCGAGTGAGAGCACGTCCCGTTCATCGCCTGAACGGGACGTGCTCTAGATTCAAAAATTTGAGCGCGTTCTCATCGCAAAACCAGTTCCCACTTTTGCGGAACGCGCTCTAGCCTTCGGCGTACAGCAGCAGGCTCACCGCCCCGGCCGCGAATCCGATCGGCGCGCCCCACGCCGCAAGGGCGGCAGGTAGCACGCCCGTGGACCCCATGGCTGTCAGCAGGCCATCGGTCACAAGGTACAAAAGGCCGCAGCCGAGGCCAAAGATGATCGGCGCGGTCCGATTGGATCGCGAATGTCCGAGGGCCGTGGGCAGCGCGAGCAGAAGCATGATGATCGGCGCCATCCCTTCCGCGACCGTCCGATAGAGGCGCGTTCGGAATTCGCTCGGCGCCTTGTCAACCGGCCCCTTGCCGAACAGCGACCGGAAAGCTGTCTCGGACGTGATCTCGTAGGCGTTGGCGAACAGACGCGCAGCGTCGCTCGGGCGCAGACTGGTGCGCCAGTCGGTCTGGGCCACGCTGATTACCGTGGCCTTGTCCTGGTTCAAGTCGGTGATCTGGGCGTCGCGGAGCAACCAGCCGTCCCGCGCCCAGGTGGCGCTCGCCGCCCGGATCCGCCGATCGAGCAGCTTCTGGTCGTTGCGCTCGTAGATGGTGACGCCCTTGAGCATCCTGCCCTTGTCGCTGTCGCCGTCGACCATCACGACATCGCCGTCGATCCGGAACCAGCGCGGTTCATCCGGGCGATGGGAGGCGCCCGGCTCGGTCGCGTTCCACCAGGTGGCGAGGGCCTGTTCGGCGCGGGGCGTCAGCTGGTCGGTGACCGCCATGTCCAGGACCGCCACCGACAGCGCCACAGGCAGGGTGCGCAGGAAGATCTGGAAAAGCGACATGCCGGTGATGCGCATCACCACGAGCTCGCTGTTCCGCGCCAACTGGCTGAAGGTGAATACGGCGCCGGCAAGTACGGCGAAGGGCGCCACCTCCTGGAACAGGAACGGCAGGCGCAGGATCATGTAGCGGCCGATGTCCAGCACGCCGCCGTGCTGCAGGATCTGGCTGGTGCGTTCGAGCAGGTCGATCAACTGCAGCAAGCCGATCAGAGCCGCCGCGGCCGCGAGCGTCCGCACCGCCATCATCCGCGTCAGGTAGGCCGACAGGCTGAGCGCGCCCCTCCGCCGCATCGCGCCGGCGCTGGCGCGCACCTTCGGCCTTCGCTCCATCGCGGCGTTCATGCGATTGAGCAGGGCCGAGATCGGCGTGTCGCCCGGCCGCCTTCGGCTTGAAAGGAAGAGCCACAGGCTGAAGACAAGGATCACCCCATAAAGGGCGCCCATGCCGACGACCGGATCGATCACGCCCTCGTCGGCGAAGCTCTTGCAGAGGGTGACGCTGTGATGGAACGCCACCAGGATCACCGCCCCCACGATCATGCCCGGGGTGCGTCTGCCCCGCTTGGCGGCCAGGGCCAAGGGCAGGGCGATCAAGGGCAGCAGCGGGATCGCCAAGGAGCGGGTCAGACGCGCGCACAGCTCCGCCCGCAAGGTCTGATGCGGAATGAGGGCGTCGGGCCGGTGGCTCTCGGCCATGAGTTCGGGGATCGTCAGTTCCTGCTCGTCGCCCCCGCGCGGCCGAAGCATTCCGCCGGCCTTGACCACTTCACGATCCGACAGACCGCCGAACCGGAGCAGGTGCGGGCCCTTGTCCGCTGTGTCCGACAGGATGACGCCGTCGCCGAGGCGGAGCTCCGTGGTCTTGCGATCCGGGAGCATGCCCAGCTGCCCCCGCTCGGCCGTGACGATCTGTTCGCCGGCGCCGGTGTTGCGACGGATGAACACACCTTCGAGCGAACGGCCGGTCGCGTCGGCCTCGTCGGCGGAAATGGTGACCTGCGGGCCCGCGTTGATGAAGACCTGCGGGTCCAGTCGCGCCGTCCAGCCGGCCTGAGTGGCGGCGTTGAGCACGGCGCGATAACCGAAGCGGCTGTACGGCTGCAGGTAGCCGGAAAGGAGGAGGCTCACCCCGGCCAGGACGATCCCCGCGCCGATCAGAGGCGCGACGATGCGTTCGAAGGGGACGCCTCCGGCCAGGAAAGCGTCGATCTCGCTCTCCTCGTCCAGGCGACCGATCACGATGAACATCGCCGCGAAGAACGCCGCCGGCAGGGCGAGGCCCAGCTGATACGGGATGAGGTTGGTGACCAGGCCGAAGAGATAGCCCATCCGCGCGCCGTTCTCGGCGAGCTGGTCGATCAGCCTGAGCGTCTGCTCGAGGAGGAAGGCGACGAGGGTCACCCCCAGCACGGCGGCCGAGGGCAAGGCCAGCATTCGCAGGATATAACCGTCCAGGATCGAGGGTCGCCAGCGTAACCTGTACGTGGCCGGACGGCCCAGCGTCAGGGACGCCACCGTCTCAGAGCGCTCCAGCAGCGCGCCGGGGCCCCTCGACAAAGAAGCCGAGTTGGCGGCCGACTTCGGCGAAGATGTCGAGCGCGGTGTCGATCTGGGCGAAGGTGTGGGCGGCGCTGATGCTCGTGCGCAGCAGGCGCACGTTGTTCGGCGTGGCGGGCGGGACAGCCAGATTGAGATAGAGGCCGGCCTCGATCAGCATCTTCCAGAAGATAACAGCCGTCTCCTGGTCGGGCATCGGCACGGCGACGATCGGGTTCGGCTCCGGCCCGGTCTCGAAACCCAGACGCTGAAGCCCATCGTACAGCCGCTGAGCGTTGCGCATCAGGGTGTGGCGCAGGTGCGGCTCCGTCTGCAGCTTGTGCAGGGCCGTCAGCGTCGAGGCGACCACGCCCGGCGGCAGCGACGCCGTGAACATGTACGGCCGGCAGACGATCCGCATGATGTCGAAGTCGGGGCTGTCGGAGACGCAGAAGCCGCCGACGCTGCCCAGGCTCTTGGAGAAGGTTCCAACGATGAAATCGACGTCAGCCTCGACGCCGGCGGCTTCGGCGAGGCCCCGGCCGGTCTCGCCCAGCACCCCCATCGAGTGCGCCTCGTCGACCAGCAGGTAGGCTCCTGTCTCGCGCTTGACCGCGGCGATTTCCTTGAGCGGAGCAGTGTCGCCGAGCATCGAATAGATGCCCTCAACCACGATGAGTCGGTCGCCCGGCGCGCCTTCAAGTCGTCGCAGGCGCTTGTACAGGTCATCGGGGCTGTTGTGGCGGAAGCGGATCACTTCGGCCTGTCCCAGGCGCGAGCCGTCGTAGATGCTGGCGTGGCTGTCGGCGTCCAGCATCAGATGGTCGCCGCGTCCGACGAGGGACGACAGGACGCCCAGATTCGCCTGGTAACCGGTGCTGAACACCATGCACTGCTTGCGGCCGTAGAATTCCGCCAGGGCGGTCTCGAGGGCGGAGTGGCCCATGTAGGTCCCGTTGGCCATCCGCGAGCCGGTGGTTCCGGTGCCCTGACTGCGCGTCGCGTCCACCGCGCTCTCGATGCAGTCCGGATCGAAGGTGAGACCCAGGTAATTGTTGGTGCCCATCAGGATCGTGCGCCGTCCATTCAGCACACCCTCCGTGGGCGACAGGATAGCGTCGAACTTCAGGTGCGCTGGATCGACGCCGCTCTCCTTCAGCGCGTCGTAGGCCTGTTTGAGGGCGGCGTGCTTGGCCAGGATGGTCATGCCGGAACCCCGCTGCGGAGCTCCTGGACGGCGCGAATCAGGTCAGCGACCGTCTGAATCTGGGCTATCCGATCCAGCGGGATCGAGAGGTCATAGTAGTCCTCGATGGCCATGACGAAGTTCATCACCCCCAGAGAATCCATTCCGAGGTCCTCGACAATGTCCGTATCGTCTTCAATTGAGACCGGACGGTTAAGGACCTGTTCGAAAATGGCTGAGATTTCACTGCGAATCGACGCGTTTGGCCCCGCCTCAGTTCCGCCGACCACAGCGAGTTGAGTGTTTTGTCGCATTCGTCCCGACCTCCTTTCGATGGTTCAGGCCGAAGCAAAGCCCAGCAGCCACCGTAACAGGATTGACTTGTCCGCTTCAACAGCACGCTGATTAGCGGACTCCTCGACACGAACCAGCCCCCCAACGGGAAGCTCCGGGTTCCCGTCTGAAGCGCCGCGCCTTTTTGGGCGCCTCGGGCTGCAAAGCAAGATGTCTCGCAAGGGGAAGCCGCTTTCGTCGCACCTTCAAACCCTCCAGGCGTGGCGACGGTACCACGTGAGAGTACGCGAGAAGCCTTCCGTAAGGTTAATTGGCGCTGCGCGCTCGCCCCGCGGCTCGTCGGCGGGGTCGCAGCTCCAATTCGGGTGCAGCATCTCGCGCGCCTTGCCCGAGGTGAACATCGACGGCCGGTCGGTGAATTTCTGAAGCCTGTCCGCGACTTCGCCGGCGATCAGCAAAGCGCGCGGAGGGATATGGACAAGCCGCGGACGGCGAGAGGCGGCCTCGGCGAGGGCGTGGGCGATCTCGTCCCACGAATATCCCTGAGGTCGCGCGCCGCCGATGGTGAAGGGGCCAGGGCCCTGCGAAGCCCGCGCCAGATCGACGATGGCGGCGGCCGCATCGTCGACGAAGACCAGGGCGAGTCGCGCCGACGGCGAATCGGGAATCGGCAGCACTGGGCTGAAAGCCGCCGCTCGGAAAAGGTCTAGCGTGGCCGAGTCACCCGGACCGTAGATGGCGGGCGGCCGCACTACGCTCACGCGCTCGCCCAGGACCGCCTGCGCGGCCGCCTCGCCGGCGCGCTTGCTGGCGGCGTAGGGCGAGAGGCGCGGTTCGCGCGCGCTCAGGCTGGAGACCAGGACCATCCGCGCGCCCGCCCGCGCCGCCGACTCGGCCATGGCGCGCGCGCCGTCGGCGTTGACGGACATGAACGCCGCTTCGCTCTTTGCCTTCACCGCGCCGGCGACGTGGACCACAACCTCCGCGCCGTCCGCAAGGCGATCCAGTGCGAGCGGGTCGGCCAGATCGCCCGTCACCGTCTCCACCGGCGCCTCTCCCCATGCGCCTGCCACTGGGGGACGTCGGACAAGCGCGCGAACCGCGAATCCCGCGTCGGCAAGGGCGATCGCCAGTGTTCGGCCCAGGAATCCGCTGGCGCCTGTGATGGCGGCGAGGCGGCTCACGCGGGCTGTCCGATCAGGCTTCGACGGGGGCCCGGGCGAATGCGCCGGCCAGGTACATCGCCTTGGCGCGCGTGCGGCTGAGCTTGCCCGACGAGGTCTGGGGCAGGCTGTGGGGCGGCGTCAGCACCACCTGGACCTCCAGCCCGTGTCTCGACCGGAGCAGGCGCTCCACGTCCCCCTCGAGGGCGAGCCGAACGTCGGGGTCGCTCGTCCGGCACTGCACGAGGGCGATCACCCGTTCCTGGTCCGCATCGGACAGGGAGAACACCGCCACGTCCCCCGAGCGCAGGGCCTCGATCTCGCGTTCGGCCGTCCATTCGAGGTCCTGCGGCCAGACGTTGCGTCCGTTGACGATAATGAGGTCCTTGGCCCGCCCGGTTATGACGATCTGATGGTCGAAGTGGTAGCCGATATCGCCTGTGTCCAGCCAACCGTCGGGCGAGAGGACCCTCGCCGTCTCTTCCGGCGCGTTGAAGTACGCCTTCATCAGGCTGGGCCCCCAGGCGAAGACGCGCCCGACCTGCCGTTCGCCCAGCGTCTCGCCGGATTCACCGCGCACCTCGAGCCGGTGACCAGCGAGGGGACGACCGCACAGGGCGAATTCCCGCACCCGCCCGGAGTCGGCCTTCGGCGGCTCCGCGAGCGCCCGCGATTCGAGCTGGTCGACATCGATCAGGTCCGTGCGAAGCCCATGACCCGCCGGGCTCATGCTGAGCGCCAAAGTCGCCTCGGCCATGCCGTAGCTTGCGGTGTAAGCGACGGGGTCGAAGCCGAACTGCTTGTAGGCGGAGGCGAAGGCCCGAAGCCCCTCGGGCCGGATCATGTCGCCTCCGAGGCCGGCGACGCGCCAACTGGATAGATCGAGGCCGGCAGGGGCGGCGCCGACGCGGCGGGCGGCGAGTTCATAGCCGAAGGTCGGGGCATAGGAGATCGTCGCGCGCTGGCGGGAGATCATGTCCACCCAAAGACCCGGACGGCGGACGAATGCGCCGGTGGGAAGAAGGTCGATCGAGCATTGAAAGCCGACGCTGCACAGCAGCATGCCGACCAGACCCATGTCGTGGTAGAGCGGCAGCCAGCTCACAGCGCGGTCCGCGGCGGTGAGCGAAAGGCCGTCGCGGCCGATCGCCTGCAGGTTGGCGATGAGCGCGCTCTGTGTGACGGAGACGCCCGTGGGAAAACGGGTGCTGCCGGACGAGAACTGCAGATAGCACAGACCCTCCGGGTCCGGCGCAGGCAGCCGCTCGGGTCCGGCGTCTGGCAGTCCGGCGAGATCACCGCTCGCGATCAGGTCGAGACCCTCGGCGGCTTCCGTGAACCAGTCGGCGATCGCCGGCGGGGCCAGCGCCGCCCGCGCGCCTGCGGAGATCAGCATCCTGCGGACGTGTTCGACATACGGCGCCCGGCCGCCGAGTGGCGCCGGCAGGGGCGAGGGCGCGGGGACGAGGCCGGCGTACTGGCAGGCGAAGAAGGCGCGAAGGAAGTCACCGTCGCTTTCGGCGGCGATCAGCACCCGATCTCCCGGCTCGAGGCCCGCGCCCAGGAGACGCGTGGCGAGGGCCAACGACTGTTCGCGCAGAGCGGCGTAAGGGATGACTTCGACAAGTTCGCCACGCAGGGAGTGGATGTTGATCCCCGTGGGCGCCTGGGAAGCGACGTCGAGGGCCTCGGCGAGGGTGGCGACATCGGCTTGTCGAAAGTTGCGCCCTGGCGCGGTCGGGGTGGGTTGCAAGATCGGGAAGTTCCGTGTGAGGGCTGCCGCGGGGCGCGGGTCGATCGGCCATCATGTCACGTGCGCTATAAATGCGTCATCATCGACAAGGCCAACGGACCTGATAGTCGATTGACCGTGCTCGCGTCGAGCACACGCTTCATCACCTTTTGAATCGGAATTCCTCACGACGATGACGAACACGGCCGCCAACAGGTCGTCCACGGGGGGGCGTCCCAGCCTGGGCGCCCTGATGAGGGAAGAGTTCCTCGTCGACGCTTTCCGGCGCGAGCGCCGGACGGACATGAGGCCGCTGAGCCGCCTGCTGCCGTTCGTCTGGGCTCATCCGGTCGACGCCGTGCTCGGCGCATTCTTCATGCTGGTCTCGTCAGGCTCCATCCTGGCGATGACGGACGGCGTTCGCCGGGTGATCGACGGCGGCTTCGCCTATCGCGGCGAGCTTGCGCTGCTGCAGCTCTTCGGCACGGCCGGGGCTCTGACCCTCACGCTCGCGTTCAGCACCGGTCTGCGACTCTATTTCACCTACAAGCTCGGCGAACGCGTCGTCGCCGATATGCGCAAGCTCGTCTTCCGCCACGTGCTAAGTCTGGATCTGCCGTACTTCGCCCGCCTGCGAACCGGAGAAGTCCTCTCTCGACTCACCACGGACATGACAATGGTCGAAGGGATCGTCGGGGCGGTGATTCCCGCGGCGATGCGCAACCTGATCACCCTGGTCGGAGCGCTCGGCTGGATGGTCATCGTCAGCCCGAACTTCACCGGTTTCGTGCTGGTGCTCATTCCCGTCCTTCTGACGCCCCTGTTCCTGATGAGTCGCCGGCTGCAGCGTCTCTCGCTACGGGCGCAGGACCGCTTCGCCGAGGCGGTGGGTTACGCGGGCGAAGGTCTAAGCGCCCTCGACACCGTGCAGGCCTTCGGCCAGGAGGACGCCGTCGCCGGCCGGTTCAACACGGCGGTCGAAGGCGCGTTTACGGCCTCCCGCTCGCAGCTCCGCGCGCGCGGGCTGCTCTCGGCCCTGATGATCCTGCTGGTGTTCGGGGGCATGCTGGGACTGCTCTTCCAGTCCGTCGTCGCTGTCGTCGTCACCCACACGCTTACAGCGGGCCGGCTCGTCCAGCTGCTCGCCTTCGCCTTCCTGGCGGCGAACGCCGTGAAGGATCTCGCCGAGGTCTGGGGTCAGATCCAGAAGGCGTCCGGCGCCGCCGCGCGTCTGGCCGAGATGATCGACGCGGCCCCGGCGATCCGGGCGCCCGCCCGCGCCCTCCCGCTACCGCTTCCTCCGCACGGCGAGGTCGAGTTCGACAAGGTCCGGTTCGCCTATCCGGGGCGGGCAGGTCCGCCCGCCCTCAATGACTTCACGCTACGAGTGCGGCCAGGCGAGCGCGTGGCGCTGGTGGGTCCCTCTGGAGCGGGCAAGAGCACTGTGCTTCGCCTCCTGCTTCGCTTCTATGACCCCGACGCCGGAAGCGTGCGCATCGACCGCGTCGACTTGCGCGATGCGGATCCTTCCGAGGTCCGGGCCCGACTGGCTCTGGTGGCCCAGGAGGCGCCTCTGTTCTCGGGGTCGGTGCGCGAGAACATCTCCTTTGGCGCGCCGGACGCAAGCGCCGCCGATGTCGACGCTGCTGCGGTCGCGGCCCAGGCCACCGAGTTCGTCCGAGCCCTTCCCCACGGGTTCGACACCGTCGTGGGCGAGCAGGCCAAGACCCTCTCGGGCGGCCAACGCCAGCGACTGGCCATCGCCCGCGCCCTGCTGCGCCGCTCGCCTATCCTGCTGCTCGACGAGGCCACCAGCGCGCTGGACGCGGAGAACGAGCGCCTCGTCCAGCAGGCGTTGCGTGAGGCCATGCGCGGACGCACTACCCTGGTCATCGCCCACCGCCTCGCCACGGTGCTGGAAGCCGACCGCATCGTGGTCATGGACGAGGGCCGGGTCGTGGAGGAGGGGGCGCATGCGGAGCTTCTCGCGCGTGGCGGTCTTTACGCCCATCTCGCGCGCCTTCAGTTCGCCGCCGAGGCCTGACCTGTAGCCGGGTGGACTAGCGGGACGCTAAGCTTCACTCGTGCTGTCCATTCGACCCTTCCGGCGGGAAGACCTGCGCGCCCTCTACGCCGTCGCCCTGCAGACCGGAGACGCGGGCCAGGACGCGTCAGCCCTGCACCAGGATGGCGACCTGGTCGGCCACATCTATGCCGCGCCCTACGCCCTGCTCGAACCGGACCTCGCCATCGTCGCCGAGGACGCGACTGGCGTAGCCGGCTATGTCGTCGGAGCACTCGACAGCGACGCTTGGCATGCCCGTCTGGAGCGCGAGTGGTGGCCGGACCTGCGCCGGCGATATCCGGACCCCAGCGGAACGCCGCACAAATCGTGGTCCGCCGACCAGTTTCGCGCCTACGTCATCCACCATCCCCAGCCGCCGCCAGAGCAGGTGAAGCAGGCTTTCCCGGCGCACATCCACCTCAACCTCCTGCCAAGGGTCCAGGGCCAGGGCGTCGGCGCTCTCCTCCTGGCCGCCTGGTTCGAAGCCGCTGGACGCCGCGGCGTCGGCGCGGCCCACGTCGGCGTGAACCACACCAATGCGCGCGGCCTGCGTTTCTGGGCCTCCCAGGGGTTCGAACGTCTCGACATCCCTCGCGAGCTTGGCGGCCGCACGGTCTGGCTGGGCCGGCAGCCCGGGGCTAGGCCACCGCAGCGGTGAAGCGGCGGTCGGTTTTTCGAAAGCCTGATGTCCGCGTAATGGGCCGGAAGACGGCGAACAACGCTCCCACCCGGTTGAGAGTGTTGCGGTAGTCCCCTTTCTCTCAGTCATCCAGAGCCGTCGCTTCACCCGGCTAGAGCCGGGTTCGCTACCGCCTGGGATGACGTAAAAAGGAGGAGCGAGGTCCGCAATAGTCCCCCAGGGGTTTTCGGTCCTGTCAGCCCTCGCCCGCCTCAGCCTCCAGCCGCGTCACCGACCGCGCGCCGATGTCGGACATCGCCGCGATCAGTTCATCGACGGCTGTGGCGACCTCCTCCGGATCGCGGCCGCGGACGACAAGGTTCGAGCCAAACCCGTCGACATTGAAGAAGGGATAGCTGCCCAGGGAGAGGTTCGGGTGGGCGACGGCGAGCGCCTCGAGCGGGGCGGCCATGACGCTTTCCCCCGTGCCTTCGACCCGGACCGTTCGCGAAACGACGACCCGGCCGGTGCGCAGCCTGGGCCCCACGTCCTCCAGCATTCCCTGCATGATCCGCGGGACCCCGGCCAGCACGAAGACGTTGCCGATCTGGAAGCCCGGCGGCCCCTGCACGGGATTGCGCACGAGAGAGCCCCCCACCGGCACTCTGGCCATTCTCCGCCGCGCGGGCGTGGGCTCGGCGCCCCATCTCTCGCGCATCATCTCCAGGATTTCGGGGTGTTCCTCCAGCGGCACGCCGAATGCCTCCGCCACGCAATCGGCCGTGATGTCGTCGTGCGTCGGCCCGATCCCGCCGGTGGTGATGACGTAGTCCCAGCGCGTGCGCAGGGCGTCGAGCGCGGCGATGATTTCCGCCTTCACGTCGGGAACGACGCGCGCCTCGGCGAGGTCGACTCCGAAGACGCCGAGATAACGGGCGATATGGTTGAGGTTGATGTCCTGCGTTCGTCCCGAGAGGATCTCGTCGCCGATGATCAGCACTGCCGCCGTCACCCGATCCGTCTCGTCCATTCCGCGCCTCCTGGATGTCGGGCGCAGTTAGGCTGGACGCCTAGGCGCGCGCAACGCCGCCGTCGCGCTCAGCCGTTGTAGGGCTTGATCCAGTCCGGCCCGCAGAACTGGTCTTCCCACTGGTCGAACTGCCCCGCCGCCGCGTCCGTGGGTGTGAACACCGAGCCGCTGCGGGCGATGAAGACCTGAGCATGCCTCGGCGGCCCGGCATAGCCGCACACGATCGGCTGGCCGCCGACCATCCTGTGCGTGACCCAGCTCAGCTGTAGATTGCCGAACCTCTTCTGGATCGCGACGGTGTTCGCGTCCGGCGGTGGGGCCTTCGCGCAGGCGCCGAGCGCAAGTGCGCCGGCGACGAGCACCCTCCAGGATGAGATCGGGCGGCAACGTCTCATTCTCGGCGTCTCCTGCCGTTCCTGTCCGCCCCGCGGCTCAATGCATATCCACGTCGGGGGATGCAAACCGCTGAAGCTCCCCGATAGAAGCTGTGCATGCGTCTACCCCAGCCCATGGTCCGCGGGACCCTCGTCTCGCGCTACAAGCGGTTCTTCGCCGATGTCCGCCTGGACGACGGGCGCGAAGTGACCGCCCACTGCCCCAACCCCGGCGCCATGCTGGGCCTCAACACGCCCGGCCTGGGCGCGTGGCTTTCGGGCGACGACAATCCGCGTCGGAAGCTTGCCTGGACCCTGGAGCTGGTCGAGGCGGACGGCGGGCTGGTGGGCGTGAACACCCTCAATCCCAACCGCCTCGTCGCCGAAGCCCTGGCCGCAGACGCGATCGCCGAGCTGTCGGGCTACGCGGTCGTGCGCCGCGAGGTGCGGATGGGCCAGGCCAGCCGCGTCGATTTCGTCCTCGAGGATCCCGATCGGGCACGCTGCTGGCTCGAGGTCAAGAACTGCCATCTGAGGCGCAATGGAACGCTCGCGGAGTTCCCCGACTGCATCGCCGCCCGTTCCGCCAAGCACCTGCGCGAACTCTCCGCCCGCGTTGGAGAAGGAGATCGCGCCGTCCAGCTGTTCGTGATCCAGCGCACCGACTGCGAGAGCTTTGCCGCCTGCGCGGACCTCGATCCTGCCTACGCTGCCGGTCTGAACGCTGCTGCGGCGGCGGGAGTTGAAGTCCTGTGCTACGGTTGCGACATTACACCCGACACAGTTCGCATCGCGCGCCGACTGACCTGGGTCCACGACGCCAACGTGACCCTCAGCCTGCCGTGACGCTTTCGTTTCTGGAAGGCTGCGCCCGCTCATGACCTTGGCCGAAGATTCACTCGTCGACGCACGCAGCCGACGCATCAAGGTGCATGGCCCCGAAGCTTTCGAGGGCATGCGTGTCGCAGGCAAGCTGGCGGCCGAGTGCCTGGACATGCTCACCCCACACGTTCAGCCCGGTGTTTCCACGGCGCTCCTCGACCGGCTGGCGCGCGAGTTCATCCTCGATCATGGCGCACTGCCGGCCTGCCTGTTCTACCGTGGCTACGGGTACACGCTTTGCATTTCGCCCAACCACGTCGTCTGCCACGGCGCCCCGGGCGAGCGCGTCCTCAAGGAAGGCGACATCGCCAACATCGACGTCACGGTCATCGTCGATGGGTGGCATGGCGACACCTCGCGCATGTACGCGCTGGGCGAGATCGCTCCGCGCGCACGTCGCCTGATCGACGTCAGCTACGAGGGACTGGAGCGTGGCCTTGCGCAGGTGAAGCCGGGGGCCCGCCTGGGCGATATTGGGCACGCCATCCAAAGCTATGTCGAAGCCCAGCGCTGCAGCGTCGTCCGCGACTTCTGCGGGCACGGCCTTGGCCGCATCTTCCATGACGCCCCCAACATCCTGCACTACGGCCGCCCTGGCGCCGGCGACGTGCTCCAGGAGGGCATGTTCTTCACGGTCGAGCCGATGGTGAATCTCGGACGTCCGCAGGTGAAGCTGCTTGCCGACGGCTGGACGGCGGTGACTCGCGACAAGTCCCTCTCGGCCCAGTGCGAGCACTCGGTCGGAGTCACGGCCGACGGTTGCGAAATCTTCACACGCTCGCCGGCCGGGCTGTTCAAGCCCGTCTGAGGCTCGGGTCCCATCTTTACATTTTGCGGGCATAACTCTGGCGCCTGACCGCCGGCCCTGCTACGGTCCCGCTCGAGCGAAGGGGAATGAGGCGGGGCGATGCTGGAAGACGCCGGACTGTTCTCGACCTTCCTTGCGCCGCAGACGTCCAGCGCTCCTGCGGATCGCAATACGCCACGCCCGGACCAGTTAGGGCACCGTGAGCGCCTGCGCCGAAGGGCGGCCGCGTCGCTGGCGGCGCTCCCGGACTATGAACTTCTTGAGCTCCTCCTGGCCCGAAGCCTGCCGCGTGGAGACATCAAACCGATCGCCAAGGCGCTGCTGGCGCGTTTCGGGGGACTCTCGGGGGTTTTCGGCGCGCGAGTTCAGGAGCTCAGAGGCGTGGCGGGCGTGGGCGAGGCCGTAGCCCTGGACCTCAAGCTGCTGCAGGAGGCGACGGTGCGGATCGGCCGGGCGGAGGCGTCTCGCCGCCCTGTGGTCTCGTCGTGGTCGGCCCTGCTGACCTACGCCAAGGTCGCCATGGCGCATGAGTCCCGCGAGCAGTTCCGCGTCCTCTTCCTCGACAAGAAGAACCAGTTGATCGCCGACGAGGTGATGAACGAGGGCACTGTGGACCACGCGCCGGTCTACCCGCGCGAAGTCATGCGGCGGGCTCTGGAACTCTCCGCCAGCGCGATCATCCTCGCCCACAACCATCCCTCGGGAGATCCCAGCCCCTCGCCGGCGGACGTGGCGATGACCCGGCAGGTCGTCGAGGCGGGGCGGGTCATGGGCGTGGTCGTGCATGATCACATCGTCGTCGGCCGCGACGGCGTCGCCAGCCTCAAAGCCCTGGGCCTGTTCTGAAGAGCCGTAGATTCTGAGTCGCTCAGGCCACAGGTGCTCCGGCGAGCGCGTCACGCTCCCATGCAAGGTATTCGGGCTGCTCGAGCAGGCGCTCGGCGTAGACGCCTGCTGGACCGGTGTCTCCATAATCGCTCGGCCGCACGCCGTAGGTGCGCAGGCGCGTGGCGACGGGAGTGAAGAAGGCGTCGGCATTGGACCAGTCCGGCCCGAGGAGGAAGGGACCTCCGAAGCGCGCCAGGAGACTGTTCCAGAGCGCCACCATGCGCCGCACGTCCGCCTCCGTCGCGGGGGCGAGCGAGGCCGATTCGCGTTTCGCCAGGTCCATCGACAGCTCGCCACGCATGGAGTGGAAGCCGCCGTGCATCTCCGCGCAGGCGCAGCGGCCGAGGGCGCGGGCGGCGCGATCCTGCGGCCAGAGCCGCGCTTCGGGAAAAGCCTCGGCGGCGTATTCGCAGATGGCGAGGCTGTCGTAGATCACCAGATCACCATCCTTTAGGGCCGGAACGAGGCCTGACGGCGAGCCCGCGGCGCGAATTCGGGCGTCGGTGTCGGCCATCCGCAGCGGGATCAGGGTCTCGGTGAATTGGGCGCCGGCATGCCTCAGCGCCAACCAGGGCCGCATGGACCAGCTCGACCAGACCTTGTCGCCGATCAGCAATTCCATGAGGCTGTCTCCTTGTCGCGTCGTGTCATTGGACGCGGGCCGCGTCCAACAGGGAAGAAGCATGAACGCACCGGCGGTGGAAAGTTCGGCGACGGCGAGCGTGCGCCCCTGGGCGCCTTCGGAAACGTATCGAAGTGTGGTGCTGGGTTTCCTGGTCGCCGCCTACACGATCAACTTCGTCGACCGCTCCGTCATCGGCATCATCGGCCAGGCGATCAAGGTCGACCTGAAGATCACCGACACCCAGCTCGGCCTGCTGGGCGGAATGGCCTTCGCCATCCTCTACACGGTGCTTGGCGTGCCGATCGCCCGCGCCGCTGAGCGGTTCAACCGTGTCACGATAATCTCGCTGGCGATGGTGGTCTGGTCCGGGTTCACCGCAGCCTGCGGCTTCGCCGGAAGTTTCCTTAGTCTCCTGGCCCTTCGCGTCGGCGTGGGGGTGGGGGAGGCCGGTTGTTCTCCTCCCGCCCACTCGCTGATCTCGGACTATTACGAGCCGAGGCGGCGGGCCTCGGCCCTTTCGGTCTATGCCTTCGGGATTCCTCTGGGCGGGATGATCGGCGCGGTAGCCGGCGGCTGGCTCGCCAAGACTGTTGGATGGCGCGCGGCCTTCATGGTCGTGGGCGCGCCTGGCGTGGTCATCGCCCTGCTGCTCAAGCTCGTGGTCCGCGAGCCGCCGCGCGGCGCTTCGGAGATGGTCGAGCGGCCGATCGGACCGGAGGATCTCGCCGCGCACTCCGTGGAGGCTCCGCCGCAAGGCCACTGGCTGGCGCGCGAACTGTCGGAGCTCTGGATCGTCACGCGCCAGCTCTTTGGCTCATGGCCGATCCTCAACATGATTCTGGGCGTCACCTTGGTGTCGGTGGGCGGTTACGGCGTCGGCCAGTTCGGGGCGCCCTACTTC
>JAFANN010000057.1 GCA_019232665.1 Caulobacteraceae bacterium | reverse complement strand
GTGCACGACGTCATGATCACTCGCGAGGCGCCGAACTACCCGACCAGGGTCTGAGGTCCCTTGCGCGACGGCGGCCGGATCTCGGCGGCGATCGAAGTCATCGAGGAGATCCTCGGCCGCGGCCGCCCTGCGCGCCTCGCGCTCAAGGCGTGGGGGGACGGGGCGCGTTACGCCGGGGCGAAGGACCGCGCCTTCGTCTCCGGCCTGACTCTCGACGCGTCGCGCCACCGGCGGTCGATCGCTTGGCGCATGGATGATGAAAGCCCTCGAGCCCTGGCGCTCGGGGTGCTTCGCTTTGCCTGGGGATGGGAGTCCGCGCGTCTGGCGCAGGCGGTGGAAGAAGACCACGGGCCGGGAGCTGGAACCCCGGCGGAAGAGGCCAGACTCGAGGATCCGCGCGACCTCGCCGATGCGCCGGCGCCTGTCCGCGGCGACTACGCCGATTGGATGGATCCCTACCTCGAGCGCGTGTTCGGGGAGGCGAGGGCGGCCGAGGCGTCCGCTCTGGCCGAGCGCGCGCCGACCGATGTCCGCATCAACACCCTGCGTACGGATGTCGCCCGCGCGGCGCGCGCCCTCGCGCCGCTTGGCGCCGAGCCGGCCGCCTTCCTCGAAACCGCCCTTCGCGTACCCGCGCCGGCGGCAGCGGAGCGTGGCGCGCCCGTCGAGGCCGCGCCGGAGTTCGAAAAAGGCTGGTTCGAGGTCCAGGATCTCGGCTCCCAACTGGCGGCAGCCTGCGCCGGAGATCTCGCGGGCCGGCAGGTCCTCGATTTCTGTGCGGGCGGCGGCGGTAAGACCCTGGCCCTGGCCGCGGCGATGGCCAACAAGGGCCAGATCTTCGCCTACGACGCCGAAGCGCGCCGCCTGACCGACACCGTCCGACGGAGCCGGCGCGCCGGCGTGCGCAACCTGCAGGTCCGCTCACCCCTGCAGCCAAACCCCCTCGCGGGTCTGGAAGGCCGGATGGACCTCGTTTTCGTCGATGCGCCCTGCACCGGGTCTGGCACGTGGCGGCGGCATCCGGACGCCAAGTGGCGTCTGCGAAAGGAGCAGATGGAACGTCGGACCGTGGAGCAGGACGAAGTCCTCGCCGCTGCGGCGGAATATGTGCGCCCCGGCGGACGCCTGCTCTATGCGACCTGCTCGGTGTTCGCCGAGGAGAACGAGGATCGGCTGATCGCCTTCGTCTCCCGGTTTCCGACCTTCCGCGTCGTCCCCGTCGCAGTTCCGGCGGCCCTCCCATTGGATGAAGCCGGCTACCTCCGGCTAACGCCGCTCTCGCAAGGGACAGACGGTTTCTTCGTGGCCACGCTGGAGCGGTCGAGATGACCGGCCGTGTCGTGACCTTCACGGCAATTTCACCTAACGGACACCCATGAGCGAGCCACGTCACCAGCGCGTCCTGATCGTCGATTTCGGCAGCCAGGTGACCCAACTGATCGCGCGTCGCCTGCGCGAGAGCGGCGTCTATTGCGAGATCCATCCCTTCGATAAGGTCGAGGCGATCCTGGACGAATTCGCCCCGGCCGCCGTGATCCTCTCCGGGGGACCGGCCAGCGCCCACGAAACGGCCAGCCCCGCCGCGTCCAAGCGGATCTTCGACCTGGGCGTGCCGATCCTGGGCATCTGCTACGGCGAGATGACCCTCTGCGCCCAGCTCGGCGGGGCGGTGGAGGGCGGTCATGCCCGCGAGTTCGGCCGGGCGGACATCACCATCGTGCGGGAATCCCCGCTCCTGTCCGGTCTCGGCGCAGTCGGCGCACGCGAGCCGGTGTGGATGAGCCACGGCGACGTGGTCACCGCGATCCCGCCAGGTTTCGAGGTCATCGCCGCGTCGGAAGGCTCTCCCTTCGCGGTGATCGGCGATGAAGGGCGGCGGATCTACGGCGTCCAGTTCCACCCGGAAGTGGCCCATACGCCCCGCGGCGCGCTCATCCTTCGCAACTTCACCCACCGCATCGCCGGCCTCTCCGGTGACTGGACGATGGCCGCATTCCGCAGCGAGGCGCGCGAGCGGATCCGCGCCCAGGTCGGCAAGGGCAGGGTGATCTGCGGCCTTTCCGGAGGTGTGGACTCCTCGGTCACTGCGGTCCTGCTGCACGAGGCGATTGGCGATCAGCTCACCTGCGTCTTCGTCGATACCGGCCTGATGCGCCTCAACGAGGCGAGCGAGGTCGTCAGCCTCTTCCGCGACCACTACAACATCCCGCTGATCCACGTAGATGCTTCCGACCGGTTCCTCGGCGCCCTGGCCGGCGTGGCCGATCCCGAAGCCAAGCGGAAGGTCATTGGCCGCGAGTTCGTCGAGGTCTTCGATCGCGAGGCGGCCAAGATCGAGGGTGCGGCCTTCCTCGCCCAAGGGACCCTGTATCCGGACGTGATCGAGAGCGTCTCGCCGCTGGGCGGCCCCTCGGCGACGATCAAGAGCCACCACAACGTCGGCGGCCTGCCCGAGCGGATGAAGCTGAAGCTGGTCGAACCCCTGCGCGAACTGTTCAAGGACGAGGTGCGTGCGCTCGGCGTCGAACTCGGCCTGCCGCCCGCCTTCGTCGGCCGCCATCCCTTCCCGGGGCCGGGCCTCGCCATCCGCATCCCCGGCGAGGTCACCGCGGAGGCGGTCACCGTGCTGCAGAAGGCCGACGCCATCTATCTCGACGAGATCCGTCAGGCTGGCCTCTACGACGCCATCTGGCAGGCGTTCGCCGTCCTGCTGCCGGTGAAGACTGTCGGCGTGATGGGCGACGCCCGCACCTACGAAAACGTCCTGGCCCTGCGCGCCGTCACCTCCAGCGACGGCATGACCGCCGACGTCTTCGAATTCCCCTGGGAGGTCCTGACCCGCGCGGCGACCCGCATCGTCAACCAGGTGCGCGGCGTCAACCGGGTAGTCTACGACGTGACCAGCAAGCCGCCGGGGACGATCGAGTGGGAGTGAGGGGTATGGGATACGCTGGAGGGCTCCTGAGGGAAATAGCATAGTAAAAATATGGGGTTATGGGATAGTTCGTTGACCATCTACGGTGTATTGTCAATTGAGATGCGGGCGTTACCTAAGCTATTGATATTTTATGGCGCAACTTCCTGGTCCCTGGGCATGGCCGTTTGCTCCGGGAATTTTTGACGGTGTTTTGGACGGTAGTGCGAGGGCTTTGACGGCGCGCGAAGAAAACTACCGTCAATTTCAGTTGCTGTATTTGACGGTAGTTTTGTGAGCAACTCCACGTTCATCTTTCGTCGGCGGATCTCGCGGGCTCCATGAACTTCTATGTGGAGAAGCGCGCGCGCCTGCGTCAATGCAGAGAGATCAAGGGGCGATCCAATTTACGGGACCGACGAAATCCAGCTTTCCGAGTTCGACGCCATTGTGGCGGAGGATGGCGTACGCCGCCATGAGATGGAAGTACACATTCGGAATCGATACTTGCAGCAAATAGTCTTGCCCCCGCAGAAGCTTGCCGGCTAGGCCCCAGGAAACCCGCACCTTCCTCTCCGCGGCGTCGGCATATTGACTCTCCGGCACGGTTTCCATGTAGGCGACAGTCTTTCGGATTCTGGCGCGCACCTCGTCGATCGTGTGCTCGTTGTCCTCGTGCCGAGGCGGCGTCTGCCCGGACAACAATGCGGCAGCGCCCTTTGCATAGTCGCATGCGCTTTGGATTTGATAGACGAACGCCGCCATATCTGGCGCGAGGCGGCTCGTCATTAGCACTTGGATGTCGAATTTCTTCGCCGCTGCATGCTGCTCGGCCTTGTCGAGCCAGCCATCGACGTTTCTTAAAGCCTGGGCATATTGCAAAATCACATGGTAATACATGGGGATCCTTACGGCTCCGACATCATTCGTTAAGTCGCCAAAATGCGTTGGTGTACTTCAGGATTACGCGCCGGCTTCGCTATAACGCTCGATCTTTGTGAAGTAGATTGAGCCATATTTCTTCATGATTGCCTTCGCAGCAGCCGCGACGCCCTGGAATTTTCAGAGCCGCCCGTTGGGGTAAAGGATCGCCTTACCACTGTACTTGGATGCCAGTGCGATCGCGTCGACGTACTGGTCGAGATCAAACTCGCCGGCGACTGGAATGACGATCTTGCCCGACGCGGCGAGCGGCGCGATCTCTTCGAAGATCGCGGTTAACTTTTCGCGGTTGCCGGGGATCTTCAGCCAATTGACGATCCAGAAGCCGTGCAGCGACTTGCCGGTGAAGAGGATCGAAATGGGTTGGATCGTGGGATCCACACCCCCCATCCGACTCCACAGGACGACGATGCCATAGAGGCCGATCGAGTCGACCAATTGCTGCGTCAGCGTACCGCCGACACCGTCGAGGGCGAGCTGGATGTTTGCGCCGCCAGTCGCCGTCTTGATCTGTTCGACGAGGTCTGGGCCGACGGCGAGCACGACGTCGCCGCCGGCCGCCTTGATCTCGTCGACGAGATCGGGGGTTCGGACGACGTTGACCGTTCTGATGCCCCGGCCCTTGGCGATTGCGATGATCGAGCGTCCGACCGCCGAATTGGCCGAGGTCGAGATCACCCAGTCGCCGGCCTTCAGCGTCTTGAACTCGGTGAGCAGCAGGAAGGCAGTGACCGGATTCATGCCGATCTGCGCCATCTGGCTGGGGTTGCCTTCGGGCAGCGCACGCTGCCACGTCTCGTTGGTCTTGATGCGGGTCGACCAAGTGGTGTTTTGGAGCAGTGGCGCAATGACCCGATCGCCCACTTTCACGTGCTTGACGCCGCTGCCAACTACCGAGACGCGGCCAATCCCTTCGCACCCCAGACCGTGAGGGAGCGGAGGCAACTCGCCGTAGATGCCGGCGATGATGTACTGGTCGGTCGGCGAGACCGGCGCCGCCTCCATATCGATGATCCATTCATCGGGCGCCAAGGGACCGAAGTCGGGCAAGTCGATGAGCTTGATCACGTCGTCCGGATTGCCGTAGGCCGTGAGTTGGAGCGCTTTCATAATGCGAACTCCTTGACCCAGGTCAGACCGCCTGCCGGGGCGTTCGATCAAGAAGGGTGCGGAACGCGCCAGCGACGCACCCCTCCGCGGTCGGGGTTAGTGCCCGGCGGTGCGGCCGCCGTCGACGTAGTGGATCTCGCCGGTCACGTAGTCGGCATCCTCGAGGTAGTTCATCGCCCTCACGACATCCTCGATCTTGCCGTTCCGGTTGAGCGGTGAGAACGACCGCAGGTCCTCGGGGTTCGATCCCGCGTGCAACGGCGTAATGACGATGCCGAGCGAGATCGCGTTGACGCGGATGTTACTCGACGCGAGTTCCATCGCCAGGCCCCGCGTGGCCGCGACGCAGGCGCCCTTCGATAGCGAGGCGACCACGGCGGGGACGGACTGCAGCGCGTGTTCTACCAAGCTCGTCGAGATCTGTACGACATGGCCACCACCCTGCTTCTTCATTGTAGGCACGGCCGCCTGTGTGGCGAAGAAGACGCTGTCGAGGTTGGTGCGCATGACCTGCCGGTACGTCTCTTCGGAGATGTCCTCGATCTTGCCCGGCCGCCAGATGCCGGCGTTGTTGATCAGGGTGTCGACGCGTCCGAAACGCTCGATCGCGATATGGACGAGCTTGCGCGCGACTTCGGGATCGCCGATGTCGCCTTGGACGGTGATATAGTCGGGATCGCTGGAAGAGGCGATCATGCGCGCGTTACCGACCGCACGCCAGCCGCGTTCTCGGTAGGCTTTCACGAACGCCTCGCCCAAGCCGTGAGACGCACCTGTTACGACGACGACTTTACGATCCGAAGTCATTTTGACACCTGCATTTTGGACCGGGACAGGGCCTTCGAGGCGGCCGGCCTATGCGGCCGCCAGCTTGGCGAGCTGATCGAAACCCAGGCCGCTGATGAGTTGCGCCTGGAACGGTGCGATGGCGGCGTTTGCGCTATCGGCCCCGAAGGCCAAGCCCTTCACGACACGGGCCGGACGCTCGCCCGGGCGCGTATTGATCAGCGTCGCGATCTCCTGCGCCACGTCATGCGGATCCGGTGCGTCAGCGCCAGTGAAAACGCCGTGGAGGAACTGCTCGATACCGCCTGGGAGCTTGGCGAGGTCGCCATAATTGGCGGCGCGGCCCGTATCGGTGGGCTTCTGGATCGAGGTGTAGAGCTTCGTCGGGTAGGGGCCAGGCTGGATCAGCACCACATCAATGCCGAGCTGCGAGAGCTCATACCGATAGGTGTCCGTCAAGGCTTCGACCGCGTGCTTTGTCGCGCCATAGAGGCCGAAGAACGGGATCGTCACGCGACCGAGGATCGAGCCGATGTTGATAATTAAGCCCGATTTCTTCTTTTGCATTGCCGGAAGCGCGGCACGCAGGACGCGCTGAATGCCGAAGACGTTGACCTCGAACATGTCGCGAAGCTGCTCCGGCGTGAAGGTTTCGGAGATGCCTCCGGCGGCAATGCCGGCGTTGTTGACGAGGACATCAAGCGTGCCGCCGGTTTTCTCGAACAGTGCCTCGAACGCTGCGTCGACACTGGCATTGTCGGTCACGTCGAGTTCGAGCGTCTCGATACGCTTGGCTTGCAGTGCGCTCGCGGCTTCATGATGGCGTCCGTTCATCTCGCGCATCGTCGCGAAGACACGGTGTCCCGCGGCGGCGAGAGTCGTAGCGATGTCGGCGCCGAAGCCATTCGACGTTCCGGTGACGAGGACCGTTTGGGACATGACGAGATTCCCTTTGATTGGATCGAGCGAATGGGCCCTGGGATTTGCATGAAGTATCCGCGCCGGGCCGAGGAGGGACGTCGACGAAGGTCACGCGGCGGCTGCGGCCCTCAACTTCCCGACGGTTTCTTCCGTCGTCCACAATGCGTTGGCCATGAAGCGCCAATTGACCATCGCGGCGTCATAGCCGTCGCCCTCTTCGTTCACGGCGCCGCCGACCGCGTCGCGCACCATCGCGACCTCGAAGCCTGCCTCGATGAGGTCGCGCATATGCGATTCGAGGCAGATGTTTGCGGCCGGTCCGGCCATGATCACCTTCTGGACGCGGCGCATGTGCAGTTGCTTGATCACGTCGTTGGCCATGCACCCGAAGTGCTTATGCGGCGACGTGGTGCAGGTGTGCCCGTCCATCAAGTACTTCTTGAAGGGCTCGTAGTAGTCGGCTCGGGATCCGTGGAAGCCCTCGAGATCGACCGGATCCTTGCGACCGCAGAACCCAATGCCGGCGAGATAGTCGGCGATCGCGCCGGGCGGCACGCTCCATTGCAGATCGGTAGGGTAGTACCAGTGCGGGGAGTGGATAATGTAGTAACCGTGCTCCTGAGCGGTCTTGAGCAGCGCCTCGGTGTTCTCGACCACGTTGCGCTTCTTGAGCGAATGTTCGATCAGCTCGTAATAGGTGCCGGTAGCGGGCTCGAGAAACTCGTTCTGGATGTCGGTCAGCACCAAAGCGGTGCGCGACTTGTCGAGCTGCATCTCCGGATTGCGATGCGTAAAGGTGAACATTGCGAGCTCCTTCAGCGTGTCGGCTGGTTGTCGAGGCCGGGAACGCCGCCGTTCGAATGCCCCGACGGGCCGATCGGCTCATCCGGAAAGCAAGGCCATGCGCGTGAAATCGTAAGCATTTCGGCCACCACCAAAGTTGCGGCTATCATCTCCGATCGAGCTGGGAGGGGCTTGGAGTGTAATGTCGCGTTTTGGACTCTGATGTTTGGCCGACGAGTGCCCTGCGCTTCTCGGAGTCGTATGCTGACCCGCGTGGCGGTGTTCGCCGCAGCCCGGCAAGCGAAGACCACGCCGGACGAGGTGCGCTTCAGTTGGCGGACTGGATCAAATCGGCCGCCTCGCTGAAGGCCAGGCCCTCTGACGAACTGGCCGTGTCGCCGGTTGCGAGCTGTCTGGCGGCGACCTTCAGGTCGGCCATGACGCGCGTATAGAGCGCGACGCCCATGCTGATGCGCTTCACGCCGGCCTTGTGCAGGTCAGCCACCGACACGGCCCCTTCCTTGGTGCCCAACACGATATTGACCGGCTTCGGCGCGACTGCTCTCACGATAGCGGCGACGTCGGACATGTTGTTGGGATAGGGCGCGTAGAGGACGTCGGCGCCGACCTCC
>JAFANN010000344.1 GCA_019232665.1 Caulobacteraceae bacterium | reverse complement strand
GACGTCCTCCGCCGCGCCGGCGCGGGCGGCGTCGAGGCGGAAGACGCCTACGACCACGCGGGCGACGCTTTCCCAGTCGAAGTGTGCATCGCGGGCGCGCGGGTCGAGGAAGAGGAAGCGCAGCATGTTCCGCTCCGCCGGCTCCACCGAGGCGTAGTCCGCCAGTATGAAGGTTGCCGCCCGGTTCCAGGCGATGACGTCCCAGATCGCCGTACGGATCACGGCGGGGCTGGGATCGAGGGCGTCCAGTACGCGCTGCAGCCGCGGCGTCACCCCCTCGGTCCTGCGATAGCGCGCCTCCGGCGGCCGGCCGAGGCCCAGCAGGAACAGGTGCTCGCGCTCGCGATCGGTGAGCATCAGGGCGCGGGCGATCCGGTCGAGGACGTCCGCGGAGGGCCCGCCGCCGCGACCCTGCTCGAGCCAGGCGTACCAGGTCGGACTGATGTTGGCTCTCTGCGCGACCTCCTCGCGACGCAGGCCCGGCGTGCGCCGGCGCTCGGCCGGAAAGCCGAAGGCTGCGGGATCGAGCCTGGAACGACGGTCCCTCAGATAGACGCCGAGCTGGTTCTCGGAGACGGTGAGTTCGCTCATCCTGTTAGAAATCTTAATAGGATAAATTCACGGATTTACCAGGATACACCTGAAGTCCGATCCTGTCGTCTCCAATTCGGGGATCTGCTCATGCGCGTTTTTTTGACCGGGGCCACGGGGTTCATCGGTTCGGTGGTCGCCGAGGAGCTGCTGGCGGCGGGTCACAAGGTGACGGGCCTCGCGCGCAGCGACGAGGCCGCCCGGACCCTCGGGAGTCGGGGCGTCGCCGTGCGAAGGGGAGACGTGGCGGATCCGGAGGGCCTAGCGGAGGCGGCGCGCGCCAACGATGGCGTCATCCACTGCGCATTTGGCCACGATTTCTCGAAGTATATGGAGATGGGCGAAACTGATCAGCGTGCGGTCTCTGCGATGGCGCAGGCCCTGGCGGGCACGGGCAAGGCGTTCGTTGTCACCTCTGGCATGACGGCCAGCACGCCCGGGCGGGCCTCCACCGAGGACGACCCCGCCCAGACCGAAGGCTTCGCCGCCGTGCGCGGCCGTCCCGAGGATCTCGCGCTGGCGGCGAGCAAATCGGACGTGCGCTCGACGGTCGTCCGCTTGCCGCCGTCCGTCCACGATCGGGGCGGGCAGGGGCTGGTCACGATGTTGGTCGCCCTGGCGCGGGAGAAGGGAGTTTCGGCCTATGTCGGTGAGGGCGCCAACCGCTGGCCCGCGGTGCACCGCCGCGACGCGGCGCGCCTCTTCCGTCTTGCCCTCGAACGCGGCTTCGCCGGCGATCGGCTGCATGCCGTTTCCGAGGAGGCCCTCACCCTGCGCGCAATCGCCGAGGCGATCGGCGAGAAGCTCGGACTGCCGACCCGCAGCCTCGACCCCAGCGACGCAATGGGCCACTTCGGCTGGCTCGCCCTGCCGGTGTCGAACGACATGCCCGCCTCGAGCATCGCAACCCGCGAAAGCGTCGGCTGGCGCCCCAGCCACCCGGGCCTGCTGGAGGGTTTGCGGGGCGATTATCTCGACTGAGCGGGGTGGGGCAGGCGCCGTCTCCTTGGTGAGCTTGGTGGTAAATTCGCAAGGCAAGATCGCACACGATCTCGCCCTCTGATCTGGAGTGACCCCCTGCCGGCTACTCAGATTCGGCGGAACTCCAGATCCCGGGTGCGCGGCGTGTGCAGGTGAAAGCCCGTCGCCCGGCCATTGTCCGTCTGCAGACTGATCGTGGTCCGGAACTGGGCGAGGAGCGAGCCCGGCTTGGAGTAGGCGACGTTCGCCGAGAGCGGGATGAGCGGCGCAGTCAGTTCGCCAAGACCGTTGGAGGTGCGGATGGTGAGTGCGTCACCTTCCGCCGTGATCGTCGCGGTGGCGTCTGCGTCGTGGCTGAAATAGGTCCCGACCGCCGCTGCGGCGAAGGCCGCGGCGTCTGCCGGCGACGCGGCTAGCCGCTCGTAGTCGGCGGCGACCGCACCGAAGCGGATGGTCAGCGCCGCGCCAGGCCCGGTTGTGACTTCGACCTCGCCTATGCCGCTTGCCGGCTCGATCAGGCGCCCATCGTCGGTCCGCTCGAGAATACCCCCGACCCCACTCATGGCCGTACCCAGGGCGAGCGAGCCCTCCTGGTCCAGCAGGCTGTAGACCATCCGCGTTTCTGGCGACCACCAGTCGCCGAGCCAGGGCTTGTAGTCCTCTGCCGCGACCTTCGGCGTCTCGGGACCAACTCGGTCGGCCAGGACGATGTCGACCACTTGAGTGGAGAGTCGGACCAGGGCGGCGTCGCGCGCGCCATTGGCCATCATGAACACGTCGAGCCCGTCGTTGGGGAGGAGCAGCATCTGCGCCGTTCCGCCGGCGACGCCGCCGGAGTGCTGGACAGTATTGAGGCCGCGATACTTGCCGACCATCAGGCCGAGGGCGTAGGCGCCCATGCTCCCGTCCGCATATACGGGACGCTCGGTGAGCTGCGCCCAGGTCGAAGACGAGCCGAAGCGGTCGCGCCGGCGCAGGTGCGCCATCCAGCGCAGCATGTCGTCGACGGTGGAGATGATCGCGCCTTCGCCGCGCAGCTCGTCGGTCCAGACGAGGCCCCGGCGCCAACGTCCGTTCCGACGCGGCATGTGGAAGGTGGCGACGCCGGGAGTGATGTCGTGGTCGGTGGGAACCGAGGCGGTGTCCGGCATGCCCACGGGATCGAACAGACGTGTTTTGAGCTGGTCCTCGAACGGTGCGCCGCCGACACGCTCGAGCGCGATCGAGACGAGGTGATAGCCGCCGTTGTTGTAGATCATTGCCTCGCCGGGGGCGAAGTTGCGCCCCTGCTGCCGGACCTGCGCCTTCAGCGAATAGCCGAGCGGCGGCCTGCTGAGCCCCTGGCCGATGAAGCCGAGATCGAGATAGCAGCGCGAGCCCCCGCGGTGCTGCATCAGCTGCCGCGCCGTCGGTTCGCCGCCGGGCCCAGCCAGCTCGGGGATGTAGGTCCGTATCGGGACGTCGAGATCGAACTTGCCGTCCTCGGCCAGCAGCAGGGCCAGCAGGCAGGTGAAGTGCTTGCTGATCGAGCCGATCCGCATCCGCGTCGTCGGCGTGTTGGCGACGGCGAGTTCGAGGCTCGCCATGCCGAACGCCCGCCGGTAGAGCAGCGCCCCATCCTTGACCACGCCGACCACGAGCCCCGGCTCGTCCGTCCGGCGCCACGGTGCGAACAGCGCGTCGAGCTGCTCGGTGACGCTCTGCGTCGAAGTCTCGATTTTTGTGGTGTCGTCCGGCATGCCGCTCTCCCGCCAGCCTGGCGCCCTGCCCCGATTGTGCGCACGCGCGCCACGCCACGGCTAGGGGTTCAGGAGTTAGGCGGCGTTTGCGGTTCTCAAGGGCATTCGATGCAGGCCGGTTTGAGCAGGGATGGGCGAGCTTCTACGGCGGGGACGCCCAATACAAAGCTCCGCAGCGCACGCCGCACCGCCTAAACCATCATGTCGCGGATTCAATCAGGAACGGGCGTTCCTGAGAGAAGTTGTTTCCTACGACGCGACTCCGCACCAAGGCGCGTCGTCCAAGGCGGAGCTGTGGCGGTGAACAGGGGATCGCGCGATGAGTTTAGCGCAATCCGACATCAGAGCGTTGCTGGAAGAGCGAGTGAAGGCCTGTCGGGCAAAGGACATCGACTGGCTGATGTCGCTGTACTCACCGAACATCGTCTATTTCGATCGCGTGCCGCCCTTGCGGGGCTTCTCCGGCTCAGAAGCGGTCCGGCAGAATTTCATCAGATGGTTCAAGGAATACGAAGGGTCGATCGGCCTGGAGACAGAGCAGCTGCACATTGCGGCGAGCGATGACATCGCCTTCGCCCACATGCTGCATCTGGACACGGGCAATGTTCACCTGATGAAGTCAGGTCGGGAGGGCGCGTGGGTGCGTTCGACCGTCTGTTGTCAGAGGTCAGCCGGTAAGTGGTTGATCGTCCACGAACACGCCTCGTGGCCCTTCGAATTCAACAAGGAAGGCGGCGGCGTCGTGATGACGCTGTCTCGCTGAGTATCTTCTCCTGCATTGCCTCTAAATCTCGTCATGGCCGGGCGAAAGTCCCGGCCACCCATGGCAAGGCTTGGCGAGCGATCTGCAATGGCCGCGTTCCTGGCGCGGCCACGACGGCCGGAACGTCTGCGCGGCTACTGGCCTCGCATGACCGCGCCGCCCGGCGCGGTCAATGCTAGCGCCTGTCGAGACTGACCATGGGTCGCCGGCACTGACGGCCGGCGATGACGAGTTTAAGGGGGAGCCGGCGGTCCGGGACTTACCGCCCCTCCACTTCCCTCACTCCCCGCACAATGCATCCGAGCGCCTCGTCCACGTGCTCCAGGTGGGTGCGGAAGGAGAGGATGGCGGCGCGCAGGTAGACTTGTCCGTCGACTCGGGTGCCGCTCAGGAACACGTCTCCCTGCTCCTGCAGCCACGCCAGCAGTGCCTGGTTGAAGGCGTTCGGATCGCCGTGCTTGGGGACATAGCGGAAGGCGACGACAGTCAGGTCCGGCGAGGGACCTGGATCGAATCCCTCCAGCTCCGAGAGCTTGGCGTGGAAGTGGCGGGCGAGGACGATCTTCTCGGAGAGCGCTGCGCGGAAGGCGGCCGCCCCGGCGATCT
>JAFANN010000079.1 GCA_019232665.1 Caulobacteraceae bacterium | reverse complement strand
GCTTGTGGAGCGGGTGGACCCGCATATCGGGCTCTTGCATCGCGGCACCGAAAAGCTCATCGAGTACAAGACCTATCTGCAGGCCATCCCCTATTTCGACCGGCTTGATTATGTGGCGCCGATGAACCAGGAGCACGCCTATGTGCTCGCCATCGAGAAGATGACTGGCCTCGAGGTTCCGATCCGCGGTCAGCTGATCCGTGTCCTGTTCTGCGAGATCGGCCGCGTCCTCAATCACCTGATGAACGTCACCACCCAGGCGATGGACGTCGGCGCGCTCACCCCGCCGCTGTGGGGCTTCGAGGAGCGCGAGAAGCTGATGGTGTTCTATGAGCGCGCATCGGGTGCGCGCCTGCACGCCAACTATTTCCGTCCCGGCGGGGTGCGCCAGGACCTGCCTCCGGCGCTGATCGAGGACATCGACACTTGGTGCGGGACCTTCCCCGCCGTGCTTGACGACATCGACGCCCTGATAACCCCCAACCGCATCTTCAAGCAGCGCAACGTCGACATCGGCGTGGTGAGCAGGGAAGAGGCGATCCGCTGGGGATTCTCCGGACCGATGCTGCGCGGATCAGGTGTGGCGTGGGACCTGCGCCGCAACCAGCCCTATGAGTGCTACGAGGAGCTGGAGTTCGAGATCCCGCTCGGCGTCCACGGCGACTGCTACGACCGGTATCTGTGCCGGATGGAGGAGATGCGCCAGTCGGTGAAGATCATGCGCCAGTGCTGCGAGCGCCTACGCAAGACGCCCGGCCTGGTTCTCGCCGACGACCACAAGATCACTCCGCCGCGGCGGGGTGAGATGAAGCGGTCGATGGAAGCGCTGATCCACCACTTCAAGCTGTACACCGAGGGCTATCACGTGCCCGAGGGCGACATCTACGCCGCCGTCGAAGCGCCCAAGGGCGAGTTTGCGGTCTATCTGGTCGCTGACGGCGGCAACAAACCGTACCGCTGCCACATCCGCGCGCCGAGCTTCGTGCACCTGTCGGCGATGGACTGGATGAACCGCGGCCACATGCTGGCCGATGTCTCCGCCATCCTCGGGTCGCTCGACATCGTTTTCGGGGAGATCGACCGGTGAGCGTGCGCCGCCTCGCCAAGGAGCAGCCCGCTTCCTTCGCCTTCAACGAACAGTACGCCGAAGAGGCCAAGGGCTGGATGGCCAAGTTCCCGCCCGGGCGTCAGCGTTCGGCGGTGATCCCGCTGCTGTGGCTGGTCCAGAAGCAGGAAGGCTGGGTCACCGAGCCCTCGCTTCGCGTGGTCGGCGAGATGCTCGACATGCCTGTGATCCGGGTGCTCGAGATCGCCACCTTCTACACGATGTTCCAGCTCGCACCGGTCGGAACGATCGCCCACGTGCAGGTGTGCGGCACCACGCCGTGCATGCTGCGCGGCGCCAACGAGCTGAAGGCCTGCCTGGAGAAGCGCATCGGCCCGAAGGACCATCGCTCCGCGGACGGACGCCTCTCGTGGGAAGAGGTCGAGTGCATGGGCGCCTGCGCCAACGCGCCGATGGTCGCGATCGACGACGCCTATTACGAGGACCTGACGGTGGAGACGCTCGGACAGCTGCTCGACCGCTTCGAGGCTGGCGAACATCCCGAACCGGGATCGATGATCGGCCGACACGGGTCCGCGCCCGAAGGCGGCGCGGCGACGCTCACCGATCCAACGCTCTTTGACGGCTCGCGCGCCAAGCCGATCGAGCGTTTGCCGAACCTGCCGGCGCCCGCGAGCGCCTGATGAACGACGAGGCGCGGCGCGCTTATGTGGCGAGCGTCCGCGCCCACGCCCGTGGTCTGCAGACCGCCGGTTTCGTCGGTTGCCTCGTGGGCGTGCTGCTCATGCTGTCGGGGCACTATGTACGCGGCGTCCCCCATTGGATGGTCTATGTCGGCCTCGTCATCATCCTCGTCGGCTGGGCGCTGTTCGCCTTTGCGATCGTGCGGCGTTCGGCCTACGTGAGATCCCACCCCTTCGACCCTGATCATTAGAAGCCCATGCCCGGACTGCTCGAAGACAAGGACCGCATCTTCACCAACCTGTACGGCTTCCATGACTGGAAGCTGGAGGGGGCGAAGCAGCGCGGCGTGTGGAACGCCACCACGGAAATGCTGCGCCAGACGCCCGAGTGGATCTGCGATCAGATCAAGGCGTCGGGCCTGCGGGGCCGGGGAGGAGCGGGCTTCGCCACGGGCGTGAAATGGACCTTCATGCCCAAGCAGGAGAGCGAGCGGCCGCACTATCTGGTCGTCAACGCCGACGAGTCGGAACCCGGCACCTGCAAGGACCGGGAGATCATGCGCAACGATCCCCACCGCCTGATCGAGGGGTGCCTGCTGGCCTGCTACGCCATGCGCGCGCACGACTGCATCATCTACATCCGCGGCGAGTACGTTCTGGAGCGCGAGCGGCTCGAGGCTGCGCTCGTGGAGGCGACGCAGGCAAAGCTGATCGGCAAGGGCAACGTCCACGGCTGGGACTGCTACATCCGGGTGACCCACGGCGCGGGCGCCTACATCTGCGGTGACGAGATGGCGCTGCTGGAGAGCCTGGAAGGCAAGAAGGGCCAGCCGCGCCTAAAGCCTCCGTTCCCCGCCGGCTCGGGCGTATATGGCTGCCCGACGACGGTGAACAACGTCGAATCCATCGCCGTCACGCCGGAGATCCTGCGCCGCGGCGCCGACTGGTTCGCCAGTTTCGGCCGACCGAAGAACTCCGGCGTCAAGCTGATGAGCGCCGCGGGCCACGTGAACAAGCCGTGCGTGGTCGAGGAGGCGATGAGCATCCCGATGCGCGAGCTGATAGAGACCCACTTCGGCGGCATCCGCGGCGGCTGGGGAAACCTCAAGGCGATTATCCCGGGCGGTTCGTCCGTGCGTCTGCTTCCCGCCGACCAGTGCGAGGAAGCCCTGATGGACTTCGACGACCTCGTCGGACGCAAGTCGGGCTTGGGCACCGCCGGCATGATCGTGATGGACAAGTCCACCGACGTCGTCGCGGCGATCACCCGCCTCTCGTACTTCTACAAGCACGAGAGCTGCGGCCAGTGCACCCCGTGCCGGGAAGGCACCGGCTGGATGTGGCGGATCATGCAGCGGATGACGACCGGCGAGGCCGACCCCAAGGAGATCGACATGCTCCTCGACGTCGCCAGCCAGGTCGAAGGGCACACCATTTGCGGCCTGGGCGATGCGGCGGCCTGGCCGATCCAGGGCCTTTTCCTCCACTTCCGCGGCGAGATCGAAGAACGCATCAACAACTACCGCAGCCACCGGTCGAACGTCCCGGGCGCGACTCTGCTGGCGGCGGAGTAGCGAGGCCTCTCTTCTGGTCCGCCGGCGTCCCGCCGGCTCTTCTCTTGCCTTCCGTCACGTTGGTTTGGAGAAGAGTAAGAGCCGGCGGGACGCCGGCGGACCAAGGCAGGAGGGCGCCCGATGATCGACATCAACGGTATTGCCCATGTTCAGCTGAGCGTGACTGATTTCCCGGCGAGCCGGGATTTCTACCACTGGCTGCTGCACGAGACGTTCGGGATGACCATCCAGTACGACTCGGAGCGGGCCTTCTATTGCATCGGCGGACGCACCGGCGTGCTGATCACGCCGGCCGATCCAGAGCTGTCAGCGGCCGGGTTCGACCAGCGTCGGGTGGGGCTGCATCACCTGTGCTTCCGTCTCCGCTCGGCCGCCGACGTGGACACGCTCCATGCCACCCTCGCCGCGCGAAGAGGTGTGAAGATCGT
>JAFANN010000071.1 GCA_019232665.1 Caulobacteraceae bacterium | reverse complement strand
GACGTCAGCCTGATCCTGAGGGCGTCGTGGGTCCCTTCGATCTGGTCGATCGGGCCCATCGCCGAGCCGTCGGCGAGGCTCCAGGCGCCCGTCATAGGGGCGCTCGCCTGGGGAGGGTCTTCGATCTCCAGACGCAGGCGCGGGCGGCCTTGCCCGTCCCGCACGACCCAGACGCCGTCCAGCGGACCCTGCAGCCGCTGGGCCGCGGACGCCGAGGCGGCGATCCGCGCTCCGATGGCGTCGCCGGCGTCAGGAGGGGGCGCGGTGGCGAGCAGGCCGCAGAGCAGGAGGATCACGCGGCGGCGTGCTCGACGCCGGCGATGGCGTCGGCGATCGCCACCAGGCGTTCTGCCTGCTCGCAGTGCAGCCGTTCGGCGAGTCGGCCCTCCACGCGCAGGGCGCCCTTCCCCGCGTTTTCGGGGTCGGAGAAGGCGGCGATCACGGCGCGGGACCAGGCAACCTCGGCCGGCGGCGGCGAGAAGGCCGCGTTGCAGATCTCGATGTGGCTGGGATGGATCAGGCTCTTGCCGTCGAACCCGAAGTCCGCGCCCTGACGGCAGACTTCGGCCAGGGCTTCCAGGTCGTCGATTTCGTTGTGAACGCCATCGAGGACGGTCAGGCCGTTGGCGCGCGCGGCGGTGACCGAAAGACCGAGTGCGGCAAAGAAGGGCTCACGCCCGCGGGTCTGCCGCGCCCCCGTCTCCTTGGCCAGGTCGTTGATCCCAAGCACGAGGCCCGCAAGCCGGCCGCCAGCGGCCGAGATCTCGGCGATGTTTAGGATGGCCTGAGGCGTCTCGACCATGGCCCACAGCCGGGTGCGCGAAGGCGCCCCTGCAAGAGCGGCTTCGCAGTCGGCGATGTCGCGAACCGTGCGGATCTTCGGGACGATGACGGCGTCCGGTCCCGCTCCGCTGGCCGCGGCAAGATCCTCGGCGCCCCAGGGCGTTTCCAGGGCGTTCGCGCGCATCACCACCTCGCGACGGCCGAAGCCTCCCGCGCGCACGGCTGCGACGGCGCTCTCACGGGCGGCCGGCTTCATTTCGGGCAGAACCGCATCCTCGAGATCGAGGATGACGATGTCGCAGGCGAGCGTGCGCGCCTTCTCGATCGCCCGTGCGTTCGACGCGGGCATATACAGCGCACTGCGGCGCGGCCGGGCGAGAGGTGAGTTCATGTGGCTGGCTTCGGTGTCGCTTGCGCCCGCGTCGGGCTATGGTGAGAGACCATGACCTTCCGACGAGAGCGAGACGCGCGCAACGTGCTGGGCGAGCCGCTCGCCTCATGTTCGACGGATCCGGTGACCGGCTTCTTTCGCAATGGATGCTGCGAGACCGGTCCCGAGGACGTGGGCATGCACACCGTCTGCGCGGTGATGACCGCCGAGTTTCTCGAATTCTCTCTGGCGGTGGGCAACGATCTGTCCACACCTCGGCCCGAGTTTGGCTTCCCGGGACTACAGCCCGGCGATCGCTGGTGCCTCTGCGCCCCGAGGTGGAAGGAGGCGCTCGATGCGGGTGTCGCGCCTCCCGTCGTGCTCGACGCCACCCACGAGGAAGTGTTGGCGATCACGACCTTGGGGATCCTCAAGGACCACGCAGCGGCCGATTGAGCGGGTAGGCCCGCTCAAGCCGGTAGTGTGACCCCTCCTTGGAAGGCCAGCTCGAATAGAGCCCGAACTCGGCGACCTCGAACGGCTCCAGCCGGGCGAGGTTGTTCTGCTGGATCCAGCGACCGACGCGCTCGGGTTCCGCATTGGAGAGGTAGGCGAGGGTGACGTGCGCGCGCCATGGCCGGGTGTCGGGCGGCAGACCCGCCCTGCGCGCGGCGCTTTCGCAGCGACGCTGAAGAACTTCCAGCGCCTGGTTGCGCTCCACGCCGGCCCAGATCGCCCTTGGGGTTCCGCGATCCTCGAAGGCGCCGACGCCGCGAAGGGTCAGATCGAACGGGCCGCCCTGGACCGTTTCCAGCTCCGCGTCGAGGTCGTCCGCCTGGCGCTCTGCAATCTGACCGGCGAAGCGCAGGGTCAGGTGGAGGTTCTCCGGCGGACTCCAGCGCGCGCCCCGCAGGTCGTCCTGCAGGCGCTGCAGCCAGAGCACCGCTTCGGGCGGCGGCGCGATCGCAGCGAACAATCGGATCACCTGTACCTCTCCGAGCGGAGCACACGGGCGACGACGGGGGCCAGTCGCGTTGCGATCACGGCGGCGCCGGCGGCGTTGGGGTGAATCCCGTCCGCCTGGATCAAAGCGGGGTGACCGTAAACCCCAGCCAGCAGGTTGGGGTAGAAGGGGACTCGCGCGCCTCTGGCGACGGACGCGAAGGCCGCATCGAAGTCGCGCGCGTACGAAGGTCCGATGACCGGCGGCGCGGCCACCCCCGCCAGCAGCACGGGGATTCCTCGCGCCTTCAGGCGAAAAACGATCTGGTCGAGGTTCCGGCGGACCGTACGGGGGTCGAGACCCCGCAGGAGATCGTTGCCGCCGAGGGCGACGATGCACAGCCGTGTTCCCCCGCGAACCGAGAATCCCAGACGCGCCAGACCGTCCGCGGTGGTGTCGCCCGACACACCCGAACCGATGACGCTTGCGTACTCGCCGAGCCGCGCCAGGGCCCGCTGTAACTGGGCGGGCAGCGCCTGCGAGGCCGGCAGGCCGTAGCCGGCGGTGATCGAATCTCCCAGGATCGTGACGATGGGCGGCGGCGCCGCCAGGGCGAAATCGGGGGTCAGGACGGCGGCCGCGGCAAACGTCAGCAAGCGACGTCGACTTTCGGCGCGCGGGAGATGTTGGATAGGCATTGTCGCTCCTATCTAGTCGAAGACCCGGGCCGCTCCAGTCCGCCGTTTCCTCTCGTTTTCGGACCGCCGATCCATGTTCGACGCCAGCGCGCCGCCTGCGCCGCTCAGCCTTCTTGGCGTCGGGCTTTTACTGCCTTCTGCAGCCGGTTTGGTGGAGGTGCTTCGCGGGGTGGACTTCCGCGTGGCGCCCGGCGAGCGTGTCGCCATCGTCGGCCCTTCGGGATGCGGCAAGTCTTCCCTCATCGCCGTGGCGGCCGGGCTCGAGCGTCCGACCCGTGGCGAGGTGCGCCTCTTCGGGTGCGATCTTGCCGGTCTTGGGGAGGATGGCCGGGCGCGGCTTCGTCGCGGCCGCGTGTCGCTCGTCTTCCAGGCCTTCCACCTGCTTCCGAACATGACCGCTGAGGAAAATGTCGCGACCCCGCTGGAGATCGCCGGCGAATCACACGTGCGCCAGACAGCCCGGGCCTGGCTGGACCGGGTCGGTCTCTCGGCGCGGACTCGCCACTATCCTCATCAGTTGTCGGGCGGCGAGCAGCAGCGGGTGGCCCTGGCGCGAGCCCTCGCCGCGCGACCCGAGCTTCTGTTCGCCGACGAACCGACCGGCAATCTCGACGCCCAAAACGCCAGGGGCGTCGCCGATCTGATGTTCGACCTGGCGCGCGAAGCGGGCGCGGCCATGGTCCTGGTGACTCACGACTCGACCTTGGCTGCGCGCGCCGACCGTAGGGTCCGCATGTTCGACGGCCGAATGGTCGAGCCCGTCTGACGGCGCAAGACCATGTGGCTTGCGGCGCGACTGGCGGCCAGGGAGTTCCGTGGCGGTCTTCGAGGCTTCTGGATCTTCCTCGCCTGCCTTGCGCTCGGGGTCGCGGCGATCGCCGCCGCCGGATCGGTCGCGGACGCCTTCAAGGCCGGCCTCGCCAGCCAGGCCCGCGAGATCGTGGGCGGCGACCTTTCCGTCACCGTGGCCCAGCGATCCTTCACGCCTGCTGAGCAGGCAGTCTTCTCGCGCCTCGGCGCAGTCACCTACGCCGTGAGCGTCGAGGCCATGGCCGAGGCCCCGTCGGGCGAGCGGCGCCTGGTCGAGCTTCGCGGGGTGGCGGGCCCCTATCCTCTGGCGGGACGCGTGGAACTCTCGGGCGATCTGCCTCTCGGCCGCGCGCTGGCGCCTGCCGACGGAGCGGCCGGCGCCGCGGTCGAGAGCGAGCTCCTCCAGCGCCTGCATCTGCATCTGGGCGACCGTTTCCTTGTGGGCCGCACGCCGCTCGTCGCCCGGGCTGTATTGATTTCCGAACCGGACAGGCTCTCGCGCGGGTTCGCCCTCGGGCCGAGGGTGCTGACCACCTTCGCAGCGGTTCAATCGGGAGGCTTCCTCGACGCGGGCATTCCGTTCGGGGAGACCGCGCGAATCGCCCTCCCGCCCGGCGCCGACCTGCCGCGCGCCGAGGCGCGGCTGCGGTCCGGCCTCGCCGCCGCCGGTTCCGTCGGTCATTGGCGCATCGGCGATCGCAACGACGCCGCGCCCGGCCTCAAGCGGGTGATCGACGAGCTCGGCTATTTCCTAGGTTTCATCGGCCTGGCGTCGCTCGTCGCGGGAGGCCTCGGTGTCCAGGGCGCGGTCGCCGCGCATCTGGAGGCTCGAAAGACCTCGATCGCCGTGCTCAAGGCCCTCGGCGCCGACGGCTCCCTCCCTCGGGACATGTTCCTGATCCAGGTCGGCGCGCTCGCCCTGCTGGGCGTCGCGATCGGCGTGGCGGTCGGCGCCGATGTTCCCCTTGTGCTCGGATCTGTCGTACGGCGCGAACTGCCGATACCCGCGGTATTCGCCATCTACCCCGCGCCCCTCGCCAGAGCCGCGGGATTTGGCCTGCTCGCGGCCGCGGCTTTCGCCCTGGCGCCGCTGGGCCGCGTGCGTTCCACGCCGCCCGCAGCGCTCTTCCGCCACGAACTATCGGCGCGTCCGGCGTTCGGACTGGAATTCGTCGGCGCGATCCTGGCCGCCTGCGGACTGTTCGGCTTGACGATCATCACGGCGCCGACCCCCCTGGCTGCGGCCGCGATGACGCTTGGCGTGGTGGTCGGCTTCCTCGGCCTCTTCTTGCTCGGCCTGGCCGCGGCGAGCCTCGCAGGCGTGCTGCGCGGGAAGGCCCGCGGCGTCGTGCGCATCGGCCTGGCCAACCTCGCCGGGCCGAGGTCGGCCGCACGCACGGCCGCTCCGGCGATCGGTCTGGGTGTCGCCCTCCTGTCGGCGGTCGTCCTCATCCAATCCAGCCTTCTGGCCCAGGTGTCGCGGATCGCTCCCCGGACAGCGCCGACCCTTGTCTTCACCGGCATCCCGCCCGATCAGGGCGGTGCGTTCGACGCCGCGGTCGCCGGGGCCATGGGCCGCTTCCTCTCGCCGCAGACCTATCTGCGGGCTCCCTTGTTCAGCGGTCGAATCGTCGCGGTTCGGGGCGAGCCGGCCGACCGCATCGCCATCGAACCGGGCGCCCGCTGGGCTTACGACCGCGACCTCAACATGTCCGTGCTGGGCGCTGAACCCCTTAACGCCGGTGTCGTCCTGGGCCGGTGGTGGCCGCCGGCCTACGCCGGTCCCCCTCTTGCAGCGCTCAGCGCGGATGTCGCCCGCGGGGCGCGGATCCGGCCGGGCGACGAGATCACCCTCGAGGTCCTGGGGCGTCGATTCGACGCCAAGGTCGCGGTCGTCCGGCGTGTGGACTTCGCCGCCTTCGCAGCGAACTTTCCCGTGATCCTCGATCCCGCAGCCCTGGCCGGAGCAGACCTCAAGTCCGTCGCGATCGCGCGGGCCACGCCGGCTGAGGAGCAGCGAATCACGACGGCTCTTGGCGGCGACTTTCCCGACGTGAATGTCATCAGCGTGCGCGAGGCGCTCGCCGAGGCGTCGACGATGTTCGAGCGACTCGCAATGGCCATCCGTGCGGCGGCGGCGGTCGCAGCCCTCTCCGGATTGCTGGTCCTGGCCGGAGCGATTGCGGCGCGCGCGCAGGCGCGGGCCCGAGAGGCCGCGGTTCTGAAGGTTCTGGGGGCGACCCGGACTCAGATCCTCGGCGCCTACGCTCTCGAGTACGGCCTGGTGGGCCTTGTCGCCGGGCTGGCCGGCGTGGCCCTCGGAGCCGCTGCGGCGTGGCCGGTGGTGGTGAAGGTGTTCGAGGCGACCTGGAGCCTCGACTGGTCAGGGGTCGCCACTTTGGTCCTCGGGGCGTGCCTGCTGGCGGCGGTGGGCGGCGTCGTCGCTGCCGGAGTGGCGCTCGGCCGTCGCCCGGCGCCGGTGCTGAGGGCCGATTGACCTGGCTCAACCGTTACGGAGCCTTAACGCGCGCCGATCTTGCTAAGGGCGACGCCGGGGCCGATATTCCAGAGGACGCGTCCAAAGGGGACGCATGAACAGGGTTTCTCTCTCATGAGCGACTTCAATCGGGGTATGCCGCGGCCCGGCGCCGTCGCCGCCCCCGACATGGCCGTGGATGCGGGCCTTCGCGCCTTCATGCTCGGCGTCTACAACAAGGTGGCTCTGGGTCTCGTCCTATCCGCCGCGCTGGCCTACGTCACAGGCAACGTGCCTGCCGTTTCCAACCTCCTCTGGCGGGACTACGGCTACGGCCGATACGGTTTCACCGTGTTGGGCATGGTGATCGCCTTCGCTCCGCTGGCGATTCTTCTGTTCCAGGGCTTCGCCCGCCGGCAGTCGCCGCAGACCGCCAACATCACCTATTGGGTGATCGTCTCGCTGATCGGCGCCTCGCTCGGCTCGATCTTCAAGCTGTACACCGGCGTCTCGGTCTTCCAGACCTTCCTGATCACCGCCTCGGCTTTCGGCGTGCTCTCGCTCGTCGGCTATACGACCAAGCGTGATCTGACGGCGTTTGGAAGCTTCCTGATCATGGGCGTATGGGGCCTGATCATCGCGATGATCGTCTCGATGTTCGTCCACTCCGCGGCGCTCTATCTGGCGATCAACGCCCTGGGCGTGCTGATCTTCGCCGGCCTGATCGCGGCGGACACCCAACGGCTGAAGATGACCTACTACTGGATCGGCGGCGACCAGGCGGCGGCCAGCGTGGCCACCAGCTACGGGGCGCTGAGCCTATACCTGGACTTCATCAACCTGTTCCGGTTCCTGCTCTACTTCATGGGCGGCTCGCGTCGCTGACGCTTAACCTAGCCTCAATAGGAAGGGCCCCGACATGGCGTCGGGGCCTTTTTTTTGCCGTTTTTGATTCGGATTCGAAGGGCTACCGTACGACCTCGAATCGTCTCCGATCGAAGAAGCTGAGCACGTGCGCCAAGTCGTGCCCGCGGCGCACGATCAGGCCTCCATGGGCATGGATCGACCAGGCTCCTTGCCGCCCCGCCAGAGCCGGCCGTTTCTCGATTCGGTAATAGGGGGCTTCAGAGGCCCGACGGAAAACAGAGAACACCGCCGCGTCCCTTAGCCCGTCGATGGCGTAGTCGCGCCAGTGTCCGGCAGCGACCATGCGCCCGTAGAGGCGCAAAAGCTGGTTGAGCTCTCTGCGGTCGAAGTAGACCGACTGCGGAACCCGAACGTGGGATGTCGGCGTAGAGCCGGATTCTAGAGCCATCCTCGCCAACTTAGATGGCTTGCGTTTTTTTTGCGAGACGCGGGCCCTCAGATGGCGTGGTCTGCTCTCGGCGGCGGAGCCATCGAAAGGCCAAGCTACGACGCCAAATGACCTTCTTTCGGACCGGACCCTGCCTCATGCGAAAGCCATATAGGCAGCGTCGGTCGATCGGAACGCCTGTGGCTTCGGATCCTGAACAGCCCCCCCAGCCCTCGGAGTCGCGGGTTTTCGGTCGGCCGGCACCCCATCCCGCCATCGCGGGCCGCTGCGCGGCATTGAACAGCCGCCGTGTCATTACCTCGCTGACGCGGTTTGTTCGAGTCTTTTCTTCGGCATGTCTGTGTCGGCGCACCCCGTTGCACCCACGCGCTCGCGCGTCTCAGGTCCTGTCGGGCCGCTTCCGGGCCGCGAGGATACGACCGCCATTGGGTTCCTGGACGAGGATGACTTCCCGTAGGCCCTCCTGGTCAGCCGCCGGCACTTTGTAGATCTCCGGCCGGCCCTTCCAGCGACCGAGCTTGACCGCCTGGCGGACCACGTCCGTTTCTGTCAGCCGCGCGCCGCGGTTGTCCCCGGCCTTCACCTCCACCTCGGGCGGCGAGGACTCGTAACGGATCAACCAGACTTCGGCTGGGGTTCGCGGCCGGCGGCCCGAACCGACGGCGACTCGCTCCCCCCGTTGCTGGAATACGATGTCCGGCGGCTCCTCCGAGCCGCGGCGGGCGCGGGCGACCAGATCGTCCACCGCCGCCGCATCGTCGCCGGAGGCTTGCCCTTCGCCCGCCACGATCACCTGCGGCGTGTAAACGTCACGCAGGCCCAGAGGAGGTTCGTAGCTCCGCTGCCTGTCGGTGAAGTCAGGTTCAGCGAACGTGTCCTTCCAGCCGAGATAGTCCCAGTAGTCGACCGGCCAGGTGAGAGTGATCACGTCCGGGCGTGTCCCCAGGCGCGCCATGACCTCGTTGGCCTTGTTGCACGAGACGCAGCCCTGCGCGGTGAACAGCTCCACCACCACAGGCGAGCGGCGGGCCGTAGCCGCGCCGGGCGCGAGCCCAATGGCGCTGATCGCGAGCAGAACCGCGGCCGTCCTCATCCGACCGGAAATAATCGGAGTTTGGACGGCCGGCGGTTCACGAAGGCGTGAGCGTGACCGGAGGTCAGGCAGGTTCGCGCGCAAGATTGCGCAGAACGAAGTTCAGCACGCCGCCATTGCGGAAGTAGGTGAGCTCCGTCGCCGTATCGATCCGGCACCGCACGGGGAACCGCGCGATCTTGCCGTCCGACGGACGATAGAGTTCGACCATCAGCTGCCTGCGGGGCTGCAGGTCCTCGAGGTCACGGATCGTGACGATCTCCTCTCCGGTCAGCCCCAGGCGCTGCCAACCCTCGGCGACGAATTGCAGAGGAAGGACCCCCATGCCGACGAGGTTCGAGCGGTGGATACGCTCGAAGCTTTCGGCGATGACCGCCCGCACGCCGAGCAGCTTGGCGCCCTTCGCGGCCCAGTCGCGCGAGGAGCCCGTGCCGTACTCCTTGCCGGCGAAGACGACGCAACCGCGGCCCTCAGACTTGTACTTCATCGCCGCGTCATAGATCGGCATCACTTCTCCGGAGGGGAAGTGCTTGGTCACGCCGCCTTCGATCTGGGGCGTCATCTTGTTGCGGATGCGGATGTTCGCGAACGTCCCGCGCATCATCACTTCGTGGTTCCCGCGGCGCGAGCCATAGGAGTTGAAGTCAGCCTGGCTGACCTGATGTTGCGAGAGGTACTCGCCGGCGGGCGAGGTCTTCCGGATGTTGCCGGCCGGGCTGATGTGGTCGGTGGTGATCGAATCGCCGAAGATCGCCAGGACACGCGCCTCGATGATGTCGCTGACCGGAGCGGGCTCCATGGTCAGGCCCTCGAAGTAGGGCGGGTTCTGGACGTAGGTCGAACCCATCTCCCATCCGTAGGTCTGGCCGCCCGACACTTCGATCTTCTGCCACCGCGCGTCGCCCTTGAAGACGTCCGAATAACGCTTCTCGAACATGGCGCCGTTGACCACCTGGCGCTGGAGCGCGGTGACCTCCTCGTTGCTGGGCCAGATATCCTTGAGGAACACGTCCTGGCCGTCGGCGTCCTGGCCGAGGGGCTGCGTCGCCAGGTCGGAGAGCATGGTGCCGGCGAGGGCGTAGGCGACCACCAGCGGCGGCGAGGCCAGGTAATTGGCGCGAACGTCCGGGTTCACGCGACCCTCGAAGTTGCGGTTGCCGGAGAGGACGGAGACCGCGACGAGGTCGCCATCCTGCACCGCCTTCGAGATCGGCTCGGCCAGCGGTCCCGAGTTGCCGATGCATGTCGTGCACCCATAGCCCACGAGGTTGAAGCCGAGCTGGTCCAGGGGCTCCTGCAGGCCGGCCTTGGCCAGGTAGTCGGTCACCACCTGCGAGCCGGGGGCCAGCGAGGTCTTCACCCACGGCTTGACCTTCAGTCCCTTCGCCACCGCATTGCGGGCCAACAGGCCGGCGGCGAGCAGCACGCTGGGATTGGAGGTGTTGGTGCAGGAGGTGATGGCGGCGATGACGACGTCACCTTCGCCCACGTCATGGCTCTCGCCGTCTACGGGCACTCGGTGCGACAGGGCCTCTTCGGTTTTTCCGAATTCGCTCCCCATCGCCCCGCGGAAGGCCGAGGCGGCGTCGGAGAGGAGAACCCGGTCCTGCGGGCGCTTGGGCCCGGCGAGGCTCGACTGCACCGTCGACAGGTCCAGTTCGAGGGTGTCGGTGAAGACCGGGTGCTCCATCCCCGGCTCGACCCAGAGGCCCTGGGCCTTGGCGTAGGCTTCGACCAGCGCCACGCGCTCGGGCTCGCGCCCGGTCGCGGCGAGATAATCTATGGTCGCGCGGGTGATCGGGAAGAAGCCGCAGGTGGCCCCGTACTCAGGCGCCATGTTCCCGATCGTCGCCTGGTCCTCGACCGTGAGGCTGTCCAGGCCGTCGCCGAAATACTCGACGAACTTGCCCACGACGCCCTTCTTGCGGAGCATCTGGGTCACGGTGAGCACCAGGTCCGTGGCCGTCGCGCCTTCGGGAAGCTTACCCGTCAGATGGAAGCCGATCACCTCGGGGATCAGCATCGGGATCGGCTGGCCGAGCATGGCCGCTTCGGCCTCGATCCCGCCGACGCCCCAGCCCAGGACCGAAAGCCCGTTGACCATGGTGGTGTGGCTGTCGGTGCCGACCACCGTATCGGGGAAGGCCACGGTCTCCTCGCCCTCGGGGGCCGTCCAGATGGTCTGGGCGAGATGCTCGAGGTTCACCTGGTGGCAAATGCCGGTGCCGGGCGGAACCACGCGGAAGTTGCGGAAGGCCGAGGAGCCCCAGCGAAGGAAGCGGTAGCGTTCGATGTTGCGCTCGTACTCCTTGGCCACGTTCTCGGCGAAGCTCTTCGGGGAGCCAAAGTAGTCAACCATCACGGAGTGATCGATGACCAGGTCGACGGGATTGAGCGGATTGATCTTCTCCGGGTCGCCGCCGAGCTTGGCGAGAGCGTCCCGCATCGCCGCCAGGTCGACGACCGCAGGCACGCCGGTGAAGTCCTGCATCAGCACGCGTGCAGGACGGAAGCTGATCTCGTGCTGGGCCGAGCCCTTGTCCTCGAGCCATTCGCCGAACGCCTGCAGGTCCTCCCGGACCACCGATCCGCCATCCTCGTTCCGAAGCAGGTTCTCGAGCAGCACCTTCATCGAGACGGGCAGACGGGACACGCCCGACAGTCCCGCTTCCTCGGCGGC
>JAFANN010000021.1 GCA_019232665.1 Caulobacteraceae bacterium | reverse complement strand
TCCGGCGTTGTGCTCGACGAGCCACTTGGGCGTGCGGGCGTAGCGGTTGCGGTACCGCGCCTTGCCGTCCTCGACGAAGACGGCGTGAACCATGCCGTCGCCGAAGAACCAATGGTGGTTACCCCTCGGCGGAAACTGAGGGTTCGGCCCGTTCCGATAGAAGGCGCCGGCCAGGCCCGCAGGGATCTCCCCCTGCACCTTCAGCTCGAAGTCCGACTCGTCGGCGACCGGGGCGTAGTTGCCCGACAGGTAGGGGTTCTGGGTCTGGGTTCCGTCCATCGCGTCCTCCTAGGGAGCATTGGCTTACGTTGTAAATTTATGCCGTAAGACGTAAGACGTGGCAAGAGACCTGTTCCAACTTTCTTCCGAGACTCGCCATTTGCCCAGGACCCTGTCCCAGAAGGACATCGACGATTTCCGCGAACGGCTGTGCGATGCGGCCGAGCACCTCTTCGCCGAGCGCGGCGCTGAGGGCGTGACGATCCGCGAGCTGGCCGCGGCGGTGGGCGTGAGCCCGATGACGCCCTACCGCTATTTCAAGGACAAGGATGCGATCCTCGCCGCGGTAAGGGCGCGGGCGTTCGATCGCCACGCCGAGACTCTCGAGGCGGCTTACGCCGACGAGAGCACGAAAACCGCCGAACGCGCAGGCGCGCTCTCCCGGGCCTACGTCCGCTTCGCGGAGGAGAACCCGGAGGCCTACAAGCTGATGTTCGACGTCCGTCAGCCCAGCGCCGGCGACTATCCGGATCTGGTCCGCGCGAGCGCCCGCTCCTACCGCACCATGACCCTACAGCTTTCCGACGAGATCGCCGCCGGCCGCCTGTCTGGCGATCCGGAGGAGATCGGACGGATGTACTGGGCCGCCCTGCACGGACCGCTGATGCTGCAGATGTCCGGCCTGCTCGATCGGAACAGCACGCAGGCCTTGATCCACAACCTGCTCACGACCCTCGACAAGGCGCTTTGGGGCGAGGCGCGGAAGGGGTTCTAGAGCGCGCTTGCGATCGCCACCGTCGCGAGGGCAAGAAAGGGAATGAGCGGCACCCGCCCGCCACGGGGGAAACAAGCGAGCCGATGACGAGCGCGGTGGCCGAGCGGGCCGGAACAAGCCTGTCGGCGAGCCGGCTCAAGGCGATCATCGGAGGCTCGCTCGGCAATTTCGTCGAGTGGTACGACTGGTTCGCCTACGCCAGCTTCTCCCTCTACTTCGGCAAGACCTTTTTCCCGCACGGCGGCGAACTCGACCGCCGGATCGAAACGGCGGCGGTGTTCGCGGTTGGCTTCTTCGCCCGGCCCATAGGCGCCTGGCTGATGGGCGTCTTCGCCGACCACCGCGGCCGCAAGTCGGCGCTGGTGCTCTCGATCAGCCTGATGTGCGGCGGATCGCTGATGATCGCCTGTGCGCCGGGCTATGCGCAGGTCGGCCCTCTGGCGCCCGCCTTCCTCATCGCCGCTCGCCTCGTCCAGGGCCTGAGCCTGGGCGGAGAGTACGGCGCCAGCGCGGTCTATGTCGCCGAGATGGCCGGACGCCGGCGGCGCGGCTTCTATTCGTCGTTCCTGTTCGTGACGCTGATGATCGGCCAGCTCGCGGCCCTGGGCGTGCTGATCGTCATGCAATCCGTGCTGAGCGGTCCGCAGATCTCCGCCTTCGGCTGGCGGATCGCCTTCTTCATCGGCGCGGCCCTCGCCGTCGTCGTCTGGTTCATCCAGGCGGGATTGGAGGAAACTGCGCTCTTTCGCGGGGAAGACGCTGAGGCCCGACGCGCCTCCACCGTAGGCGCCCTTCTGCGACGCCAGCCGAAAGAGTCGGCGATGGTCTTTGTCCTCACCGGCGCGGGCGCGCTGACCTTCTATACGTTCACGACCTACATGCCGAAGTTCCTCACCGGGACGGCGCACTTCTCCCGCCCTGTGGCGACGAACATTTCCGCCGCTTCGCTTGTGGTGCTGATGGTCGTCCAGCCCTTCTTCGGCTGGCTCGGAGACGCGATTGGCCGAAAGCGCCTGTTGATCTTCGGCTTCGCCGCCGGTGCGTTGATCACCTGGCCGGTCCTGACCAGCCTCGCCGCGACGGCGAATCCCGTGGCCGCCCTCGCTCTCATCAGCGCCGCGCTCACCTGCCTGGCCGCCTACACCGCTGTGAACGGATTGGTGAAGTCCGAGCTCTTTCCGACAGAGCTTCGGGGCCTCGGCGTCGCCCTGCCCTACGCCCTCGCCAACGCCATCTTCGGCGGAACCGCGGAGCTGGTCGCCGAAGCGTTCAAGAAGGCTGGGATCGAGCGCGGCTTCTTCGTCTACGTGAGTGTGATCGCCGCGGCGGCCTGCCTAGTTTCGGCACGTATGCGGGACACGCAGAAGACGAGCCTGATCCTGGACTGACGGGTGGCTTCACCCCAGACGGAGCTGTTGCGGAACTCGCAATTTCTCCTGTCATCCCGGGTCGTCGCTTCACCCGGCCAAGGCCGGGCTCGCTACCGCCCGGGATGACGGGCGAGAGAAGGGCGATCGAGTAGTGCGACAGTCCCCGGAGTTTAGACCAGCCCCAACTCCCGCCGCTGGGCGCGGGTGAGCTTGGCGGCGACGAGAGAGTGGGCTTGGGCGAGCCAGTCGGCAGTCTCGGCCTCGTCCATCTCTGCGATGTCGTCGAAGCGGACCCACTTCGCGCGGGCGAGATAGGGCGCCGGGCGGGCGCGGCCGGTCTCCACCAGAGCCTCGAAAGCGATATCGGTGACCTTGAACGAGACCCCGCCACCGCCGGCGACCGCGAAGATGCGGCCGCCGACCTTGTAGACATGGTCCGCGCCCCACTGGACGACGGTGGTCACCGCCGGGAGGGCGCGGCAGGCGGCGTCGAGAGCTTCGGGGCTCAGGCCTCGACCCCGACGCCGATCGGGCAGACCACGCCTGTGCCGCCCACGCCACAGTAGCCGTTGGGGTTCTTCGCCAGGTACTGCTGGTGATAGTCCTCTGCGAAGTAGAACTCGCCGGCCGGACGGATCTCGGTAGTGATCGATCCCATGCCGGCGGCGTCGAGGGCCTTCTCGTAGGCGGCCTTCGACTTCTCGGCCGCCTCCGCCTGGGCGGCGTCATGGGTGTAGATCGCCGAGCGATACTGCGTGCCGAGGTCGTTGCCCTGGCGCATGCCCTGCGTCGGGTCGTGCCCCTCCCAGAACGCCTTCAGGAGATCGTCATAGGAGACCTGGCGCGGATCGAAGACCACGCGCACGGCTTCGGCGTGACCGGTCATCCCCGAGCACACCTCTTCGTAGGTCGGGTTTGGCGTGTGGCCTCCCATGTAGCCGACAGCCGTCACCCAGACGCCGGGAAGCTGCCAGAACTTCCGCTCCACGCCCCAGAAGCAACCCATGGCGAAGTCGGCGATCTCCAGCCCCTCGGTATACGGCCCCTTCAGGGGTCGCTGGTTGACGAAGGAGTCCTCGGCCGTCGGGATCGCCTGGCTACGCCCCGAGAGCGCCCGGTCGGCGGAAACCATCTCTGAGGACTTTCGGAACAGCGGCATTGCGGCTCTCCTGACCTGTTTGTGGCCCCCTACTTAGGCCCACGGGTGCGGCTCGGTAAGACCGATGGCGGAGGCAGCACGGCAGCGCGGGCCGATCGACCGCCGGGGACCCGCGCCCGATTCTTCAATCTCTGGTTAAGCTTTGTCACTTGGAGCGGAAAAACGCTCGCTCCGCGTCGGAATAGGTTAACGAGCGCGCGTACAGTTTCAATCACGGGGAGCAACTGGTCGGTGAGCCGGTACACCCTTTCCTTCCTCGACGATCGCGGCGAGACCTTGCGGTCGGAACTCCTCGACTGCGCGACCGAAGCGGAGGCCATCAACGCCCTCCACGATCGCGCTGGCATCCATCGCGTTCAGCTATGGCTCGAAGATCAGACGATCCTGGAGCTTGCCGGCGACGCGCGACCACGGCGGCCTCGCGCAGCTCACGCCCGTCGATCCTCCCCGCGGGCGGGCCATCCGGGCGTTTCCGTTTAGTTCCGATCCGCGTCGACTGATTGGGCGCCAACAATCGCCGTGTCCGCGCCGAGGAGACATCTTGCGGCAAGGGGGCAGCCATTGAGCTGACGAGCTTGGCCCCTATCTGGGGCCGGCGGGGGCCTGATTGGGCGCCCGACGCGGCAATCCAGGCGCATGACGAGCATCCTTGCCATCGAAGACGACGAGGCGACGGCGCGCGAGATCGTCTCCGAGCTGACCTCTCACGGGTTCCATGTCGAGTGGGTGGCCGACGGACGCGAGGGGCTGATCCGGGCCACCAGCAAGCGTTTCGACGCGATCACTCTGGATCGCATGCTGCCGGGGATTGATGGCCTGACCATCGTGACCATCCTGCGGAACGCCAACATCCATACCCCGGTGCTGATGATCAGCGCCTTGACCCAGGTCGACGAGCGGGTGCGCGGCTTGCGCGCCGGCGGTGATGACTACCTCACAAAGCCCTTCGCCTCGGAAGAGATGGCGGCCCGCCTGGAGGTGCTGCTGCGACGCCAGGGCGCGCCCGCTCGCGAGACGATCCTGCGCGTGGGCGGACTGGAGCTGGACCTGGTCACCCGCGAGGCGCGATTTGGCGGCAGCGACGCGCGGCTCCTGCCCACGGAGTTCAAGCTGCTCGAGTTCCTGATGCGCAATGCGGGCCAGCTGCTGACGCGCACCATGATCTTCGAGTCGGTGTGGGGGTACTATTTTGATCCCGGGACCAATCTGGTGGACGTCCATCTGGGGAGGCTTAGGCGCAAGCTCGAGGCGCTGGGCGCGCCGCCTCTGATCCAGACGGTGCGGGGCGCGGGATACACGTTACGTGCCGCAGCCTGACCTTTGGCGAACGACGACCTTCCGTCTCACGCTCGTGCTGGGCGGCGTTTTCACGGCGGGGATCGTCGCCCTGCTCGGCCTGATCTACTGGAGCACCGCGAGCTACCTTGTGGTGCAGATGGACCAGATCGTCATCGGCCAGGCTCGCGGCCTGGAGGCCATCCCGCCTGAGGCCCTGCCCGCGATGATCACGGCGACCGAGCGCGAAGACGTCCGGGGCGTCAACTACTACGGTCTTTTTGGCCCCAACGGGACCTGGGTCGCCGGTAACGTCCGTCGACTGCCGCCCAGCGTCATCGTCGACGGACGGCCCCGCGAACTGAAGGAGAAAGGCTTCCAGCCCGGCGCCCGGGCGCTGGCCGAGCGCCTGCCCTGGGGCGAGGTGCTGTTCGTCGGCTTCGACGCCAAGACTCTCAGCGGTGTGCGCAGGATCCTCGAGAGGTCGCTGATCGTCAGCGGCGCCCTGATCTTCATCATCGGTCTTGGCCTTAGCGCGGCGGTCAGCCTCGATCCGCTTCGGCGCGTGCGCCAGATCCAGAGGGCGAGCGAGCCGATCCTGGCGGGAGACGTCAGCGCGCGCCTGCCGATCTCCGCTCGCCAGGACGAGCTGGACATGCTGGCGAGCATCGCCAACCGGATGATGGACGAGGTCGAGAGACTGCTCTGGCAGGTCAAGAGCGTCGGCGACCACGTCGCCCACGATCTGCGCACCCCGCTCAATCGCCTGCGCGCCCTGCTCTATCGCATGCGCCAGGATCGACCCGAACTCGACGCGGACGCGGGGCCTCTGGATCAGGCCCTGCAGGAGACGGACACCCTTCTCGCACGCTTCAAGGCCATCCAGCGGATCGGCGAGATCGATCGCCGCGAGCGCCGGGCGGGCTTCGGCGCCGTACGTCTGGACGAACTGCTCGAGGAACTGGCCGCCTTCTTCGAACCCCTCGCGGAGGACCGCGGTGTCGACCTGCAACTGCACGTCCACGAAACGCGCGAGACTTTGGCGGATCGCGAACTCCTGTTCGAAGCAGTCGGCAATCTCGTCGCCAACGCCACCAAGTTCACGCCGCCGGGCGGATCGATCCAGCTCGCCCTGACCTGTTCGCGGCGAGGCCCGGCGATCGAGGTGATCGACAACGGTCCAGGCGTGCCGGAAGATGAGCGCCAGGCCGTCTTCGAGCGGTTCTACCGCGGACGGGCGGCGCTCGGGACTCCGGGCTCTGGTCTGGGGTTGAGCATCGTGGCGGCGATCGCGCGCCTGCACGGCTTTCGGCTGCGCCTCGCCGACGCCGGGCCCGGCCTGCGGGTGACCCTCGAGTGCTGGCCCGCAGACGGCTGACCCGATGCGCATCCTCTATGTGAACGAAGCTGAGGCGGACGCCTATCTCCTTGGGGCGCTGAGGGAGGCCGGGCATGTCGTCGAAGTCGCCGCCGACAAATCCGACGGCCCCGTCATGGCTGCCGAGCACGACTTCGACGCCGTCGTGCTGGATTGGTCGCGGCCCTCGGAAGCTTGGGCCCGGCGCTTTGCCGACCGGGCGACCACTCTCGTGATGATCTGTTCACGAGGCGTGGCGCGCGAGCGTGTCGAAGTCCTGCGCGCCGGGGTCGACGTCTGTTTCGTCCGTCCCTTCGCCTTCGCGGAACTCGAGGCCAGGCTGCAGGCGCTGCGCCGCCACGGTTCCCCGGCTGCCAAGGCGTGCCTCGATTTCGAACTCGCGGCCGCCCAACGCACCATCACTCGCGGGGGGAACGAGATCGAGCTGTCGGCCGTCGAGTTCCGGATGCTTCAGCACCTGGCGGAACACGCCGGCGAGGTGGTCGCGATACCAACGCTCCGCAGCGTGGCCTGGGGCGACGACATCGAGCCGGCGGCCGAGCCGGTGCATCGCTGCGCCGCGCGTCTCCGCAGAAAGCTCGCCTCGCTCGGGGCCCGGACCTCCATCGAGGCGACTTTCGGCCACGGGTACGCCCTTCGTCCGATCCCGGCTAACCCTTAGGCTAAAACTTTCTTCATCGAAGGGCAGGCGATCCTTTAGTCGCGGCGCCGCACATAGCGCCTCGTGCGGCGCGCCCCCCACGCGCCGCCACGTCTCGCGCGCGGCGCCTTGTTCCCCGTGCCCCGGCCCGCGCGCGAGACACCTTCGTGACACCTGCGGGCTCGCCTCGGGTCCGTCGGGGGCGCGTCGCGACAACCACGAGAAAAGACCCTTATGCAGTGGATCGTGCGCGTCGCGCTCAATCGGCCGTACACCTTCGTGGTCCTGGCCATACTGATCGTCATTCTGGGGCCCTTGGCGGCTCTGAAGACGCCGACGGACATCTTCCCCGACATCCGGATTCCGGTGATCGGGGTTGCCTGGCAATTCACCGGCCTGTCCCCCGAGGAGATGGGCGGCCGTATCATCACGCCCTTCGAGCGCGTGATCCCCACGACCGTCAACGACGTGGAGCACGTGGAGAGCCAGTCCCTGCCGGGGATCGGCATTGTGAAGATCTATTTCCAGCCGAACGTCGACATCCGCACGGCGACCGCGCAGGTCACCTCGATCTCCCAGACGATCCTCAAGCAGCTGCCGCCAGGGTCCACACCGCCGCTGATCCTAAACTACCAGGCCTCGACCGTTCCGATCCTGCAGCTGGCGTCCTCGAGCAAGACGCTGAGCGAACAGCAGGTGTTGGACCTGGCGCAGAACTTCATGCGCCCGGCCCTGAGCGCCGTTCCGGGCGCGGCGATCCCCTACGCCTACGGCGGACGCGTGCGGCAGCTTCAGATCGACCTGGACCCGCGCGCGCTGCAGGCCAAGAACCTCTCCGCCCAGGACGTCGAGACCGCCATCGCCCAGCAGGACCAGATCCTGCCGGCCGGGACGGCCAAGATCGGCACGCTGCAATACACGGTGCAGCTCAACGACGCGCCCGACACGGTGGCCGAATTCAATGAGCTGCCGATCAAGACAGTCGCCGGAGCGACGATTCTGATGCGGGACATCGGCCAGGTGCGCGATGGCGCGCCGCCTCAACAGAGCCTCGTCCACGTCAACGGCGCGCGCGCAGTCCTGACCACCGTCTTCAAATCCGGCTCGGCCTCGACCCTGGCCATCGTCGAGGGCATCAAGAAGACCCTGCCGCGGTTCATGGAGGGCATGCCCGCCGACTACAAGGTCGAGCTGCTCAATGACCAGTCGGTGTTCGTCAAAGCCGCAATCTCGGGCGTCGTGCGCGAGGGGCTGATCGCCGCCGGCCTCACCAGCCTTTTGATCCTGCTGTTCCTGGGCAGCTGGCGCTCCACCCTGATCATCGCGACCTCGATCCCCCTGGCGGTGCTCTCGTCGCTGATCGCGCTCCACGCGATGGGTCAGACCCTCAACATCATGACCCTGGGCGGCCTCGCCCTGGCCGTCGGCCTGCTGGTCGACGAGGCCACGGTGACGATCGAGAACATCAACTGGCACCTGGAGCAGGGCAAGGACATCAAGACGGCTATCCTCGACGGCGCCGCCCAAATCGCGACTCCGGCCTTCGTCTCACTGCTCTGCATCTGCATCGTCTTCGTGCCGATGTTCGCGCTCAAGGGGGTTGCGGGATTCCTCTTCGCGCCCATGGCGATGTCGGTCGTCTTCGCGATGATCGCCTCCTACCTCCTCTCTCGCACCCTGGTGCCGACGATGGCGATGTTCCTGCTGAAGGCCCACGCACACCACGATGGGCCGCGACCGGCGTCAACCAATCCGCTCGTGCGGTTTCAGCAAGGCTTCGAGCGCAACTTCGAGCGGCTGCGGGAGGGCTATCGCAACCTCCTGGCCATGGCGATCGCGCACCGGCGACGGTTCGTGATCGCATACCTGGTGGTTGTCGCGGGGTCTTTCGCCCTGGCCCCATTCCTGGGCGAGGACTTTTTCCCGTCAGTCGACGCGGGCGAGATGGTCCTGCACGTCCGCCCCCCCGTGGGCACGCGCATCGAGGACTCCGCGGCCGAGTTCGGCCATATCGAGCAGACCATTCGACGTACAGTCCCTGCAGCTGAACTGAAGTCGATCATCGACAACATGGGATTGCCGACAAGTTCGATAAACACGGTCTACGACAACACCGGGCTGATCGGTTACCAGGACGGCAACATCTACGTCAGCCTCAACGAGCATCATCATCCAACCGCGGGATATGTGAAGATACTGCGCACGCGACTGGCGCAGATGTACCCCGGCACGACCGTGTCGTTCCTGCCCGCGGACATCATCACCCAGATCCTCAACTTCGGCGCGCCGGCGCCTCTGGATCTGCAAGTTTCCGGCCCGGATCTGGCGGCCAACCGGGCCTACGCCATGGCGCTGTTTCGCAAGATGCAGGGCATCCGCGGGATCGCCGACGTGCGGATCCAACAGTCGCAGGACAATCCGCAGCTGAACGTCGACATCGACCGCAACAAGGTCGTCCAATTCGGCCTGACCGAGAACGACGTTACCAACGCCCTTGTGACAACCCTATCGGGCAGCACCCAGACCGCGCCGACCTTCTGGCTAAACCCGAAGAACGGCGTCTCCTATCCGATCTCGGCGCAGACGCCGGAATATAGGGTCGACACCCTCTCGGACCTGGAAAACATCCCTATCACCGGGGCTTCGTCGACCGCCGGCGTGCAGGTGCTGGGCGGCCTGGGAAAGATCCATCGCGTGTGGTCGGCCGCAGTGGTGTCCCACTACAACATCCAGCCAGTCCTCGACATCTACGCCACCACCCAGGGCAGGGATCTCGGCGGAGTCGCCAGCGACATCCACAAATTGATCAACGCCTCGGCCAAGCAACGTCCGAAGGGGGGGACCATCACTCTCCGGGGTCAGATCGTCACGATGAACACGGCTTTCTCCGGCCTGTTCTTCGGCCTGATTGGCGCGATCGTCCTGGTCTATCTGCTGATCGTCGTGAACTACCAGTCCTGGCTGGATCCGTTCGTGATCATCACTGCCCTTCCGGCCGCCCTGGCCGGGATCGTATGGATGCTGTTCGCGACCCACACGCGCCTGTCGGTGCCCGCCCTGACCGGCGCGATCATGTGCATGGGCGTGGCGACGGCCAACTCGATCCTGGTCATCAGCTTCGCCCGTGAGCGACTAGCCGCGACGGGCGACGCCGTTCGGGCCGCGATTGAAGCGGGCTTCACGCGCATGCGGCCGGTGATGATGACCGCCCTGGCGATGGTCATCGGCATGCTGCCGATGGCGCTCGGCCTGGGCGAGGGCGGCGAACAGAACGCGCCGCTTGGCCGCGCGGTCATCGGCGGTCTCGTCTTCGCCACCTGCGCCACCCTGACCTTCGTGCCGGTGGTGTTCAGCATCGTCCACAGCCGCCGACCCGCCCACGCCGGAGCCGAACCGAAACCTGCTGCGTCCCTCGTCGGGAACCTCACCGGGGAGTCCTATGTCTGATCCGATCGACCTCGATCTTGGGAACATCAAGTCCTACCGTCCGCCGCGCCGCCTGCGGAGCGTCGGGCTGGCGGCGCTGGCGATCGCGGGGGGCCTCGTGACCTGGGGACTGCTGAGCCGCGTCCAGGCGAACCAGCAAGTCGCGACCTGGACCCAACAGGCGATGATCCCCGACGTGAAGGTGTTGGACCTCAGGCAGACGAGCGCCGAAGGCGATCTCGTCCTGCCTGCCACCATCCAGGCCTTTTACGACGCGCCCATCCACGCCCGCGTCTCCGGCTATCTGAAGAAGTGGTACGCGGACATCGGCACGCCGGTGAAGGCCGGTCAGGTGCTGGCCGACATCGACACGCCCGATCTCGATCAGCAGCTCGCCCAGGCGAAGGCGGACCTGGCGACGGCGCAGGCGAATGAGGCGCTCTCGGACGTCACCGCCAAGCGCTGGAACTCCCTGCTGACCCGCAACGCAGTCTCGCGCCAGGAGGCGGACGAGAAGAACGGCGATCTAGCCGGCAAGCGCTCTCTGGTGACTGCCGCCCAGGCCAACGTCGCGCGGCTCGAGGCGCTGGAGTCGTTCAAGCACATCGTCGCCCCGTTCAGCGGCGTCGTGACCACGCGCTCGACCGACGTCGGAGCCCTGATCGTGGTCGGAGGCGTGACGGACGTGCCGCTCTTCACCGTTGCCGACGAGCGCCAGCTGCGGATCTATGTGCATGTCCCACAGAGCTACACGGCGCAGATCCGCCCCGGGATGATGGCGAGCTTCACGGTCCCGGAGCATCCGGGAGAAGTCTTCCACGCCCCGCTGAAGGCGAGTTCGGATGCGGTAAATACGCAGAGCGGCACGCTGTTGCTGCAGCTGCAGATCGACAACTCGGACGGAAAGCTGAAACCCGGCGACTACGCCCAGGTCCAGTTCGATCTTCCGGCCCAAGCCGGAGTGATCCAGGCGCCCGCGACCGCCCTCACCTTCCGCAATTCGGGAATGGCCGTGGCGGTGGTCGGCCCGCATGACCGGGCGATCATCAAGCCGGTGCAGGTCGGGCGCGACTTCGGGTCGACCGTGCAGATCACATCCGGCCTCTCCCCCACCGACAAGGTGATCGACAACCCGCCGGATTCTCTCGAGACAGGCGATCTCGTCCGCGTGACCGGCAAGGCGACACAGGTCGCCCATGGCTAAAAGCCTCAAGGCATACGGCCGAAGCGCTCGCGCCGTCGCGGCGAGCTTCGCCGTCGTCGGCCTGGCGGCGTGCAACTTCGCGCCGGCCTACCAGAAGCCGCAGCTGCCCACCCCCACGCCGCAAGCCTTCAAGGAAATGGGACCCTGGACGCCCGCCGTCCCGGCGGATGACGCCCCGCGCGACAACTGGTGGCTGGTCTACGGCGACACGCGGCTGAACGACCTGGAGGCGCAGCTGCTCTCCAGCAATCCGGACCTCGCCGCCGCCGTGCATCGCTACGACGAAGCGCGCGCCTACGAGTCCCAGGCCGCCTCCGCCCAGTACCCTCAAGTCGGCTCGCAAGCCTACGCGACGGCGAACAAGCAGTCGCAAGGCCGCCCCCTGCGATTGCAGGGAGGCAAGACCCACTACGCCGACAACCTGATCGGCGGCTCGGCGTCCTATGAACTCGACATCTGGGGGCGTGTGCGGAACCTGGTGGCGGCGGGCAAAGCCGAGGCGCAGGCGAGCCGGGCTGACGTCGGCACGGTCCGTCTGATGCTGCAGGCGGAGCTGGCCGACGACTACCTCAACCTGCGCGGCCTCGACGCCCAGGAGGACCTGCTTCGGCGCACGGTGGTCGACTACCAGACCGCGCTCAACCTGACGCAGGATCGCTTCAATGGCGGCGCCGATCCCGAGCTGTATGTCGAGGAGGCGAAGACACAGCTTCAGACGGCCGAAGCGCAGGAGACCGACGTCAAGGCGCAGCGCGCCCTGATGGAGCACGCCATCGCCGTCCTGGTCGGGGTCCCGGCCTCGAGCTTCACTCTCGCTTCCACCACAACCTTGCCAGCGCCCGTGACCGTGCCTGTAAGCACGCCGTCCCTCCTTCTGGAGCGGCGACCAGACGTCGCGGCGGCCGAGCGGCGGGTGTTCGCGGCGAACCGCCAGATCGGCGTCACGCGCGCCGCCTTCTTCCCCTCGATCAACCTGCAGGCCGGCGGCGGATTCGAGAACGCCGGCGGCACGAACCTGCTGAGCGCCAGCAACAGCTTCTGGACGCTCGGCCCCCAGCTGGCCCTTTCGATCTTCGATGGCGGCTATCGTCGCGCCAAGGTCAACGAAGCCAAGGCCCAACTCAATCAGGCGGGCGACGCCTACAAGTCGACCGTGCTCACCGCCTTCCAGGAGGTCGAGGACAACCTCGCCCTCTGCAACGAGCTGGCGGTCGAAGCCAAGCAGCAGGATGCGGCGGTCGTCTCGGCGCAGGCTTCGGTGTCGCTCGCCCTGTTCCGCTATGAGCAAGGCGCGACGACCTATCTCGATGTCGTCACCGCCCAGAACCTCGAGCTGACCGCCGAACGCGCCGACCTCGAGGTGGCCACCCGCCGCCTGGTGGCCAGCGTCGACCTCGTCCGCGCCCTCGGCGGCGACTGGCAGGGCCCGAACGAGAAGGCGCCCGCGCACGCGTGAGGGGGCGCTGTTGTGAAACTGGCCCCATTTATTTCCTGTCATCCCGGGCGGTAGCGAACCCGGCTTTAGCCGGGTGAAGCGACGACCCGGGACCTAGGAGACTGGGCGAGAAGCCGAGGTTCGCGAACCGCGATAACCGTTCCAGTCCCCTGGGTCCCGGGTCCTCGCTCCGCTCCGCTCGCTACGGCCCGGGATGACAAAAAGAAAAAAGCGGAGGCGATCAACTGGAGCGCGCCAAGTTCACCCCGGGTCCCTGCCCGCGGCCTGGCGGACGACGTCGGAGAGGACCTGGGTCATCTTGCCGATGGGCGCCTCGATCCCGCCGGCCGCCCCGTGCCGGTCGGCGATCCACTGCGGCGCGTTGTAGCCGACCCAGGTCTTGCCGGCCTCGTCCTGCCAGACCAGCGCCTTGAGAGGCAGGTCGATGCCGACCGTCTGGACGGCCTGCATGAGCGGCGTGCCGCCCATCGGGTTGCCGAAAATGATCACTTCGGTTGGCCGCAGGGAGAGCCCGACGCTCGCGGCGGCGCCCGCGTGGTCGATCCGCGCCATTACCTTCATGCCGTGGCCGGTCACTGCGGCGACGAGCCGGTCCGCGGTCTCCTTGGGGCCGTGCTCGCTCGGCGCCACGATCAGCCCCGCCGGGCGTGTGTCCACGGCCATGTCTCACCCATGCGCTTCACTCGCCGGAAACCTAGGAACCGGCTCGGTTTGGTGTCCATCCGTAACGCACGGTGTCGGACCTTTCCCCGATACAAGAGTCTTGGGTCTGTCAGGGGGCCATGGCCGCCAGGGCCTGTTCATGGGTCGTGGGGAGCCACCCCTGTCGCTCGCGCCAATCCGCCGGCGTGTCTTTGAAGCGGGCGAGCGTCAGCTTGCCGAGATCGGCGAAGCTGCATCTTCCATCGATCACGAGGTCGCGCACGGCATGACCGGTGGCCGGCGAGAGCCCGAAGCCGACGCCGCTCATCGTCGCGACGGTCAGGTTGCCGGGATCGGCGATCCGGTCGAGCACAGGCCGTCCGTCCGGGGTGTTCTCGACGACGCCCGCCCAGCTGCGGATGACCCGCAGATGCGCCCCACGCGGCAGCAGCTCGGCCACCCGCTTGGCCAGGTTGCGCAGGATCGGCGTCGAGGGGCGCCGGCGGGGACCGAGCGCGTCCACGTCCAGCCATTCATGCGGGCCTCCGCCATAGGCGAGATTGCCGCGCAGGGTCTGGCGTCCGTAGAGGCCGTTGCCGTCAGCGCCGCCCACCGGCATCAGCGGCGCGGGCTCGGTGACGATCATCTCCGCCCGCGCCGGCGCGAGCGGGAGGCGAAGCCCGATCGGGGCCAGCAGGGCTTCCGCCTGGGGCCCAGCGGCCACGACGAGGTGATCGCAGCCGAGCACGCCCCGCGGTGTCTCGACGCCGCTGACCCGGCCGCCCGCGGTGACGATGCGCAGGGCGGGAGTGTGCTGGAACACCCGGCCGCCCAGGTCCTGCAACGCCCAGGCGTAGGCCTGCACAGTGCGCTGCGGATTGGCCTGGCCGCCAAAGCGAAGGTGGATGCCGCCGGTGACGTTGTCTCCCGCGAGGGGCACGAAACTGCGCACCTGCGCTGGATCGAGGTCGTCGACCCGGTAACCAAGACCCCGGCAGATCTCCGCCATGCGGCGGTAGTTCTCCAGGTGATGCTCGGTGGTGGCGAAGATCACCCGCTCGCGGCGATATTCGGTCGTGTAGCCGAGCAGCTCGTCCATCTGCGGCCACAGCTTCTGCTCCTCATGGAACAGCGGGCTGTGATAGTGCGAGGCGCCGCCGCCGTTGCGGCCCGACGCCTCCCAGCCGACGATGCCCTTGTCGATGACCAGGACGTCGACGCCCGACCGCGCCAGCCACCAGGCCGACGACAGGCCGGTCACGCCCGCGCCGATGACGATGACGCTGGCGCCGCTCACGCGTGGCCCCCTTCGCCGAGGATGCCGGCTGAGAGCGCCTCGCGCTCGGTGCCGATGTCGTCATAGGGCGTCCATTGCCCAGGGATGCCCATCCACACGTCCCAGTGCCGGGCGATCTCCGGGGACTCGTCCCAGTCCGCCAGCACGTTGAGCGGGAGCGGTCGCACCGGCGCGCGATAACCGGCCAGCGGCACGTCTGCAGGGGCCACATTCGAGGCGCAGGCGAGGGTCAATGCCACCTGCTCGCGGCAACGCCTCGCCTGGCAAGGTCCCATGCAGGCACGGGTCAGGCGCTTGATCTGATCCTGGTTGGCCGGCCCGTCCTCGAGCAGGCTAGCGAGATCGCGCTTGGCCTGGGCGGGCGATGGCGGGCCCAGATAGCCTGGCGGCCTGACCTCGGTCAGCGCCGCGCGGCTGACCTCCTCGCATTGGCAGATGACCACGTCCGGATCGGACATCAGGGCGCGGGCCCACGCCATCTGATAGGCGAGCGCGTCGAAGTCGGACTCGACCACGGTCGAGACTTCCGGCCTCACCTCGTGGCCCAGCGAGGCCAACACGGCCTGGGCGGCCCTACGACCCGAAGCGATCGCAGCCTCTTCACCCATGCTGGCGCCGCCCGGCGCTCCGGCGACGTCGCCGGCGATGAAAATATTGGGAAGGCTCGTGGCGGTCCCGTCGGAAGTGACGGGCGCATGGCCGCCCAGACGAGGCGCGGGCGCGATCGCTCCGCCGAGCACATCCAGCAGTTCGATCACGGGCGTAAGGCTGATCGCCTCGATGATGGTGTCGCACGGAAGCGTCCGCGTGGCGCCGGTGGCGTGGTCGCTGAGGGTCAGGCCCTCGATCCCCTCGAGACCGCTGGGCGCTGAGACAGGGACATGTCCCAAAAGGATTTCGACGCCGGCGGCCGCCAGCTCCGCGGCGGCGGAGGGATCGCCCTGGAAGGCGTCGGCCACATCCACCACCGCCTCCACCAGGAGGCCGCGCGAGAGCGCCGCCCGCGCGGTTTCGATGGCGAGCTCGCCTGTTCCCAGGATGACGAGGCGGCGGCCGGAGAAGGCGTCGTAGCGACTCGTCAGGGCCTCGAAGGCCCGAGCCCCCATCACGCCGGGTTGGTCCCAACCGCGGAAGGCGAAGGCGACATCGCGCGCGCCGGTCGCCAGGATCAGGCGGTTGAAGCCGACCATCCAGGCGCGCTCCTCGTCGGCAAGGCCCGCGAGCGACTCCGGTAGCGAAGCCAGGCCCCAACCCGGTGTGAACGCGCCCCAGACGTAGGTCCCCAGGCGCACGTCCACGCCCGCCTCGAACGCCGCCTCCAGCAGCGGACTGGAGGCGAGGATCTGCTCGACCATCCGCGCCTGCGTCTGCACCGCATTGGTGAAGCGGCCGCCGAAATAAAGCGGCGTATCCAGGGCCATGAGGCCCACGCCGACGGGATTCTCGTCGACCAGCATCACCGAGCCGCCTGCCTTCGCCGCCTCGATCGCCGCCGCTGCGCCTGCCGGGCCACCGCCAACCACCAGGATCTGGGTCCGCTCGTCCGGCGCAGGAACCTTGCCGGCCTGGGAAATGCGGTCGAAGCCGCGTGTGGCGCTCATACGGCCTCCAGGGCGCGGGTCAGTTCGGCGATGAGATCGTCGGGATGCTCGAGGCCAACGGATAGGCGCATGGTGCCCTCGAAGATGCCGCCGGCCTCTCGCCGCTCCCGCGGCACGGCGTAGTGAGTGGTCGTGGCGGAGTGGCAGATCAGGGTTTCCGACCCACCCAGGCTGACCGCCAGCTTCAGAAGCCTGAGCTGATCAAGGAAACGGAAGGCCTCCGCCTCTCCGCCGGCCAAGGTGAAGGAGAAGGTCGATCCGGCGCCGCCGCACTGGCGATCGTAGACCGCCCGCTCCG
>JAFANN010000020.1 GCA_019232665.1 Caulobacteraceae bacterium | reverse complement strand
AGAGCCTCGGCAGCACCACCTCCCGATAGAAGCCCATTTCGCGCTCTCCCATTGCGCGGACAGTTATGGGCCTCGATCGGAAGAACAGTCCAGGTCGTTCAGGATTTAGACTCTCCGAGACCTAGTAGATCTCGAACAGCCCCGCCGCGCCCATGCCGCCGCCGATGCACATGGTGACGACGCCCAGCTTCGCGCCGCGGCGCTTGCCCTCGTAGAGCAGATGGGCGGTGCAGCGGGCGCCCGTCATGCCGTAGGGGTGGCCGATCGAGATCGAGCCGCCCGAGACATTCAGCTTCTCGTTCGGGATGCCGAGCCTATCGCGGCAGTAGAGCACCTGGGATGCGAAGGCCTCGTTGAGCTCCCAGATGTCGATGTCGTCGATCTTGAGCCCATTGCGCTCGAGCAGCTTCGGGATCGCGAACACCGGGCCAATGCCCATCTCTTCGGGTCCGCAGCCGGCGACGGCCAGGCCACGATAGGCGCCCAGCGCCTCCAGGCCCCGCTTTTCGGCCTCTTTGCGCTCCATCAGCAGCACGGCGGCCGAGCCATCCGACAGCTGGCTCGCATTGCCGGCGGTGACGAACCTGCCCTCCTTGGCGAAGCGGCCACCCTTGAACACCGGCTGCAGCTTCTGCAGGTCTCCCAGCGTGGTCTGCGGGCGGTTGCCCTCGTCGGCGGAGAGAGTGACCTCCTTGTCGGCCGTCTCGCCCGTCTCCTTGTTGACCACCACCTTCATGACGGTGGTGACAGGCGTGATCTCGCTTGCGAAGCGGCCTTCCGATTGCGCCTGGGCGGTGCGCTGCTGCGACTGCAGCGCATACGCGTCCTGCGCCTCGCGGCTGACGCCATAGCGCTCGGCCACCACCTCGGCGGTCTCGATCATCGAGGTCCAGAATTCCGGGACATGCTCGTTGATCCACGGATCGGAGGTCATGAAGCGGTTCATCTTGTCGTTCTGAACCAGGCTGATCGACTCGATGCCCGCGCCGATAGCGATCGGCGCGCCGTCGTTGACGATGTACTTCGCCGCCGTCGCCACGCCCATCAGACCCGAGGAGCACTGGCGATCGATGGTCATCCCCGAGACTGTGTTGGGCAGACCGGCGCGGAGCGCCGACTGGCGGGCGATGTTGTTGCCCGTCGTGCCCTGCTGCATGGCGCAGCCCATGACCACGTCGTCGACCTCGCCCGGATCGACGCCGGCCTGAGCGACCACGGCCTTGATCGCCTCGGCGCCCAGCGTCGCGCCATAGGTGTTGTTGAACGCGCCGCGGTAGGCCTTTCCGATGGCGGTCCGCTTGGCGGCGACGATGACGGCTTCACGCATTCCAGTGTTCCTTCCGTACGTTCTAATTCAGGACTTATCCGCCTCGATAGCGAGATCAAGCCCCGCTCACGCCGTTTCCACGAGACGCTTGGGAGCACTGGCCGATGGGCGACCGAAGCGCTGCTGGATGATCTCGTCGGCCTCGGCCATGATCCGGTCGATCAGCTCCTCGACGGTCGGGATGTCGTGGATCAGCCCCACGACCATGCCACAGCTCCAGCCGCCGGCGTCCATGTCGCCGTCCTTCATGATCCGCGGATACACGCCCGCCACCTCGGCGGCGATGTCGTCAAAGGTGATCCTCGCGCCAAGCGCTCGCTCCGTCTCCAGGAGACGCTGGACGCCGGCGTTGATCAGGACGCGCTCGGTGTTGCGCAGGGGGCGCATGATCAGGCGTGTGTCCAACTCGCTGGCGTCGAGGATTGCCTGCTTCACGTTCTCATGCACCGGCGCGTCCTTTGTCGCCACGAAGCGGGTGCCGACGTTGATGCCCTCGGCGCCCATCGCCAGGGCTGCGACCAGCTGCCTGCCGTTGGCCATGCCGCCCGAGGCCACGAACGGAATCGACAATTCCTCGGCGGCCCGCGGGAGAAGGATCCAGTTGGGCACGTCGTCCTCGCCAGGGTGACCGCCGCACTCGAAACCGTCGACGCTGACGGCGTCGCAGCCGATCGCTTCGGCCTTCAGCGAGTGGCGGACCGAGGTGCACTTGTGGATCACCTTGACGCCCGCCTCCTTCAACAGCGGCAGCCACTTGGCCGGGTTGTTGCCGGCGGTCTCGACGATCTTGACGCCGCCGTCGATGATCGCCTCGATGAAGCCTGGGTAGTCCGGCGGCGTCACGGCCGGCAGGAAGGTGAGGTTCACGCCGAAAGGCATGTCGGTCATTTCGCGGCAGCGGGCGATCTCACGGGCCAGGTTTTCGGGCGTGCCTTGGGTCAGGCCGGTGATGATGCCCAGACCGCCGGCGTTGGACACGGCGGCCGCCAGCTCGGCGTACCCCACCATGTGCATGCCGCCCTGGATAATGGGGTGCTCGATCCCGAAGAGCTCGGTGATACGCGTCTGCATGTTCTGGTCCTCATGGCCTCCGCCGTGCGCACATTAGTGCTAAAACAGAACTCACCGGACGTCGACCCGTTTTCGCCACGCGCCAAAGCGGGCGGAGCCCGGCCACCGCGGCACGGCTCCGTCCGACCCGTCAGACGATCCGAGTGACCACGTTTTGGGAAAAGCCTGCGGGGGCCATTTTGAGGCGTCCCCGCCGGCGTCAGCTAGTGCGGGCGGCCGCGTCCTCGCGCAACCATTGGGCGAAGGTCGTCTTTCCCAGTCGCGCGTGATCGCCCGGCGTGAGCGATCGGTCGTCAAGTTCGGCGCCCCAGAACGGGGTGTGCGCTTCGGCGACGATCGGGCGAGCGTCGCCATGGGCGTCCATGTATGCCCTGGCGAAGTCGTTCACCCGGATGCGCTCGGGCCCGGCGATCTCGATCGTATCGTTCGCCGGCGACCCCAGGGCGGTGTCGGCCACGAAGGCGGCCACGTCGTCGGGGGCGATCGGCTGCATCATGCCGGTGGACAACCGGATCTCTCCGTTCTTGGCGCCGTCCTGGATGACGCCGGCGGCGAAGGGAAAGAACTGGGTCGAGCGCAGGATCGTCCAAGGCACGGGTGAGGCCTTGATCAGCGCTTCCTGCGCGAGCTTGGCGCGGTAGTAGCCGCTGCCCGTGTTGCGTTCGATGCCGACAATGGAAAGGGCGACGTGGTGGCCGACTCCGGCGCCGTGCTCGGCCCGCAGCAAGTTGCGCCCGGAGGTCTGGAAGAACGCCATTACGGCGCCGTCCTCGAAGGACGGCGAGTTGGACAGGTCGACCGCAGCCTGGGCCCCCGCCAGGGCCAGGTCCAAGCCCTCGCCGGTGATGGCGTCGACGCCCGAGGCGGGGGAGGCGGCTACGGCCTGATGACCGCGCTGACGGAGCAGCGCCACGACCTTCGAACCGATCAGTCCGGAGCCGCCGATGACGACGATCTTCACTTTGACCTCCCCAGGATTGACGCTATGCGGCGCCGCGCCCCGGGTGCAACGCAAGGCTTGGAGCCGAAGGTTCTTGCGGCCGCGCGGAATTCGGCCTCGCGGACGACCTGGTCCGATCCGACGCCTGCGCCTTCACGACCTCGATCAGAAACCGCGAAGACGTGAACTGAAGGCCGGTCCGCCAAGTGAATTCACGGACGTGGTTTCAGCTACACTGTGTTGGAGAATCCGACCCGGCGTTTCCAGCTCAAATGAACGGAGCCGATTATGTTGAAGCTCGGGCCCCCGCTCGTGCTCACGCCAGATCTTGCCGAGGCGCGCGTCCTTTACGGAGACATCCTCGGGCTGCCGATCGCCGCCGAATTCACCGACCAGATTGTCTTCAGCCTTGATGACACGACCCTTCACGTCTTCCGCTGCGAGAACCCCGCGGCCAGGGCGCAACACGGCCGGGATGCGGCGTGCGTCATCACTTTCGAGGTCGACTCGCTGACGGAGGTTCTACAGGTGTTGGAGAACAAAGGTGTCCGCGTGCTCCATCATGAGCCTGCGTGGAACGCCGACGTCCACTGGGCCTACGCGGCGTTCGAGGGGCCCGGCGGGCTCGTGCACGAGCTCGTCGAGCGACGAAAACGGTAAGCCGATCAATGGCGCCGGATCGTCTTTGCGAAGGATCATGAATTGGCGCGCAGCGCGCCTCGCTTCCGGCGGCGCGATGGTCTAACCCGAACCCATCAGCCCTTCTCGGAGACTTCCGATGGCCGACGACGACTCCACGCCAAAGCCCGCGGCTGACCGCGGCTTTCCGGTCATGTTCACGCTGACGCCGATGAACCCGCCCTACCGCGAGGACCCGTACGCCGTGCTAGCCGACCTGCGCGTCCGCACTCCGGCGCTGAGGGACGAGGGCTATGGCAGCGTGATCCTCACCCGCTACGACGACGTCCGCTCCATCGTCTCGGACCTCACCATGTGGCGCGATGCGTTGAAGGGCGAGGAGCACGTGCTGGAGCGGCTGCTCGCCGGGGCGGAGATCCCCGAGGGGCCGCGCAGCGAGACGACCAGCATCCTCACCCTCGACGATCCCGACCACGCCCGCATCCGCCAGCCGCTCGCCCAGGCGCTCTACGCCCGCGTCGCCAAGTTCCGGCCGGAGGTCGAGCGGATCGTGTCCGAGACGCTGGACGCGATCGACACGTCCGGCCCGTTCGACCTGATGCCGAGCTACTGCGTGCCGATTCCGATCGACGTGATCGCCTCGATCCTGGGCGTCGACGAGGGCCGACTGGCGGAGTTCCGCGCCTGGTCGGAAGACGTGATCCAGAGCCTCAACCCTTTCCGCAACGAAGAGCAGACCAAGGCGATGGAGGCCGCGCGGGAGGCGCTCGACGACGACTTCACGCGTCTGATCGCAGAGCGGAAGGCGGAGCCGCGCGACGACCTGATCAGCGACATGACCCGGCTGCAATCGCAGGGACTGGCGGTCACCGACGGCGAGCTTCGCATCAACCTGCAGGCCCTGCTGATCGGCGGCAACCTCACGACGACCGACCTGATCGGCAACGCGGTGCGGCTCCTGCTGAAAAACCCCGCCGAGCTCGCCAAGCTCAGGGCCGACCCGTCCCTGATCAACGCGGTGGTCGAGGAGGCCCTGCGCTACGAACCGCCGGTGGACGCCACGGGGCGCATCGCTTCGCGAAACTTGGAAGTCTCGGGCTGCCCGGTGAAGCAGAAGGAAGCCCTCACCCTGTTCCTCCGCGCGGCCAATCGCGACCCGGAGGCGTTCGAGAACCCCGACGCCTTCGACGTCACCCGCGCCAAGAAGCCCCACGTCGCCTTCGGCGGCGGCGCCCACATCTGCATCGGCGCGCCGCTCGCCCGCCTCGAGGCGCAGGTGGCCCTACTGCGTCTCTTCGAGCGCTTCCCCAAACTTCGCCTGGCCAACCCCGACGCGGCCCCCGTGTGGCGCACCCTGCCGTTCTTCCGCGGCCTCGAGAGGCTGGAGTTACGGGCGGACTAGAAGGCGGACCTGGATCCTGCCCCAAGCAGCGCACTGCAACGGGGAAGGGTCAGCCCCCTGTTCACAGGCCGTCTTTGCCGGTCAAACTCGCTCGCGAGCGATGGATGGGGAGAATGAAGCGATGACGGATCTGGTCCTTAGGGAACAGCGCGGCGCGGCGGCCCATCTGATCCTCAACCGCCCGGACAAGCTCAATTCGCTGAACGTGCCGGTGTTCAAGGCGCTCGACGACCACGTCCGGGCGATCGCCAAGGACCCGACCGGCGTCGCCGTCGTCGTGCTTCGCGGCGCCGGCCGTTGCTTCTCCGCGGGCCACGATCTTGGCGACATCGCTGCGGGCGAGAAGCTGCCGGAGCCGCACTACCAGAGCAATGTGATCGAGCGCATCGCGGGCCTGCCGCTGCCGGTGATCACCGCGGTGCACGGCCACTGCTACACCGGCGCCCTCGAACTGGCGCTGGCCGGCGACCTGATCCTGGCCGCGGAAAGCGCCAAGTTCGCCGACACCCACGCCAAGTGGGCGTTGACGCCAGTCTGGGGGCTCAGCCAGCGCCTGCCGCGCCGGATCGGCTGGGCCAAAGCCCGCGAGATGATGTTCACCTGCCGCACCTATTCCGGGCGCGAGGCGGAGACGATGGGCCTGGCCAACGCCTGCTTCGCCGACGACGCGTTCGAGGCGGGGATCGACGCCTGGGTCGCCGAGATCGCCGCCAACTCCAGCTTCAGTCACGCGGCCAACAAGCGCCTGCTGGACAAGACCGACGGCCTGCCTCTGCCGGAAGGCCTGGCGCACGAGGTCTATCGCGGCGAAGGCCGTGGCCCCGACATGCAGGAACGCATCGCCGCCTTCGCTTCCCGCAAAAGGGGCTGAGGCCTCAGGACGGCCTCATCGGCCGCCTTTGAACGCGGCCCAGCGCGCTTCGCGCTCGTCCCGATAGGCCGGATTCAGGTCCACGGTCAGATCCTCGCGGCGCAGAGGCTGGCCGCAGGATTCGCAGACCGGCCCGAGGCCTGCCGGCCCGCCACACGACTTATGGGTGTAATAGACGGCGCGGCCTTCCTTCGGCGACTTGCACCATGTCTCGCCCCAGGCGCGGAGCGCCAGCAACACCGGGTAGAACGCCTCGCCTTTCGCGGTCAGGTGATACTCGTGCCTTGGCGGCCGCTCGCTGTAGCGGCGACGCTCCACGAGACCATCCGCTTCCATCTTCTTCAGGCGCGCCGCGAGCATCTGCGGCGTGGCGCCCGTCTGAGCCTGCATCGTCTCGAAGCGCCGATTTCCCATGAACAGCTCCCGCAGGATCAGCACGGTCCAGCGGTCGCCCACCACCGCCTCCGAGCGCGCCACGGGGCATAGGGTGTGATCGGACGATTCAATCTCGTTCATCGGAACTTTCTTTTTCATAGTCTCTTGTCGCTATGATCTCCATAGCCATATGGGCGTCATCAGAGCCGCCGCAACGGCGCTCGACGCCAAGCTGATCTGCAAAACGGAGCAGGAGACGCGTGATGCCGGACACTTCGCAATTCAAGACCGATCGCACCCATGCGGGGCGGTGGACGATCACCTTCAGCAATCCGCCGATAAACATGTTTGGTCCCACGACGATCGTCGAACTGGGCGCGCTGATGAGCGACCTCGAAGCAGATCCTTCCGTGAAGGTCGTCGTGTTTCAGTCGGCGAACCCCGATTTCTTCGTCGCCCATCTCGACGTGACCAAGGCCGCTGAACGGCCCGAGGTGCTGGGCCTTTGGCGCGATTTTGTGCTGCGCCTCGCGACCGCGCCGGTCGTGAGCATCGCCAAGATCCGCGGCCGCACGCGTGGGATCGGTAACGAACTGGCGCTGGCTTGCGACATGCGCTTCGCGAGCCGGCAAAACGCCGTGTTCGGCAATCCCGAGGTCGGCGTCGGACTGGTCCCCGGCGGCGGAGCGATGGAATGGCTCCCGCGTCTGGTCGGCCGCTCGCGGGCGCTCGAGATCGTGCTCAGCGGCGATGATTTCGACGCCGATATCGCCGAGCGCTATGGGTGGGTGAACCGAGCTTTGGACGATGGCGATCTCGACACATTCGTCGAAACGCTCGTCCGGCGGCTGGCCTCGTTCGACCGTGAAACGCTCGCCGCGGCAAAGGCCCAGGTCAACCGGTTTGGGACGCCGACGGCTTCCGAGATTCAGTCCAGCGTCGACCTGTTCTTCTCCACCCTGGCCTCGCCCAGTGCGCAGGCGCGCCGGGCCAAGGTGCGCAGTATCGGTTACGGCGTTCCGAGCGACTTCGAGTTGAATTTCGGCCGGTATCTTCCTTCGTTTGGACGATCGGAAGGCGAACCCGCGAATACGCACGCTAGCTGACGAGTATTTCGCAGCGCCCAGGGCGCGGCGCTGCGAAATCGTCGCAATTCTCAATCCCAAGCGAGATCAACCGTGTCACAGCATGTGTACCCTGTCGATTCGACGGCGCTTCTGCTCGTCGATCCGTACAATGACTTCCTTTCCGAAGGTGGAAAAATCTGGCCGCGAATAAAGCCGGTCGCCGAAGAGGTTGGACTGATTGCCAATCTCAAAACCATCGACAATGCCGTTCGGCTCGCGGGCATGCGGGTCTTCATCGCCCCGCATCGCCGCTGGGAGCCGGGCGACTACGAGGACTGGGCGCATCCCAGTCCGACCCAGCGCCAGATCATCCAGCGTCACTCCTTCGCGCGCGGCGAATGGGGCGGCGAGTGGCATCCCGATTTCGCGCCGAAGCCCGGCGACATCGTCGCCAAGGAGCACTGGGGCCAGAGCGGTTTCGCCAACACCGATCTCGACCAGCAGCTGCGCCAGCGCGGGATCACCCATGTGATCGTCGTCGGCCTGCTGGCGAACACCTGCATCGAGTCCACGGCCCGCTACGCCATGGAGCTCGGCTACCACGTCACCCTGGTTCGCGATGCGACAGCCGCCTTCACCCACGAGATGATGCATGCCGCGCACGACCTGAATGGTCCCACCTTCGCCCACGCGATCCTCACGACGGCGGAGGTGGTCGCGGCCCTCTCCGCCACCTCCGACCTGACGCAGGCGGCGCAATGAACAGTCTCAACCAAGGAAGACCAGAGATGTCCAAGCTCGCGATCATCGGCGAAATCGAAGTCGCCCCCGGCAACCGGGACCGGCTCCTGGCCGCGCTTGGAGCGCACAGGGCGCGCTGCCTGAAGGACGAGCCTGGCACGCTGCAATTCGAGGTCCTGCAGCCACACGACGACGACGCGCGCGTCCTGGCCTTTGAAGTCTATCGGGACGAAGCCGCGTTCGAGGTCCATCGCAACAACCCCTCGATCGCCCGGTTTCGCGAAGAAACGGCCGGCGCGATCGCCGCCTTCAAGGTCACGCGCTGTGCGCCTGTCGGCTAACCTGGGCCGGCGCTAGCGGCCCCGCCCGTCCTCGAGGACGCGTTCCGCGGCGACCCGGTCGATCGTATTGGTCGACGGGTAGCGGGACAGGATTGCTTGCAAGGTCTCCTCCGCCTTGCCGCGCAACCCATCCGTGACCCAAAGGCGCGCCTGGTCGGTGCGGATGCGCAACTCCCAGGCGAGGCTTCCCTGCGCCACCGATCGCTTCAGGGCCTGCTCGAGCAGGACATCGGACTGGGCCCGCCAGCCGGGCGGGTCCTGCATGTGCAGCAGCGCCGCTCGCGCCCGGCGGAGTTCCGGCAAAATCAGGTGGGTGGGCTCCGCTCCAGTCCAATGATCGTGTCGAGATAGAACAGTCCCCGCTCCGGATCTCCGGCGCGGCCAAGGCACTCGCACATCGCCCCCAGAACCGGACCAAGCCGGATGACGTTGCGCAGACCATCTCCTGCGAAGCAGCGCTGGAGGTGGGGAACGGCGGCGTTCGGATCGATCTGACCGATCAGGCTCCCCAGAATCCCTCCACAACGTCGCGATGGAGTTCGCCTGCCACCGGAAGCGCCCGGTACCGGTCGATCGCGGATTCGGTGAGATGAGGGGCGAGACTTCTGGGTGGTGCGCAAGCGGCTCGGGCGGGGTGAATAACCCCTCTCGAGGCGGTGTCGACTCTTCGGGGAAGTGGACGGCTGTATACGGGACACAAACCGAGCGCGAGCGTTGCCGTGTCGCCCAGAATAGATGATCGTCCAGGGGAAGCGGCGCCGGGGGATGATGCGATGGCTGACGATTTGATCGGGAGCCTGCAGGGCGGCGAGGGCGAGCCCCAAGAGGAAGGTGTCGAGAGCCAGGTCGGCGAGGCGGTGGCCGCCGCCTTCGCCGTCGACCAGTCCAAGCACGACCCCGAAGTCGCGCGCGCAGCGGTCGACTTCCTGAAGGCGCAGACCCAGGAGATCGAGGAGCAGCGCGCCTTTCGCCTGAGTCGGATCAGAGGCCAGTCGCGCGAGGGCAAGCTGCGCCGCTTCGGGCTGCGCATGCGCAACGGCCTTCAGGTCTTCACCGCGCTCGTCGCAACTGTGATCGGCCTGGGCGTCCTCGTCATGCTCTGGGACGCCTTCACCTCACGCTCGGTGGTGGTGGACGCGTTCAAGGCGCCCCCGGGGCTCGCGAGTCGCGGCCTGAGCGGCGACGTGGTCGCCAAGGGCATGCTGGATGCGTTGCAAAAGATGCAGGAGGCCACGCGCTCCGTCGACAAGGGCCTGAACACGCGCGGCGCCTGGGCCTCGGACATCAAGGTCGAGGCGCCTGGAACCGGGGTCTCGATCGGCGAGATCGACCGGATGCTGCACGAGCGCTTCGGCCACGACCTGCACATCGACGGCGAGCTGATCCAGACCGACACGGGCGGCCTCGCCCTGACCGTGCGCGGCGAGGGCGTCCCCGCCGCCACCTTCGAAGGCGGCTCCGGGGACCTCGGGAAGCTGACTGTCCAGGCGGCCGAGTATGTCTACGGACGCTCCCAGCCCCACCGCTATGCGGCCTATCTCGAGAACGAGAACCGCTTCGCCGACGCGGTCGCTTTCCTGCAAAGCGCCTACCCTCACGCGAACAACGACGAGGAGCGGGCGCGTCTGGCGATCGACTGGGGCAACGCCTATGCGGTGCTGCTGCAACCCGCCCGGGCCGCGGAGAAGTACCGCCTGGTCATGACCTTGGCCAAGCCCAGGTCCGCGAATTGGTGGAGGGCGTGGGGCGATCTGGTGGGCTCCGTCGGCTTGACTGACGAGGAGGGCGCCTGGCGGGAGGGCCACGCCCTGCTGCAGGCCGCGGCGGCCGTGCCGAAGCGTGAGCAGCCCCAGTTGCGCACAGTGTTCGTCAACCCCGCCGTGATAACCTTCGACCCGCCGCTCGAACTGACTTCATTTCTGCAGGACGCGAAGCTGAACGGTGGTGCCGGTGCGATGGTGTTCACCGACGCTCCGACGATCGGCGACGTCTACGCCTGGATGCACGATCCCGCGAACGCGGCGCGCTATATCGCCGCCGGCGATCCCGACGACCCCTTGACCAAGGCCGAGGTTCTCCTGCTGCAGGGTTACGCCGCCCTGGACCGCGGCGACGCCCAGGGCGCCGTCGCGCCGCTGGAGGCCTTCTACAGGGCGTGGACGGCCACCCCGAGCGTGCAATACGCCTTTCTCAACCAGCCCTGCTTCCTGGGTCTCGCCTACGGCCTGGCCGGACGCCTCAACGAGGCCGAGGCCGTGTTCAAGCGCGTCGGCGTCCAGTCGCTCTGCTACGCCTTCCACGGCGACGTGCTCGTCCATGCGGGCGACACAGCGGGGGCCGAGCGCGTCTGGGCCGAGGGGCTGAAGGTCGGCCCGGACCTACCCCCGATCCCTCTGCACCGGGGCCTTTGGGAGCTCGGCCATGGCGACCTTAAGGCCGCTGAAGCCGACGTCTCCGCCGCCTCGTCGAAGGCCCCGCACTGGGCCGACCCGCTAAAGGCCTGGGGCGACGTCCTGGCGCGCGAGGGCCGGTGGGGCGAGGCGCTCGCCAAGTACGACGAAGCCCTGAAGTACGCCCCCGCCTGGGCCGAGCTGAAGCAGGCGCGGGCGGAGGCGGTGCGGCACAGGAGCTGACGTCGCGACGGGCCGCTAACCACCCACCTGGGACGTCCAGCACGCCCACTAGACGACGGCGGTATCGAAAGCCGAACAGGTTTTCTATTGGACGAACGTGTCGCCAAGACCTTGGTTGGGTACGTATTCTTCCCCGGAGTGCTGGGACCTCCGTGCGGGTATCCTGAAAGTAGACCTCGCCGACTTTGGAAAAGAGAACGTGCGCCCGTCTAGCTCCTTTTTGACGAGAGGGGCCTCAAAGAGACGTGCGAATGAACGGAATTATCTTCGACACCTTCGTATAGGCGTGGCGCCGCTAGTTGTGGCGCTCGCGGGAGACTATGCGCAACACCATTGGCCAATAGCCAAGCCTGCGTTCACGTGATTATTGGGAATCCTCGGGTTTGCGCTTTCTCAAGCCAATCTATACCGCGCGCCCATGTGATCCTCGTACCGGGAGTGTCTCGTGAAATCCGAAATAGATCCGCTTCGCCGTCAGTTGCTGGGCGCAGCCGTATTGACCGCGGCTATCGCCGAGTTGGGGCCGGCGGCCGCCGCCCAGCCGGTCAGCTCGACGGCCGCCGGCTTCCCGCCGCTGCGCCACGTCCGAACCGACCTGCTCGACATCGCCTACGCCGAGGTCGGCCCGGCCGATGGGCGGCCGGTGATCCTGCTTCACGGCTGGCCGTATGACATCCACGCTTTCGCCCAGGTGGCCCCGATCCTCGCGGCGAAGGGGTATCGGGTCATCGTCCCCTTCGTTCGCGGCTACGGCGAAACACGCATCCTCTTGCCGGACACCATGCGCAACGGCCAGCCGAGCGCCGTAGCGTTGGACACGGTCGCCATGATGGACGCGCTGAAGATCCAGAGCGCCGTCCTTGCCGGCTTCGACTGGGGCGCGCGCACCGCCGACATCATCGCCGCGCTGTGGCCCGAGCGCTGCAAGGGCCTCGTCTCGGTGAGCGGCTATCTCATCGGCAGCCAGGCGTCGGGCAAGATCCCATTGCCGCCGGAGGCCGAATACCAGTGGTGGTACCAGTTCTACTTCGCCACCGAACGGGGCAAGGAAGGCTACGCGAAGAACCTAAACGACTTCAACAAGCTGATCTGGCGCCTCGCCTCGCCGAAATGGAACTTCGACGACGCCACGTTCAACCGGACTGCGGCAGCGTTCGACAACCCCGACCACGTCGATATCGTGATCCACAACTACCGCTGGCGACAGGGCCTCGCCGCGGGCGAAGCCAAGTACGACGCCATCGAGGCGAAGCTGGCCGCCGCCCCCACGATCGGCGTCCCCACGATCACGATGGAAGGCGACGCCAACGGCGCGCCGCACCCCCCGCCCAGCGCCTACGCCAAGAAGTTCACCGGGCGCTACGAACACCGCACGATCTCCGGCGGCGTCGGTCACAACCTCCCGCAGGAAGCCCCCGACGCCTTCGCGCGAGCCGTCATCGACGTCGCTGCGACTTGACCCCTGGGGTCCGCCGCGGGGCGTGGGCGGTCCTTTGCCCCGAACCCCTTAGCGGACCTCCCGGCAGTGGGCGGACAAGCGGACCTCGCGGAGGTCGGCTACGGGTGGCGAGCGGTCGTTTGTCTGGCTAACTTGCCCTACAAAGCTACCACTGTGGGGAGGCCCGTCAGTGTTATTCTTGCTCGTACTGCATCTCATTCCGGCAATTGCCGCCTTCACGCTGTGGCGATCGTATCGAAGCGGGACATTCTGGGCTGGCTTTGGGATACCCGCGGCCCGGAGGGCGTCTGAGCCCTTCGCTTACTGGTGCGCGATAATTTTGAACTCGTTGCTGCTGTTTGGAATGGCCGGCTTCATCGGATACTTGGACATCATTTCTATGGGGACTTCAGGCAGGCTGACAGAGTAGGCTGGCCGGAAGCGGACGCGCTCAATGTCGGACATGGGTGGAAAAGCGGACATAGCTTGAGAGCCTCGCGGCAGTGGGCCTACCTGTTGCAGGCCCGCTAAGCCTTTGTGCAGGGGCCGGATGGGCATGAGGCGAGCACATGATCGAGAGGACGGGTGTCCGCGGCCGGTTGGCGACTCTTCTGCTGACGTTGGCGCTCGCCGCCTGCGGTGTGCGAGCGTCCTCGAAGACGGATACGTTGCAGCGGGTGATGGCGCGCCATGTCCTGATCGTCGCCACCAACGCCGGCTGGGAGCCGCAGAGCTTCGTCGGCGACGACGGAAGCCTGTCGGGCTTCGACATCGACGTCGCGCGGGAGATCGCGCGGCGCCTGGGTGTCGGGGTGCGCTTCGAAACACCGGACTGGAGCCTGATGACTGGCGGCCACTGGCACGGGCGTTGGGACATGATGGTGGGATCAGCGACGCCGACCAAGGCGCGCGCCCATGTCGTCGACTTTGCCGGGGTCTACTACTACAGCCCGTATGTCTTCGTGGTGAACGCCAAGAGCGCCGCCCATCGACGGAGCGAGCTGAACGGTAGGAAGATCGGCGTCGAGACCGGCACCACCTCGGAGGACTACATCCGCCGCCAACTGGCCATCGATGACCCGGGCGCGCCGCCCGTCGTCTATTCGGTGACACCGGGCCAGGTCCGCACCTACGCCAATTCCATGCTGCCGTTCGACGATCTGAGATTGCCGCCTGGCGTGCGCCTGGACGCCGTCCTGGCCCCGGAGCAGACCGCCGTACAGGCGATCCACCGCGGCTATCCGATCCGCATCCTGCCGGACGGCTACGCCTTCCGCGAGCCGCTGACGGTGGTGACCGACAAGGGCGACCCCGCCTGGACCGCCAGGATCCGCGGCATCATCGCCGCCATGCGGGTCGACGGAACCCTCCGCACCCTCGCGATGCGATGGTACGGCAAAGACTACACTCGCTAAGGGTCGCCCGCTTGCCCTACGTCGATACCTGGTACCGCCGACGGCTTGGCGAGGCGCCGGCCCGGCCGGCGCTGGACGGGCGCCTGGAGACTGACGTCTGCGTCATCGGCGGCGGGCTGGCGGGCCTGCACACGGCGCTGGAGCTGGCCCGGGCGGGTCGGCGCGTGGCGGTGCTGGAGGCGGAGCGCGTCGCCTGGGGCGCGTCGGGACGCAATGGCGGCTTCGTCG
>JAFANN010000151.1 GCA_019232665.1 Caulobacteraceae bacterium | reverse complement strand
AAGACGTAACCGTCCGAGGTGCGGGACTGCAGGATCTGCGAGAGGCGCTCCGCCAGGCGCTGGGCGGCCCGCGCTGGCTCGAGCTTGCCGGTGAGCGGCAGGGCGTCGGGCTCATAGAACAGGCTGATGTCGATATCGCTCGAGTAGTTGAGCTCGAACGCGCCCAGCTTGCCCATGGCGATGGCGAAGAATCCGGGAGCGGGTCCCCGATCGCCATCGCCAGCGACCTCCAGCCAGCCGTTTTCGACGCCTTCTCGCGCCGCTTGGGCGAGGGCCGCGGACACCGCGCCGTCGGCGAAGCGCGAGAGCGCGTCGGTGACCTGCGCGAGGTCCCATACGCCGCCGAGGTCGGCGAGCGCGGTAAGGAGGTGGAGCTCACCCTTGAGATATCGCAGCGCCCCGTCAGGCGGATCGGCCTGCGCCGCCAGCGCAGAGGTATCTTCGAGGATGCGGGAGAGGGAGGCGCTCGGGGCGACGCTAAGAAGGCCAGCGAGTCGTTCCGGGGCTCGCGTGGCGAGGCCCGCCAGATAGGGCGAGGCGCCGAACACCGGGGCCAGCGCGTCCCAGGCGATCGCGATCTCGGGCGCCATGGCGCTCGCATCTAGCCGCTCGCGAGCGCGCTCGGCGGCCGAGGCGTCGATGACCGGCCCGCAGGGCCTGATGAGGTCGCCCAGAGCCGTCACGTCGTGTCCTTAAGCGCCGGGAGGGAACACCAGGGCCGCGCGGAGCCCAGGACCGTGACCGTCCACCACGCCTGGACCTTCGTCCAGTTCCAGCCGGCCGTGGTGGGACCTGGCGACCGCGGAGACGAGGGAGAGCCCAAGGCCGGCGCCAGGGGCGTTGCGGCTGTTCTCGAGACGCACGAACCGCTCGACCGCCCGAGCGCGATCGTTTTCTGGGATGCCAGGCCCCGTATCGGTGACGGAGATCTCGACATCGCCCGACGCGCGGCGGCGAACGCGCAGCATGATCGCGCCGCCGGCCGGCGTGTACTTTGCCGCATTGTCCAGCATGTTGGCCACGGCCTGGGAGATGAATTCGCGATTGCCGCGCATCTTCAGGCCCGGCTGGACTTCCGTTTCGAAGGCGACGCCCTTGTCCTCCGCGAGCGGCTCGTAGAGCTCGGCCACGGCCAGGGTAAGCGCTCCCGGATCGAAATCGCTCTGCCCCGGGGCGTCCGCGACCGCCTCGAGGCGTGCGATCGAGAGCACGGCGGCGAAGGTGCGCAGCACCCCGTCGGTGTCCTCCAGCGCCTGGTGGAGGGCTGCCTTGGCGTCAGAGCGGCCAGCGTCGGCCTCGATCATCGCCGCCTCGAGACGGGCGCGCAGGCGGGTGAGGGGAGAGCGCAGGTCGTGGGCGATCGCGTCGCCTGCATGTCGCAGGCCGGCGATCGATCGCTCGAGGCGTTCGAGCATGTCGTTGAGGCCCACGGCGAGTTCGTCATACTCATCGCCGGCGCCCCGGATCGGGACGCGAGCGGCAAGATCGCCGGCCCGCGCGCGGTCGATGACGGTCGTCAGCGCGGCTGCATTGCGGCTGACGTCGCGGCTGATCAGCAGCCCTCCGGCAAGGCCCAGGATGATGATCAGGGCGCCCGCACCCCAGAGGGCGTGGATGATCTTGCGCACATAGGCCTCTGACTCGCCGATGTCCGCGCCCACGAAGAGGCGGGAACCCCCGTCGAGCTTCTCCTCCATCCCTCGTGCGGAGTGCCGAAGGACGCCTCCGCCCGGCGCGGTATCAGTGAGGACGAAGCTCGCCCAGGCCGATCGGCCCTGAAATGGGGGCACTGGAGAGGCCCCGATCGTTCCGCTGATCGGGTGACCGGACGGCGTCATCAGAAGATAGAGGAGCGGATGATCGCCTGCGGAGCGCTCGATCACCGCCGCATTCAGAGCCGATAGGCCGCCCCGATCGTAGATGCGCTCCAGCGTGCCCATTTCCCGGCGCACCTGGGCGTCGGCCCGATCCGTCACCTCTCCGGCGGTGGCGACATAGATGTACGCGAGGAAGGCGCTCGCGGCCGAGGCGAACAGCGCCAGGAACAGCAGCGTCATGCGAAACGCCGTGGTGCGGAAAAGGCGCGGCAGGCGCATGGCCTCAGGCCCCGGAGAAAACGCCGCTCAGACGCGATCGTCTGACCGGAGTTTTCTCCAAATTCCAAAGCGTAGAGCCTGATTCAGCGTTCGCATCTGTTCCGTGCAAACCCATCAGGCTCTGGGCCTCAGCTCAGGCCTCCAGGCGATAGCCCGCGCCCCGCACGGTCTGCAGCATGGGTTTGTCGAAGCCCTTGTCGATTTTCGAGCGCAGACGCGAGATGTGCACATCGATGACATTTGTCTGGGGGTCGAAGTGGTATTCCCAGACCTTCTCCAGCAGCATAGTGCGGGTGACGGACTGGCCGCCGTGCCGCATCAGGAATTCCAGGAGCTGGAACTCGCGGGGCTGCAGGTCGATCTCGACCCCGCCGCGCCGCACCGTCCGGGCGATCAGGTCCATCTCCAGGTCTCCGACCTTCAGCAAGGTCTGGACGCCGCCCATTTCGCGACGGCGGGAGAGCGCCTCGACCCGGGCGATCAGCTCGGCCAGGGCGTACGGCTTGACCAGGTAGTCGTCGCCTCCCGCGTTGAGGCCCCGCACACGATCCTGAATCTCGCCCAGGGCCGAGAGGAACAGGACCGGCGTCTTGTCGCCTTCGCGCCGAAGGGTCTCGACCATGGTGACGCCGTCCATGCGCGGCATCATCCGGTCGACGATCAGGACATCGAAGCGATCCGCGCGCGCGGCGTCGAGGCCCGCCATCCCGTCGGCGGCGGTCTCGCACTGATGACCGTGTTCCCCGAGGCCCGCCGCCATAGCGCGAGCCGCCTCCAGGTCATCTTCGACAATCAGTAGTCGCATCAGCAGCCCCCGCCTGTGCGCACCCTGCTGTCAGCCCTCGATCTTGACCGGGACGAACAGCGACACGCCGTTGCGGCTGACCTCCAGCGGGATGCTGGAACGGCCCTGCTTCTTCCACTCGCCGACCGCCGCCGTCACGTCGGTGGCCGAGGCGACCTCGCGATCGCCGGCTCGGACAATGACGTCGCCACGGCGAAGGCCCTTGTCGCCCGCGTCGGACGAACCTTTCACGGACTCGATCACAACGCCATGCGTCGTTGGGGCAATGTTGTAGGCCTGGCGAGCGGCGGGATCGATCGGCGCGAGGTTCATGCCCAGCACCTGATGCGCCGCGTTGGAGGCGCCCGGAGCTTCGCCTTCATCCTGGCCGCCGAAGGCGCCGTTCTGAGCGAGCTGTTCCTCGGAGGGACGGAGGCCGGCGGTGATGTCGACGTTCTTCTGTTTGCCGTTACGGAAAACGTCGAGATGGATCTGATCGCCGGCGCGGACCTTCGCCACCTCCCGCGTCATTTCGTTGCCGTTGGTCACAGCGTGCCCATTGACGGACACGACCACGTCGCCCGGCTGGAGACCGGCTCTCGCGGCAGGGCCGCCCGCCACGAGGCCGGCGACGACCGCGCCCTTTTTGCCGGTCAGGCCCCAGGAGCTCGCCATCTCGTCGCTGAGGTCCTGGATCGTCGCGCCGATGTAGCCGCGCTGGATCTTGTGACCGTTCATCAGCTCACGGGTCACGTTCTCTGCCACGTCGGCGGGGATGTCGAAGCCGATGCCGACCGAGCCTCCCGACGGCGAGAAGATCGC
>JAFANN010000109.1 GCA_019232665.1 Caulobacteraceae bacterium | reverse complement strand
GCGCCGGTCCACCTTCCCCGGGAGGGGAAGGAGAGCGCGCACCACTCGGGAGGACCCTCACCAGTTCCACATCGTGCCGTCGGTGAGGCGCGCGACGGGGAGTTGGCGGGGGACGTAGGGGTGTTTGGCGGCCTCGGCCTCGTCGATGTCGGCGCCGTGGCCTGGCGCGTCGCCCGGATGGAGCCGCCCGTCGGCGAAGCTGTAGGCGTGGGGGAAGACCGCGTCGGTGGCGGCGGTGTGGCGCATGTATTCCTGGATGCCGAAGTTGGGGACCCAGGTGTCGAAGTGCAGGGCGCAGGCCGTGGTGATCGGCGACAGGTCGGTCGCCCCATGGCACCCCGTCCGCACCTGCCAGATCGCAGCGAAGTCGGCGATGCGGCGCAGGTGGGTGATCCCTCCGCATCCGAGCACCGTGGCCCGCAGGTAGTCAATCGACTGACTCTGGATCAGCTCCTTGGCGTCCCACAGGCTGTTGAACACCTCGCCCACCGCAATGGGCGTGGTCGTATGCCGGCGGATGTGGGCGAAGCCCTCCTGGTTCTCCGCCGGTGTCGGGTCCTCCATCCAGAACAGCCGGTAGGGCTCCAGCGACTTGCCCAGTTGCGCGGCCTCGTTGGGGGTGAGGCGATGGTGGACATCGTGGAGGAGCTCGGGCTCGTCGCCGAAGCGCAGCCGAAGGGCCTCGAAGAGCTTGGGCGCCTGGCGAAGGTACGCGGGCGTCGACCAGATCGTTTCGACCGGCAGCTCGCCTTCCGCCGGCTCGTAGAAGTCCTTGTCGCGCGAGACGCCGTAGGGCTTGGCGACGCCAGGAACGCCGGTCTGGGCGCGCACCGCCTTGTACCCGGCCTCCAGGTAGCGGGCGACCTCGTCGGCCGTCTCCTCGACGTCGGCGCCGTTGGCGTGGCCGTAGACGAGGACTCCGTCGCGGCTCGGCCCTCCGAGCAGGTCGTAGAGCGGGACGCCCAGGGCCTTCGCCTTGATGTCCCACAGAGCCATGTCCACGGCGGCGATGGCGCGCATGGTCACCGGGCCCCGCCGCCAGTAGGCGCCGCGATAGAGGTACTGCCAGATGTCCTCGATCGACCTGGCGTCGCGGCCGATCAGGGCCGGGATCACGTGTCCCTCGAGATAGGCGACCACAGCCGTTTCGCGCCCGTTGAGGGTGCCGTCGCCGACGCCGTACACGCCCTGGTCGGTCTCGATCTTGAGGGTGACGAAGTTGCGCCCGGGGCTGGTGACGATCACCCGCGCAGAGCGGATCCGCAAAGGAGGCGGCATCAGGCGGCCAGACCTGGAAGCTTGAGAAGATCGTCGGGCATGGCCGGTGTTTACGGGTCCGCGCCCGCGCCTGTCCACTTCACGCCACAAGCGTCGGCCCTATGCTCCAGCCATGCCCCCCCTGCGCCTGCACCCCGACCGCTTCTTTCCCGCTGATCCCGGCGTGCGCGAGATCGCCAGGGAGCTTTTCCAATCGGTCGAGCGCCTTCCGATCATCAGCCCCCACGGCCACTGCGATCCGGCGTGGTTCGCGACAGACGCGGCCTTCGCCGATCCCACTGACCTGCTGATCACCCCGGACCACTATGTGCTGCGCCTGGTCCACAGCGCGGGGGTGCCACTGGAGTCACTGGGCGTCGCGCGGCTCGACGACGGATGGCGCGAGACCGATCGCAAGCGGATCTGGCGACGCTTCGCCGAGCACTATCACCGGTTTGCCGGCACGCCTTCGCGCCTATGGCTCGACTGGGTGTTCGCCGAAGTGTTCGGACTGACCGAGCGACTGAACGCGGACACCGCCGACACCTACTACGACGCCATCGACGCGTCCCTGAAGACGCCGCGGCTTCGACCTCGCGCGCTCTATGACGCCTTCCGGATCGAGGTCCTGGCCACCACGGAAGGGGCGCTCGACCCGCTCGAACACCATCGGCAGATGCGCGAGAGCGGCTGGAACGGCCGGGTGATCCCCACCTTCCGCCCGGACGGGGTGCTCGATCCGGAACAACCCAACTTCCGCCGTGATCTGATCGCGCTGGGGGAGATGACCGGCGAGGACACCGAGAGCTACCGCGGCTACATCCGTGCGCTGGAAACCCGGCGCGCGGTCTTCAAGGAGATGGGCGCAACGGCCACCGACCACGGTCATCCGACCGCGGCGACGGCCGAGCTGGTGGGCGCCAGGGCGGAGGCCCTGTTCCACGCCGTCGTGCACGGCGCCTTCACGCCGGCCGAGGCCGAACGTTTCCGCGCCCACATGCTTATGGAAATGGCGCGGATGAGCGTCGACGACGGACTGGTGATGCAGCTTCACCCGGGCGTCGTGCGCAACCACGACCCGGCGACGCTGGCGCGGTTTGGGCCGGACAAGGGGGCGGACATCCCCGCCGCAACCGACTTCGTCCACGCGCTGCGCCCGCTGCTGAACCGCTTCGGCTCCGACCCCGCCTTCACGTTCGTGGTCTTCACCGTCGACGAGACAACCTACAGCCGCGAGCTCGCGCCACTCGCCGGTTTCTACCCGGCGCTACGGCTGGGCGCGCCATGGTGGTTCCACGACAGTCCCGAAGGCATGTCCCGCTTCCGCGAGCAGGCGATGGAGACCGCCGGCTTCCACAACACCGTCGGCTTCACTGACGACACGCGCGCCTTCCTGTCGATCCCGGCGCGGCACGATCTCGCCCGCCGCGCAGATTGCGCCCGGCTGGCGACGATGGTCGCCGACCACAGGCTGGAGATGGACGAGGCGGCGGATCTCGCGGTCGACCTCGCGTGGCGCATCGCCAAGACGGCCTACCGGCTTTGAGAGCTCCCCCGCGTCTCGGCTCCGCCACGCTCGCCCGCCTCCCGCAAGCTATCGAGCGGCCCGGCTACGACCGGGAGAAGGTGGAGGTGGGCGTCGTCCACATCGGGCCAGGCGCTTTCCATCGCGCCCACCAGGCGGTCGTGCTCGACGACATCCTGCGCCGCGGCGACCTGCGCTGGGGCGTCACTGGCCTGTCGCTCCGTTCGCCGACGCTGCGAGACGCGCTGCAGCCCCAGGATGGCCTCTACACCCTCGCCGTCAGTCAAGCTGGGGAGACGCGGCGGCGGGTGATCGGATCGATCCGTGAGGTGATCGCCCTGGACGCCAGCCCTATCCCCCTCGTCGAAGCGCTCGCGCGGCAATCGACCCGCCTGGTCACCCTCACGATCACCGAAGCAGGCTACGTGGCCCCGGCGCCGCGCAAGCCGGCGACTGCAGCGGGCCTGATCGCAGCAGCGCTGATGACGCGGCGCGGCCGCGGCCTCGGGGGATTGACGATCCTCGCCTGTGACAACCTCGAGGGGGCCGGGCGACGCCTGGAGGAACTGGTCTGCGCCATCGCCGCGGCGATCGATCCGGACATGCCGGACTGGATCGCCGCCAATGTCCGTTTTCCCGCCTGCATGGTCGATCGGATCACTCCGGCAACCACCGCGGCCGACATCGAGGCCTTCTCCAGCTACGCCGGAGTCGAGGACCGCGCGATGGTGCGGACCGAGGCGTTCAGCCAGTGGGTCATCGAGGACCGCTTCGCGGGGCCTCGCCCGGAATTCGAATCCGTCGGCGTGCAGGTCGTCTCCGACGTCGCCCCGTTCTCAAAGGCCAAGCTGCGCCTTCTGAACGGCGCCCACTCGGCCATGGCTTATCTTGGGGGTCTAGCCGGGCTCACCTACGTCCACGAGTTCGTCCAAAATCCTGCGGGCGCGGCCTACGTGGAGCGGCTCTGGGATGAGGCCGAGGAAACCCTCGGACCCACCGTCGGCCTCGATCTTGCCGCTTATCGCACGCGGCTCATGGCGCGGTTCCGCGATCCGGCGATCGCCCACGCTCTCGCTCAGATCGCGATCGACGGATCGCTCAAGCTGCCGCCCCAGCTGGTGTCCTCGCTCGCCGTCCGCACCGAACGCGGCCTCCCCTCTCCCGCCATCGACCTCGCCATCGCGGGCTGGGTCAAATGGCAGTCGGGCCGCGACGATGCTGGCGCCTCCGTGGAGGTGCGCGACGCCGGGGGCGGCGCCTTGCGTCGCCGCCTGGCCCGACTTTCAGCGCCGGAGCAGCGCATCGGCGCCCTGTTGAACGAGGTCTCGATCATCCCCGCCCCGCTCGCGGCCGACACGAGGCTTCGCGCCGAACTCGTCGACGCCTTGAGACGCCTCGACACGAAGGGCGCCCGCGCGGCCCTCGTCGAGGTGTTCTGAAACTCCCGCGGAACGCGCTCTAGATCAGCAGCTTGGCCGTGAGCGCGTCGAGGTGGCTCAGCAGTCCACTGGCCCCGCCGCTGGCCAGTGGCGCCGCGAAGTCGGACCGGCGCGTCGTGAGCTGGCTGATGCCGTTGTAGTACACATCGATGATCTTCCAGCCCTCAGGCGTCTCGTGGAGTCGGTAGATCAGGTTATTGGTCGAGCCGTGCGGCGAGGTCAGCTGGGCCTGGACGATCTTGTCGGTCCCCCGCGTCGTCACGCCCTGGATGATGAACTTCTGGCCGCTGTAGCTGTCGAAGTTGTGGGCGTAGTTAGCCGACGTATAGCGCTCGAACGCCTTGGACAGCTCCGTGTGCTGGGCTTCCGTCATGGTGTTCCAGGACGGACCGACCGCGTACCTCATCATGGTCGGAATATCGAACGCGGCCTGTACGGCCGGGGCGATCTCGCGCTCCCGTCCCTTTGCGCCAGCCGACGCCCCCGCTTTCATCGCCGCGATCAGGGCGTTGTCGAAGGTGTCGACCTTCGCCGCAGCCGGGTCCGCCGGCGTGGCCGCGAACGCGACAGGGGTCAGGGCAAGAGCGGCGGCCGCGATCGCCGTCGCGAACCGCAGCCGCGCCGGCGTCGACTTCCTTCCGGTCGAGATAAGCACTTTGGACTCCATCGCATTCCTTCCTGCGACCACTTCGCCCGCCCCCACGCACGAAGCACGGCCAATACCGCATTCGTACGCAAAGGGCCGGCGCCGTAAATCAACTTTGGCGCCTCGGAATCGTTGCCGGCCGAAGTGACATGGCCGATCATCGGTCCATCTTGCGCGCGCTGGCAGAGCTTGCCTAAGCCCCTGGGGGAGCGGATCGCAAGGGGCAAGTCCAGGGAGAGCCGGCTTCGTGATCGAGCAGCAGATCGACATCCCCACGCGCGACGGCGCGACGACCACGTTCGTGGCGCACCCCGAGCGGGGCGGCCCGCACCCGGTGATCCTGTTCTACATGGACGCTCCGGCCATCCGCGAGGAGTTGCGGGACATGTGCCGGCGCTTCGCCTCGGTCGGCTACTACGTCGTCCTGCCGAACCTCTACTACCGATCCGGCGTGCTCGAACTCGGCCCCCTGACGGACGACAACGCCCGGGCGCGGATGTTCGAGCTGATGGAATCCCTCACCATTCCCAAGATCATGGCCGACACCGAGGCCCTCCTGGCCTGGGTCGACAGCCAGCCGGCGGCCAGCCCCGGCTCGGTCGGGACGGTGGGCTACTGCATGAGCGGCCAGTACGCGATCAGCGCCGCAGTGAGTTTCCCAGGCCGGGTGACCGCCGCCGCCTCGATGTATGGCGTGCGCCTCGTCACCGAGGCCCCCGACAGCCCGCACCTTGCCGGCGGTCGGACCAAGGCCGAGCTCTATTTCGGCTGCGCCGAGACCGATCGCTGGGCGCCGCTGGAGATGGTCGAGGAGCTGAGGACGGCTATGGCCGACTCCGGCGCCAACGCCGAGGTCGAGATCTATCGGGGCGCCGAGCACGGTTTCGCCTTCCCCCAGCGCGCCGCCTACGACCGCGCGGCGGCGGAGCGCCATTGGGAGCGCCTGTTCTCGCTCTTCCGCCGCCGTCTCGGCTGAGATCACGCAAGGAGAGGATTGATGCTCGAGCTGTTCTATTGGCCCACGCCCAACGGGAAGAAGGTGACCATCCTCCTCGAGGAGCTTGGCCTGCCGTATCGCGTAACTCCAACCAACATCGGCCGCGGCGACCAGTTCACCGACGGGTTCCTCAGCATCTCTCCCAACAACCGCATGCCGGCCCTGGTCGATCACGAGCCGGCCGACGGCGGTCCGCCCGTCAGCGTCTTCGAGTCCGGCGCGATCATGATGTACCTGGCCGAGAAGGCCGGGCGGTTCTTTCCCCAGGACATCCGCGGCAAGGCCGAGGTCACCCAGTGGGTGATGTGGCAGATGGCCAACCAGGGCCCCAAGACGGGCGAGTGCGGCCACTTCCGGCGCCTGGGCGACACGCGGGGCGACCAGAGCTACGCCGTCGCGCGCTTCACGGACGAGGTGAACCGGCTCTACGGGGTGCTGAACAACCGCCTTTACGACCGCCCCTGGATCGCCGGCGACGAGTACACCATCGCCGACATGATCTGCTACCCGTGGACCGTGAACTGGAAGGGCCAGGGTCAGGACATCGAGGACTTCAAGTACTTCAAGCGCTGGTTCGAGAAGATGGGCGAACGCGAGGCCGTGCAAAAGGGCATGGCCGTGACCGCCGGCCCAGTCGAGGACCCCGCGACCCTCTCACCCGAGGAGCGCGAGCGCCGGATGAAGCTGCTGTTCAACCAGCGCGCGAGACCGGCTCCGGCGGAGTGAGGGCCGGAAGTTGCCTCCCCTCAAAACTCGTCATCGCCGGCCGTCAGTGCCGGCGACCCATGGTCAGGCCTGATAAGCGCTGGCATTGACCGCGCCGGACGGGGCGGTCACGCGAGGACGGCGCCCGAGCGCGACGCTCCGCGCGTCGTGGCCGCGCCAGGAACGCGGCCATCGCGAGTCGCTCGCCAAGCCTTGCCATGGGTGGCCGGCACTTCGGCCGGCCATGTCGGAATTTAGGGGCGAGCCGCCCTCACCGGCAGCGGCACGTTGCAGACGTCCAC
>JAFANN010000342.1 GCA_019232665.1 Caulobacteraceae bacterium | reverse complement strand
GAAGGCGTTGGCTATGCGCGCAGAGGCCTTTGGATCAGGGCTGGTGAAGGCGACCGACACCAGGCGCGATCCGCGCTCGGGCGAGACGGTGAGATGGGTCGCCAACAGGCGGATCACCTTCTCCCGGCGCTCCTCCGGCGCGGGCATCCGCCAGACATAGCCACGCGGCTTTCGCGTCATCAGGCTGCGAAAGGCGTCGTCCCGGGCGAGACCCAGGCTCTCGGCTACACGCTCGGCCAGAGACCGGCTGCGCAGGAGCCCGTACTGCGTCTGGAAGAACTCCTCGCCGAGGTTGTCGACCGGCGTCTGGTCCTGGGCGTCGACCACGCGCTCGGCCTGGCGGTCGATCTGCAGGGTCGCGCCTGCGGTGTAGCTGGCGGGCATAAGCAGGGTGACGACCGCGCCCAGAACGAGACCTGCCGCCGTCGCGGCGGCCATGACGCGCCATCGCCTGGAGAGGAAACGCCAGGCGTGGGCGGCGACGATTGCCGGTTCGGTGGTGTCGCCGAGCGCCTCCCAGGTGGGCGAAGCACCCACCGCGTCGGCTGTGCGCGTCGCCATCGCCGGTTTTATCGTCTCCCGACGCAGCCCCTGGAGGAGTGGCGGCGTGCTCATCAGAGGAAATTGAGCAGGTAGAGGGCCGGAAGGGCCTGCACGAGCCCGTTCCAGAACGACTTCGCCTTTGAGGAATCGACGATGACGACGTCGTCGCCAAGGACCTCTGGATTGGGCGCTTTGCCAGCGCCGATCGCCGCCAGATCGAAGGTGGCGGCATGGGGCCCGCCATCGATGATGCGGACGATGCTGACGCGGTGAAGGTTTGCGCCCTTCGACGCGCCCTTGGCCCGCGCGACCGCCTCGAGCAGGCTCGTGCGGCCCTTGAGCTCGAAAACGCCGGCCTCGTTGACCGCGCCCTCGACCGTCACCTTTCGGCTGAGCGACTCCTCGACTGTCACCGAGACCTGAGGCGACTGGAGGTACTTCTCCACCAGGCGTGCGGCGATCTCGTTGGCCAGTTCCGTTGTCGTCTTGCCCTTGGCGACGACCTCGCCGATCAGCGGAAAGATTATTCGCCCGGAGGCGTCCACCTGGAGCTTTCGGAGGGAGAGGTCGGAGACCTCGAAGACGGTGATGTCGAGCTTGTCGAGCGGGCCGATGTGGTACTCGGTCTCGGCAGGCGGTCCGGCCATTGCCGCGATCCGCGCCGCCTCGGCTTCAGCCCGATCAGCGGCCGCCGCGACCGGCGCAGCGCTGAGAGTGGCGACGCAGACGCTGATGCACACGATTGCAGTCGCCCTTGGCGCGCCCATTGCCCAAAGCCTCCCCCGAAGGCCCAATACTCCAGCTTGTTTCGGTCTCTAGCAAGGGCGATGTGGGGCGAGCGCCGATCCCGTCAGTTCAGACGTCGGCGCCTCAGGCGGGAAGCGCGGTCGACGGTGCGGACCTCGACCTCGAAGATGTCGTTTTCCCGTTTGAGCCGGAGCGGCGCGACGACGCCTGCCGGACCGAGGGCCCAGAGCTTCTTGTAGAAGTCCGCCAGACCCATGACCGGCTCGCCGGCGACTGCGAGAATGACGTCTCCGGCGCGGATCTCCGCCCGGGCGGCCGGTCCGCCGACCGCCGTGTCGAGGACGAGAACGCCCGCTCCGGCGTCCTGGGCGAATGCGCCGAGCCATGGCCTGGGCGCATGGGCCGCGCGGCCCTGCGAAAGGTCGTCCAGGATCGGGGGCAGAAGCTCGATCGGCACGCACATGTTGATGAGGGCCGGTTTGCCGCCGCGGGCCTGCTGCGCCATCTGCAGCGATCCGACGCCGATCAGCGATCCCGAAGGGGCGATCAGGGCCGCCCCGCTCCAGTGGGGATGGCCAGGCGCGGTGAACAGCGCTTCCTCCAGGTAGTATTCCCAGTAACCGGCGAAAGGCGCGCGGGCCAGGACACGTCCGGCGATGGCGTGCGGGACGCCGCCCCCGCCGGCGAGCACGACCGGCGCGTCATTGTCGAGCCGGCGGGAATCTCCCAGAGGCAAAGCCGGCAGGCCGATGGGCTCAAGGGCGTGCACGAGGCCAAATCCGGTGACCTGGTCGACGCCAAGGACATGGGCGGGGATCGAGCGGCCATCGTTGGCGAGCAGGTTCACCTCGTCGGCCTCGGTGACGAGATAGCCAATGGTGAGGACCAGCCCGTCGGGGCCAATGACGACGCCATTGCCCAGCCGCTCGGTCCCGAGGGCGGCGGCGGTGAAGGCGTCTTCAGGGATGCGCGCATGCAGGACGACGACGGAGTCCAGCCGCTCGTCGAGGTCGAAGGTGAAATCCCTCGCGGTTGGGCGCAGCTGCTTTTCGACCTCCAGGCCGTCGAATGGTGATGCCATGCGCGAATCTCCTGAGCTGGAGTTAAGGCGCGCTGACGTGACGGCAAGGCCCTCCGGCCCCGCGACCAGTCCGGCCCGGGTCTCACCCTTCCGCCCGCCCGCTGTCGACGGTCGTCTTGTCACCTCATAAGGACGCAGCGGAGCGCCGGGTTGCCAGCTGTGCTCCACCCTTGTTTTCCCCAGGCCGCGCGGCTTCGTCAGTCAGGCGGCGAAGAACTCGTTCGCGTAGCCGGCGGAGCGGATTGCTTCGGCGATGCGGTTAGGCGAGAGCTCCGTATGGACGCTAACCTGATGGGTTACGAGGTCCGTCTCGACGACCGCCTCAAACGCCCCAAGCCGGCCTTGACCTTCCCATGATTGGAAGCCCCATCTGATCTGGCAGTGAACGAAGAGGAGCCAGGCGATGCCCTCGGCCGCTGCATCGCAATCAGCGGAACCTAACCGGCCGGACGACGCCCGGACGGCGAGCCTCAAGATCGAAGGCATGAGCTGCGCCTCCTGCGTCGGGCGGGTCGAGAAGGCGCTTACGTCCGCGCCAGGCGTCCTCGAAGCGTCGGTGAACCTCGTCACCGAGCAGGCCACCGTCCGCTACCAACCCCGACTTGCCAGCGTCGAAAGCCTCGGCGCGGCGGTGCGCGGCGCCGGTTACGAGGTGCGCGAGGAGCCTGCGTCCGGGGATGGCGCCGTCCCGCGTGAAGAGACTCAACAGCGGGAGGGGGGCACCCTTGGCCGGGCGCTGATCCTCGCCGCCGCTCTCACACTCCCTGTCCTCATCCTTGCGATGGGTTCGCATCTTTCGCTGGCCCACGGTTTTGTCCTCGCGACGCGGACCAGTTGGTATCTGCAGTTCGTGCTCTCGAGCCTGGTCCTGTTCGGGCCAGGTCTGCGCTTCTATCGCAAGGGTGTCCCAGCCCTCCTGCGCGGCGCGCCCGACATGAACTCCCTGACCGTTCTGGGGACGTCGGCGGCGTGGGCTTATTCGGTGGTGGCGACCTTCCTCCCCAGGGCGCTCCCGGCGGGAACACAGAACGTCTATTTCGAAGCCGCCGCCGTCATCGTCACCCTGATCCTGCTCGGGCGTTACCTGGAGGCGCGCGCGAGGGGTCGCGCGTCGGAGGCTATCAGCCGCCTTGTTGGCCTTCAGCCGAAGACCGCGCGAGTCCAGCGGAGCGGCGAATACCGCGAGGTTCCTCTCGAGGAAGTCCGGCCCAGCGATCTCGTTCTCGTGCGTCCAGGCGAACGGATTCCCGCGGACGGCAAAGTCGTCGATGGCGTATCTCTCGTCGACGAGTCGATGATCTCGGGCGAGCCGGCGCCAGTGCGCAAGGCGCCTGGAGAGGGGGTGATCGGCGGGACCGTGAACGGGACCGGCAGCTTCTGCTTCCAGGTGACGAACACGGGCGCGGACACGGTGCTCGCCCAGATCATCCGCATGGTCGAACAGGCCCAGGGCGCCAAGCTTCCCATCCAGGCCCTGGTCGACAAGGTCACCGCCTGGTTCACGCCCGCCGTCGTGGCGGCGGCCGCGGTGACCTTCCTCGCCTGGACGATCCTGGGACCAAGGCCGGCCGTGGCGCTCGCGATCGTCAATGCCGTTGCCGTCCTGATCATCGCCTGTCCCTGCGCCATGGGCCTGGCGACGCCGATCTCGATCCTGGTGGGAACCGGTCGCGCGGCGGAGCTGGGCGTGCTCTTCCGCAACGGAGAAGCGCTGCAGGCGCTGCGCGACGTGCAGACGGTGGCTTTCGACAAGACCGGCACTCTCACTCAAGGGCGGCCCATGCTCACGGATTTTGTCGTGGGCCCAGGTTTCGAGCGTGACGAGGTCCTGGGCTTGGCCGCAGCCGTCGAGGCCCGCTCCGAGCACCCGATCGGCGAAGCCATCGTCGAAGCGGCCAACGCGGCGGATTTGCCGGAGGTTGAGGTTTCGGATTTCGAAGCCATCCCTGGGTTCGGCGTCGAGGCCCTTGCGGCGGGTCGGAAGGTCCGGGTCGGCGCGGATCGCCTGATGGCCAAACTCGACCTTGACCTCGCTGTCTTCGCCGACCCGGCTGCGCGCCTCGCGGAGGAGGCAAAGAGCCCGCTCTACGTCGCGATCGACGGCTCGCTGGCTGCGATCCTTGCGGTGTCGGATCCGATCAAGGAGACCACGGCCGAGGCTGTCGCCGCCGTGAAGGCGCTTGGCCCCCGGGTCGCGATGATCACCGGCGACAGCCGCCGGACCGCCGAGACGATCGCCCGGATGCTAGGGATCGACGAGGTCCAGGCCGAAGTCCTGCCGCAGGGCAAGGCGGAGACGATCCGGCGGCTGCAGTCCGGCGGGCGGAAGGTCGCTTTCGTCGGAGACGGGATCAACGACGCTCCGGCCCTCGCCCAGGCGGACGTCGGGCTGGCGATCGGGACGGGGACCGATATCGCGATTGAAAGCGCCGACCTTGTCTTGATGTCCAGGGATCTCCGAGGAGTCGGGAATGCGATCGCGCTCAGCCGCGCGACGATGCGCAATATCGGTCAGAACCTGTTCTGGGCGTTCGGCTACAACGTCGTCCTGATCCCGATCGCGGCGGGGGCGCTCTATCCGGCGGCCGGGCTCCTCCTTTCGCCGATGCTCGCCGCAGCCGCCATGGCGATGTCGAGCCTGTTCGTGGTCGCCAACGCGCTACGCCTTCGCGGCTTTCGGCCGGCCTTGAACCGCTGGCCTGGGCGCGGCCGCCCGAGCCGGCTTGTCCGGATCGCCCCTGGCGCCAATCTCTCGCAGGAGCCCGCACAAGGAAGTTTCGTATGAACATCGGTCAGGCCGCGGCGGCGAGCGGGGTCTCGGCGAAGATGATCCGTTACTACGAGTCGATTGGCCTCATTCCGGCAGCCGACAGGACGGACGCGGGCTACCGGACCTATGCCTCGAAGGACGTGCACACCCTCAGGTTCGTGCGGCGCGCACGAGACCTCGGCTTCTCGGTCGAGGAGATGGCCGAACTAGTGGCGCTGTGGAACGACCGCGACCGCGCCAGCGCCGATGTGAAAGCCGTGGCGCTCCGGCACATCGCTGATCTGGACCACAAGGCGCGCGAGCTGCAGGCGATGAGCGAGACGCTCAAGCATCTCGCCGAGAGCTGTCACGGCGACGACCGTCCCGATTGCCCGATTATAGATTCCCTGGCGAGTGCGGAGACCTTCCCCGCTCCCAAGAGAGCGAAAACTGTTGCCTTTTTTCGTCGTCATCCCGGGTCCCCGATTCACCCGGCGCAAGGCCGGGTTCGCTAAGGCCGGGGCAATTTGGGGTTGGAGGAGTTGACCGGCGAGTTCACCCGCTCCTCGCGCGGCGGAGAGTGTTCTCGAGGAAGATCACCACGAGGCCAAGGACGAATACCGGACCCTGGAGGTCGGCGGGAATCCACTTCAGCGCCACGACGACTCCGGCCACGACGAGCCAGGCCAGGATGACCAGGGCGAGGCTCTTGTCGTCGACGAAGAGGCCGAGGATCTCGCCCCAGATGGTCTTCAGCCAGCTCATGACTGCGCCCTCGCCGGGGTGGTCGCCGGAATGAGACGGACCACGCCCAGGGCCATGAGGGCAAAGATCGCGATCAGAACTGGCACGGCCCAGTCTTCGCCAGGCCAGCGGATCCCAAGGCCCTCGCCGAACCAGAAGGCGCCGAAGGCCGAAAGCATCACGCCGACAATGAACTTCAAGGTGTTCTCTGGAACCCGGGCCAAGGGCCGGTGGATGGCGAGGCCGAGGGCGATGACGATGGCCAGCGCCGCGGCGGCGCCGAGGCAGGCGGGAATGAGAAGGCCATGTCCGCCCGCGCCGATGGCGATGACGATGAACACGACCTCCGCGCCCTCGATCATGGTGATCTTGAACGAGGCGCCAAAGCCGATGGCGTCGAATCCTGCGCTATGAGCGCCCTGGCTGCGAAGGAGGGAAGTCTCCTTCTCGAAAGCAGCGGCCTCGTCGTGGAGGGCGATGATCCCGGCGGCGCGAAGTGAGGCCTTTCGTAGCCAACGCAGGCCGAACAGCAGCATGAGGCCGCCGAGAGCGACCCGGACGGCGTTCAGGGGAACGACGTTGAGGGCGGGTCCGAGAATAGCGACGAGCACCGCCAGAACGCCGACCGCCGCGGCCGCTCCAGTGAGCGCGCCGCGCCAGCCGCGGACCGTGCCCACCGCCAGGATCACCGTGAGCGCCTCCACGAACTCGACCATGGACGCCAGGAACGACGCGAGGACTGTCGGCCCAAGCGAGGTCAAGCTCTCATGCATCGACGATTCCTTCAGGTCTTCGCTGCCGACGTCTTACCAGACGCCGTCCGGCGTGAGCCCCACGATCCAAACTCGATCTGGTTCCACAGCAACGTGCGGCGGAAAAGGGCGCCCCGGCCGTAGCCAGGGCGCCCTTGCCCAATCAGTAGCCTTGAATGCGAGCGTAGCGGTCGCGGTGATAGGCCTGGTTGCCGAAGGTGGCTTCCGTGGCCCGCGCGCGCTTGAGGTAGAGACCGGCGTCGTGAGCGTCGGTCATGCCGATCCCGCCGTGCATCTGGACCATCTCGTTGGAAACGAGGTGCAGGGTGTCGCCCACCTTGGCCTTGGCCAGCGAGACGAGCTCGGGGACATCCGGGCTGTCATTGTCGATCGCGGTGAGGGCCGCCTCGACGCATGACCGGGCCAGTTCGAGGTCGGTGAACATCTTGGCCGCCCGGTGCTGCAGCGCCTGGAACGAACCGATCACCTGGCCGAACTGCACGCGGGTCTTGAGGTAGTCGAGGGTGGTCTCGAAAGCCTGGACCGCGGAGCCGAGCATCTCGGCGGAAAGCCCTGCGCGAGCGCGGTCGAGGGTCTTCTCGAGCAGCGGACCGCCTTTGCCTTCGCCGCCCAGCAGGGCGTCGGCGCCCACTTCGACGCCCTCGAACGTCACGTTCGCCGCGCCGCGGGAATCGGCCAGCTTGAGCGCCTTGCGGGTCACGCCCTTGGCGTCGGCCGGCACCAGGAACAGGCTGATCCCTTCGGCGTCGCCCTCGGCTCCAGACGTGCGGGCCGAGACCACGAACAGGCCCGCGGCCATGCCTTCGAGGACGAACGACTTGGAGCCGCTGATCTTGTAGCCCGAGCCCGCCTTCTCGGCCTTCGTCTTCACGTTCTGCGGACGGTGGTGGGGGCCCTCGTCGATGGCCAGCGTGCCGACGAGTTCACCCGATGCGATCTTCGGCAGCCACGCTTCCTTCTGGGCGTCCGAGCCGCCCAGGATTATCGCGCTGGTGGCGGCAAGGGCCGTGGCGAGGATCGGGGAAGCGGTGAGGGTGCGGCCGGTCTCCTCGAGGATGAGGCCGAGGCTGAGGTAGCCGAAGTCGGAGCCGCCGTAGGCTTCGGGGATGATGACCCCGGTCCAGCCCATCTCCGCCATCTCGGCGAAGGCGGCCGGGTCGTATCCCAGCGGCATGTTGGCGTCGCGCATCTTGCGGAACGCGGACACGGGAGACTTCTCCTGCGTCCAGGTGCGTGCCGCATCGCGCAGCATCGACTGTTCTTCGGTCAGGACTGCCATGATCTTTTCAACTCTTCCTGGATAATGTTGCGCGTTATTGGGTTCAGCTGTTGGAGAGCGGGTCGGGCAGGCCGAGGATCCGCTTTGAGATGATGTTGTTCTGCACCTCGAAGGAGCCGCCGTAGATCGTGGTGGCTTTGCCGCCGAGCCAGCCGCGGACAGCCTGCAGCTCGTCGCTGGTGAAGCCTTCGCCTTCCCAGCCCAGGCCCTTGTTTCCCATGATCTCGAGGGTGAGCTCGGCCCGCTCCTGATAGATCTTGGTGCCGGCGTTCTTCATGATCGAGGTCGCCGCCGTCGGGCCCTGGTTGGACTTGGACTCAACCATCGAACGAATGGCCGTGAGCTGGAAGGCCTTCGACTCCATCTCGTTCTGGGCGATGCGCAGCCGCAGCTCCGTGTCTTCGATGCGGCCGGCCTCGTCCGTCCCGACATAGCTCTTGGCGAGATCCGGCAGGGTCTGCCGGGGACCGCCGAAGCCGCCGCCGCCGGTCAGGCCGCTGCGCTCGTGCTGGAGCAGGCGCTTGGCGATCGTCCAGCCGCCGCCGAGCGGGCCAACGAGGTTTTCCTTGGG
>JAFANN010000199.1 GCA_019232665.1 Caulobacteraceae bacterium | reverse complement strand
CGGGCCAGAAAGGCGTGGACCTCAACGGCGACGGCGATTGCCTGGATACGGTCCGGGTGTTCGTCCCCAGCCTGACCCACACCCAGCGGATCACGGTCAACACCTCGCTGATCTGGGACATCAACAAGGACAACCTGATCCAGTTCGCCTACGCCTATGACCACGGCCATCACCGGCAGACGGGGGAGGCCGGATTCCTGAATCCCGACGGCACGCCGGTCAGCGTCTACGGTGGCTACGATTCGACGCCGGTCCTGGGCGCGGACGGCTCGGCCTACCGCGGTCGCGACCGCCTTTCGATCGCCATCCTCAACCAGTTCAGCGCCGAATACGTCGGCAAGTTCTTCGACGAGCATCTGCGGGTGGATCTGGGCGTGCGCGATCCGCACTTCTCGCGCGACCTGAACCAGTACTGCTGGACCTCAGCCGTCAATGGCTTCAGCGTGTACTGCACCACGGGCACGCCGATCGCGCCCTACACCATCCCGCCATTCCATGCGCACGTGAACTTCACCAAGCCACTGCCGAACGTGGGCCTGAGTTGGCATTTCGATCCGTCAAACATGGCCTACTTCAGCTATACCCAGGAGTTCTCGGCTCCGCGCACGGACGATCTCTATACGGTCAGCACCATCGGCGGCACAGGCGTCAACATCGACAACGTCCAGCCGGAAACGTCGACGACCTATGAGATTGGCTATCGCTACCAGGCGTCATGGCTGCTCGGCAGCGTCGCCCTCTGGGACTCCGAGTACCACAACCGGATTGTCTCGACGTTCAACCCCGACACGGACCTCTCGGAAGACCGCAACGTTGGCGCGGTGACGTTCCGCGGCGTCGACGCCCAGATCGGCGCCAAGCCGATCGCGCACATGACCGCACTGGCGACGCTCGAGTACATGCACAGCCGCGTGGACGACAACGTCCTCTTCAATGGGGCCGGACTTATCGAACCGCTCGCCGGTAAGGAGCTTGTCGAGACGCCGGACCTCACCCTGGGCGGCCGGGTCACCTATGACTGGAGCTGGTTCAGCCTAGGTCTGCAGGGCAAGTACACCGGAAGCCGTTGGGTGACCGATCTGAACGACCTGAAGGTGGCCGGCTACACGGTCTGGGATCTCGACGCCCGGGTGAAGCTCGACCGGTACCTGCCCGGATCCTACATCCAGCTGAACGTGCAGAACCTGTTCAACGCCAAATACTACGGGTCGCTGGCGGGCACCCAGCCCACGGCGAACACGGCGTCGGCCTTCTACGGAAGCCAGCCGTACGCCTACCAAGGCGCGCCAAGAACGGTGGTCGTCACTCTGCACACCGCCTTCTGAGAAAGGCGGCACTGATCCCTCCTTCTGGGGAGGGTGGTTGAGCGCAGCGAGACGGGTGGGGAAGTTGGGATCATCCCGAGACTCTCGGGTCTTCCCTTCGGTTCCCACCCGCCCTCCTTCGCCTGGGCGAGCTCGCGATGACACCTTCCGCAGAGGGGAAGGGATCAGCCCACCGCGGCTGGCTCGAGGGCGTAGACGCGGGAGCAGTATTCGCAGGTGACGCGGATCTGGCCGTCCGCCTCGACCATCTGCGCCCGCTCCTCGGGCGGGAAGGTGCGCAGCATGCCGAGGATCTTCTCCTCGGAGCAGCGACAGAAGCCGGTGAGGGGCTTGGGCTGGAACATCCGCACGCCCTGCTCGTGGAAGAGGCGGTAGAGCAGCCGCTCGCCAGCGAGGCCGGGGTCGATCAGTTCGTCCTCGCCGAGCGTCTCGAACACCGCCTGGGCCTGCAGCCACGCCTCGCGCGTGGCGCCGCGCGCGTCGTCCTCGGCGATGTTCTGGATCAGCAGCCCGCCGGCTCGCCAGCGGGGGCCTGAGCCGTCGTTCGCCTGGCCGACCGCAAGACGGACCCGCGTGGGCGTCTGCTCCGACTGGGCGAAATAGGTTTCCGCGCAGAGAGCCAGGGTCTCGCCCTCGATGCGGGTCACGCCCTGGTAGCGATCCATCCTCGAGCCCTGGTCGATGGTCATCACGAACACGCCTTCGCCAAGGAGCGTGTGGGCGCCCGGCCGGGAGAAGCCGCTGGAGACCTCCGCGACCCGCTCGGCGTCGAAGCGGCAGTATCCGCGCAATGCGCCAGAGGTGTCGTAGTCGGCCACGACATAGGCGACCGGGCCCGCGCCCTGGGCCTGGACGATCAGGCGACCCTCGAACTTCAGGCTGGCGCCCACCAGCGCCGCGAGGGCGCAGGCCTCGCCAAGCAGATTGGCCACCGGTTCTGGGTAGTCGTGTCGGGTGAGGATCTCATGGATCGCCGGTCCGAGCCGCACAATGCGGCCGCGCACGGGCTGATTGTCGATCTGGAAGGGAGCGACGCTGTCGTCTTGGAGCATGTCGGGCACGGCGCCGATATAGATACTCCTTCGCGCTTTTCACTGTCCCGGTCATCCGAGGTACGCGTCCAACGACTCCGATCGCGGACCCCGTCCGGGAATTCGCCATTCTTGGACGTGGCTCTGGTCCGCCGCGGAGCCCACCTTTCAAATCCTCGGGGCTACCGTGATCATTCCGATCCGCTTCGCGCCGGCAGGCTAGGCCCGCGTCCTCAACGCCCGTAGCTCAGCGGGCGCCTCTCGAGGAAGGTGGCGACGCCTCTTGAGAGGCTTCGCCCTGGCCTGGGCCGATGGTCGCATGCGCCACCGCCAGTCGCTCGCGCTATTGTTGCGCTTGGTGAGGTCAATAAACTGCGTTTCCGGTCGAACGACGCCGAGCGGGAGAAGCGACGGGCATCGCCCGGCGGGTGGGACGTGGGTCTACGCTTTTCAAACTTGGTTGCGGGGGTCCGTGACGCGCACTGGCTGACGACAGGGCGAAGCATCGCCTATGCGCGGATATTTCTGATCGTCACCTTCATCTCGATGATGATCTGGCTGGCCCTCGGCGCCTTTGGCCTGGATCGCACTGGGCGACCGCCCGGGCCCGATTTCTTGAGCTTCTGGTCCGCATCTGCCCTGTCTCTTCGCGGTCATCCGGGGTGGGCTTACGACTTGGCGCGCCATTGGCGGATGGAGCGGGCCGTCTTGCCGGGCGCCAAGCTGGGCTACGAGGCCTTTTTCTATCCCCCGACCTATCTCCTCGTTTGTTTACCCCTGGCCCTAATTCCCTACTTCTCGGCGCTCGTCGTCTGGTTGCTTGCCACGGGCTATGCGTGTTGGAGGGCGATCAGGGCCTTCCTGCGACCGGTTGGGGTGGAATTGGTAACGCCTCTGCTTGCGTTCCCCGCCGTGTTCACGAACCTCGAGCATGGCCAGAACGCCTTTCTGACAACGGCCTTGTTCGCTGCAGGCGCGGCGACAATTGAATTGCGGCCGCTGCTTGCGGGGGTGCTATGGGGCGCACTTTCATTCAAGCCGCACTTGGGCGTGCTGATCCCCTTGGGACTTCTGGCGGCGGGCCGATGGCGAGCGTTCCTTGGCGCCGGCCTCTCCGCTAGCGCCTTTGCCGCTGTCGCCGCCTTGGCGTTTGGTCCGTCGATCTGGCTCGCTTTCCTCCACGTTTCTCCTTTGGCGTCCCGAGCGCTGATCGAGGGTTGGGTCGCCCCTGCGGACATGCAGAGCGCTTTCGCGGCGGTGCGGGTGTTACACGGCTCTCTGACTATGGCCGCGATAGTTCAGGCGGCCGTCTCGATCTGCGTGTGCATTGTTTTCCTCGTTCTGACTTCCCGGAGACCGCGTCTGGAGGGACGCGCCTTCGGGGCTGTCGTGGCAAGCGCCACTCTGGCGGCAAGTCCGTTCCTGCTCGACTACGACCTCATGTTGCTGGCCGTTCCGGTCGCATGGGTGGTCCGGGAGGCGGCGAGCGACGGTTTCCGGCCATGGGAGAAAACCATACTCTTCGCCGCCTTTGTGGCGCCCCTCGTCTCGCGTTTGCTCGCTGCGACTATCGGCTTACCGATTGCTCCCCTCGTGCTGATTGCACTTCTTTGGGCCGTGGCGCGCCGAGCGGCAAATGGAAGAGGTCCGCGGACCTTTGGCGGGGCGATGGCGACTACGCCGCCGACGCTCGTTTTGGCCGACCATGACAAGCCGCGAGGAGTTCTCCCCGTTCAGACCGGTTCCGTCTGAACGGGGTTTGCTCTAGAGCCTGATGCGTTCACACGGAACAGATGCGAACGCTGAATCAGGCTCTACACTTTTGAATCTAGAGCAAATCATCCCCGTTCAGACGGTTCCGTCTGAACGGGGTTTGCTCTAGCGCCCGTAGTTCGGCGCGCGCTTCTCGAGGAAGGCGGCGACGCCCTCGCGGAAGTCCTCGCCCTGGGCGCAGAGGATCTGGTTGCGATCCTCCATCGCCACGGCGGCCTCGAGGCCCTGGGCGTCGATGGAATGGTTGAGGCACTCCTTGGTGAGGCGAAGGCCAAGGGGTGTGGCGCGCAGCATGTCGGCCAGCATCGCTTCTCCCTCGGCCTCCAGGCGGTCGGGCTCGACCACGGCGCTGACCAGGCCCAGGGCGAGGCTGCGCTCGGCGCCGATGAAGCGGCCGGTGAGCATGAGCTCGGCCGCGACGGAGGACCCCACCATGCGCGGCAGGAAATAGCTGACGCCGATGTCGCAAGCGGAGAGGCCAATGCGGATGAAGGCGGCGTTCATCTTCAGCCGCGGCGTGGCGATCCTCACGTCGCTGGCCAGCGCCAGTGCGAAGCCGCCGCCGGCCGCCGCGCCGTCGACGAGGGCGACGATCGGCTGGGGAGACCGACGCATGGCGATGACGATCTCGCTGATCTGACGCTGCCGGACGAGGCCCTGGCCCGGTCCGCCTCCCGCCGCGTTGTCCCGCTCCTTCAGATCCAACCCGGCGCAGAAAGCGCCGCCCGCGCCGCGCAGCACGACGACCCGCACCTCGTGACGCCAGTAAAGGCTCGTGAAGAGATCGCGAAGCTCCTCGACCAGCCTGCGGTTGAGGGCGTTGAGCCGGTGCGGCCGGTTCATCGTCACCCACAGCGCCTCGCCGCGAGCTTCGACGATCAGGTGTTCGTAGTCCAACCCTGGTCCTCCCATTCTTGGCCGCACAACAGTCCCGGCTTTGCCCTGCGGTTTGTACGGCCGCCGCGGCTTATGGACTTATTGCGGATCGCCAAGGCGCGGCGATATTCGGCCTTCGTCAATACTCGAACCATGGAAGCCGAAGGCCGATGAGTCCACGGAAGCTCGCCCCGGCGCGCGTATATGCTCCCGGGCTTGCGGTCCTGAGGCCGGCTGCGATCGCCCTGCTGATCGCGACCGCCGCGCCCGGGATGGTGTTCGCCGAGAGCGTCGAGAAGGGCGCGCCCGGCCATCCGGCGCCCGAGCGCTCGGCGGAGGCGTTCGCGCGCGCAGGCGACATGGCCGTGACCGGCGGAGACGTCAACTCGGCCGTGGCTTTCTACCAGAAAGCCTGCTCGCTGGCGCCGCGTGACGCCATGTACAAGCTCAAGCTTGGTGAGGCGCTCGTACGTGCGGGCGCGGCTCCGGACGCCTATACGGTGCTGCAGCAGGCCCGGACACTCGACCACAACAAGTCTTCCGAGATCGATCTCGCCCTCGGGCGGGTCACGCTCAGGCTGGATCGTCCGCAGGAGGCGCTGACCTATCTGCAGTCGGCGCAGGCCAAGTCGACCGAGGACCCCGCGGTCTGGAACGCCCTTGGCGTCACTCACGACGCGCTGGGCGACCACGCCGGGGCGCAGAGCGACTACCAGAAGGGACTGGCGGCGAAGCCCGGGGACATGGCGCTGCGGAACAACCTCGGCCTGTCCCAGGCGCTCGCCGGCGACTACCCGGCGGCCATCGCGACCCTGTCGGCCGTCGCCGCGGATCCGCGGGCGACCGCCGGCAATCGACTCAACCTCTCGCTGGCGTATGGTCTCGCCGGGGATGACCAACACGCCGCCGAGGCTGCCCGCCGGGATCTCGGAGAGGCCGACAACGCCGCGAACCGGCAGTACTATCGGCTATTGAAGGCGATGGATGACAAGACCCGCACTCGGGCCGTTTTCGGCCTGGGCGCGCCGGTCCAGGCGGCGTCAGCCGCGCCGCCGCCCTCTCCCAAGGCGCAATAGTGGCCGGGCGTCAGCGAGCCTGCGGCCGGACGCAGGCGAGCACATGTTGCTTGGGGGAGCCGAACTCATGGCATCGCCAAGCGGCGTCAAGACTTTGTATGCGCGGCGGGTAACGCCGCGCAGCGCTGGCGGCGGCGCCCTGGTCCAGCCATAGGATTCCTGCGCCAGGGCGGCGATCCGCCAAGGCGAGGACGGGATTTGGATCCTCACCAGGCTTTGCGATCAGCGCTGTCACCGCCAGCGGACGACCCTCCCGGTGGAACAGGAATCCGCCAACCTGAGCGAACGCGTCGGGATTTCCTCCGGCAGCGGTGGGACTGTCCCAGAAGAATGCAAGTCTCTGCACGCCAGCGGCCTTGAGATACGACCACGCCTCTTCGAGGTTCAGGCCTGGCGCCGGGTGAAGAGCAGCGGGGAGGAGCCCGACAACCAGGCCAAATTGGAGCGCGACGAGAGCCGCCGGAGCGAGCCGCCAGCCGCGAGCGAGCCTGTGGGCCGCTAGGGCGACCGCCAGAAGAACCCCGGGCGCCATTGACGTCAGATACCGGTCGATGACCAGGGGATGCGCCAGCGAGACCGTCAGGCAGAGCGCGACCGCCGCAATGGAGCTCGCCGGGACGACCCAGGCGAGCGACGACGTTCCTTCTGATTGCGGGGCGCGTGCATCTCTGCGCAACCAGTAGATCGCAAGCGAGGCGACGCCCCAGGCCAGGAGGATCCAGGCCGAGGAGCGTCCGCCGAAGACGAATGCAACCAGTTCAGGGAGCTCGCCCACCCTCAGCGGCGCCGCGCCGGCGGGGCCACGACCTGAGAAGCTGACCAGAAGCGCCGAGTGAACCGCCAGCGAGGCGAGCGCGGGCAGGAACGCCAGAAGAGACGGCCAGGCCCTGACCGCCCGCAGCCGATGCGCCAGGAGAAACCCAAGTCCCTGGCAGGCCACCAGAGGCAGGGACATGTAATGGGTGAGGATCAGGAGCGAGGATGCGGTCGTCCATGCAAAGGCCGACTTCAGCGACGGCTCCTCGAGCAATCTCGCATAGGCGATCGTGCTTCCGGTGCCGATGAAGAGCAGGAGCGCATACGACCTCGCCTCCGCGGCGAAGACAAAGCCGGGGATCCAGCATGCGAGAATCGCGGCCCAGATCAGTCTCACCTGGAGGGGGACAGCGCGGCTCGGGACCAACGCCAGCAGCGGCGCGGCGCTTGCGAACACCACGCTCGGGAACCGCAGGGCCTGGTCCGAAAGGCCCGCAAAACGCGTCCAGATCCAGTCGACCAGATATGCGAGCGGTGCGTTCACATCGAGGTAGCAGTCGCGGACGAACCCGGCGAAGCTCCGCTGCGCGGCGATCGATCCGGTCCACAGCTCGTCAAGGCTGAGCGGGTGGCTGGCGGCGAAGACGAACTTCGCCGCCGCTGTGACGACGAGGAGAGCTGCAAGAGCGACGATCGCGGGGTCCACCCGGATCCGGCGGCCAAGTGCGGCCCTTGTGGCGGTCGCGCGTTCGGGCGCCCAGGCGGTCGAAGGCCTCAAAGTGTGCGATCCTTCACGCAGGCCAGCGCATGGGACGCGCCGGTTCCAAAGTCCCGGCACCGCCACCGTGGGTCGATCCGAGTGATCCGTGGGGGAAATTGCAGGGCCGCCGTTCCCGCGACCTCAGTGTTGTAGAGCCATAGTATCGCGGAGCCCTCATCCTGGGCGCGAGCCGCCAAAACCTCATTAGGGTCCTGTCCCGGCGACAGGAACACGGCATCGCTTTCGATCGACCGGCCTGCGCGATGGAAGAAGAACCCGCCGATCTTGGAGAAGGCCTCACGGTCGCGTCCGCCGCCCGCGCCACGGTCGTCATAGAGGAATTCTACGCGGGATGCTTCGGCCCTCAGGAGAGCTTCGGCAGCATGCTGGAAGCTGATCGGCTGAGCCTTGGGGCTCCCGCTGAACATCATGAAGAAGGCGATCGCCGCCTGGGCGCTTACGACCACCAGGGGGGCCGCCGACCAGAGCGTGGCCACGCGGGCGAGCACCAGCGCCACGCCCAGCAGGACCCCGGGGACGGCGGGCGTGAAGTAGCGCACCACCAGCATGGGCCGAGCCCAGCCGACGACAAGGCACAGCTGGTAGAGCGTCAGACAAAGGATGATGCAGGCGACCGACGTCGCGGCGGCTGTGCAGGCTCCGCGATCACGGCCGACGGAAATCAGCTTGCCGACGGAGACGGCCTCTCCGCGCAATCTGGCCATGAGCAGGCCCACCAGGAGGCAGAACAACAGGATCCAGATGATCGGGGCGCCGCCCAGTGCGAACTGGACCGCGTCCGGCACATCCTGCAGCCGCAGCGCGGGAGCCTGCGCCGTCGCTGCGTGCGCGCCCTGCGCGAAACGTCGGAGCACGCTCGCGTGCCACGCCATCTCGGCAGCCACCGGTGCGAACACGGCCAAGGCGGGCCAATTCCGCAGGCCCCGCGCGCGCCAGACGATCAGATAGGCCACGCCTTGGGAGGCGATGAGCGGCGCTGCGAAATAGTGGGCGAGGATGAGCAACGACGACATCGCGGCCCAGGCGATGGCGGGTCCGGGACGAGGGTATCGGATGAGTTCGGCGAATAAGATGGCGTTGGCGACGCCCAGGCAGAGAACCAGCGCATAGCACCGCGCTTCGGTCGCGAAGATGAATCCAGGCAGCCAGCACGCTAGAAGCGCCGCCCAGATTGCGCGGGTGGCGAGCGGGACGCTGCGGCACGGGAGCAAGGCGAGCAGGGGTGCAAGGCTGGCGAAGACGGCCGAGGGAAGCCGCAGACCCGGATTGGACAAGCCCCCGACCGGCTCCCAGAGCCAGGCGAGGAGGTAGCCAAGAGGCGCGTTGACGTCGAGATGACATTGCCGGACGAAGCCGGAGAACGAGCGCTCGCTCGCGATCATCCCGGTCCACACCTCGTCGAGCCAGAGCGGCGCGTTCGCCCGATAGACGAACCTCGCGATCGTGGTGGTGAGCAGCAGGGCCCCGAGCGCGAGACCGGCGGCGACGTGAGAGCCGGATGACCAGTCGCTCGTGACTAATGCGAGGGCCCCGTCGGCCTTGGACGAGGCCACCTTCCGCATCGATGTCGAGTCTGCGGTCGCCAATGGTCGAGCCTGCGGTTGCACTCGCATATCTTCCGCGCTCTTCCCCGGAATTGCCATGCGATCAATAGTCTCTGTCGAGTACGCGGGATGAAGTGTTAATATCAGCCAAGTTAAGAGTGAGTGGTGTTGTTTAAATAAAATTTTAGGCGATCCATGAAATTGTCGGTCACCCCTGATCTGAGCTCGACGCGCCGCTTGCTCTTGACCAGCCTCTGCATCGCGGGGGCGATCAGCGTCCTGTTCGCGCTCAAACTCGACGTCCGCTCCCACCTGGGCGACACCGACGACGCCATGCGCCTAGTTATGGTGCGCGACCTCCTGGCGGGACATGGCTGGTACGATCAATGGATCTCGCGCCTGAACCCGCCCGCCGGGCTCTATATGCACTGGTCCCGCCTGGTCGATGGAGGGATCGCCAGCCTGATCACGATCCTGCGGCTGGCCGCGCCGCCGGTGACGGCGGAGTGGCTGGCGCGGGTGATCTGGCCGCTTCTGTGGATCTTTCCCGCCGTCGCCTCGGCCTTGTGGCTGGCGCGAAACCTCGGGGCCCGCTCGGCAGTGCTGACCACCGCCGTTCTGCTTATGATCGACCTGGAGTCCTACCGCCAGTTTCTTCCGGGGCGGATCGATCACCACAACATTCAGATCGTCATGACCATCCTGGCGCTGGCTGCCGCCACGTCGCCCCGGCGGCCTATCGCCTGCGCTGTCATCGCCGGGGCGGCCTCGGCCATCGGCCTTGCGGTCGGTTTGGAGGGCCTGATCGTGCAGGCGATCATCGGCGCCTCCTGGGCGATCCGCCTCGCCTTCGATCGGCGTCAGGCGGCGGCGGCCGCCGCATATGGCGCCACGCTGGCGCTGGGCGCAGCCGGATTGTTCCTTATCCAGACACCGCCCGGGCGCTGGGCGCTCCCTGTCTGTGACGCGCTGGCCGTCAATCTGGTGAGCGCCCTGGTGATCTCCGGCGTGGGGATCTGTCTTGTCGCCGCACTCGCGTCCCGCCTGCCGTCGAGCGTCCGATGGGCGGGGTTGGGCGTCGTCGGGGCATTCGCGGCCGGCGCCTACATCGCCCTCGAACCTTCCTGCCTGCACGGTCCGTTCGCCGCCGTCGAACCGCTCGCCCGCAAGCTGTGGCTCGATCGCGTCGAGGAGATCCAGCCTCTGCCCGTGGTTTTCAGGCTCGATCGCGCAGCGGCTGTCGACGGTCTTGCAATCATGGCCACCACGCTCGCGGCGGCCCTTTACCTCCTGGCGCGGAAATCCACCCGCACGCCGCCTACGGCTCTGGCCGTTCTCGCCTTCCTCGTCTCCTGTGCGCTGGCCGCCCGATATTGGCGCACGATGGATTACGTCGCGTGGATTGGCATTCCGCTCATGGGTGTCGCCCTCTCGCGCATTGCGGCGAGCAAGCTGCGGGACTTCTTCGTCCCCACGCTTGCGATCAGCATCCTTGTTTCGCCAATGAATGTCGCCGTGGCGGCCAATTCGGCCGAAAAGGCCCTCACGCCGCCGCCCTCGCATTCATGGGTGCAGCCCTCCGAGCGCTGCTTCGCGCCAGCCGCCTACCGTCAACTCGCGAGCCTGCCGCCAGGGACGGTAATGTCGGAGATCGACACGGGATCCTTCATCCTGGCCTTCACACCGCATTCGGCTCTGATCGCGCCGTATCATCGCATCTCCCATGAGGTCGTCCTGACGCTCCAGGC
>JAFANN010000136.1 GCA_019232665.1 Caulobacteraceae bacterium | reverse complement strand
CAAGGCTCACACGGAGCGCCGGCGCCCTCGCCGGCGAACAACCTCTACGCTTCCGAGCCGCGAGGGACAAAACCACAGCGCCCGTGTTGCGGGACCACGCCGGCGAGGGCGCCTGCGCTCCGGGACCGTCCTGCTGGCGCCATAATTCACCGTAGATACGGTCAGCCGGCCTCGGCCTTGTGGGCTTCCTCCCAGGCCCTCACCACCTTCTTCGCCGAGACGTTGCGCCAGCGGCGCTCGAGGAAGTTCCGGAGGGTCGCGGCGTCGAGGGTCTTCAGCCGCGCCAGCACCGAGGGGTAGTTCCGGTAGTGGGGCGTCAGATGGAAGGTCTGCGGCTCGGCCTCCATCAGCATCTCGCGTTCGTCGAAGCTGACGTCGACAAGGACAACGCTCTCGTCCTCAGCCCGGAAGCGGGTCAGGAACTTGCCGTTCGCCTTCAGCGCTGGCGTGCCATACGAGGTCCCCTCCTCGACGCCCGGATAGGCGAGCGCGATGGCGAGGACCTCCTCCCAGGTCATTCGGCGTCTCCCCAGACGCGAGCTTCGGTCCAGCCAAGGGCGGCGAATTCGTCGGCGCGCAGCGGCGCCTCGCGGGCGCTGAAGAACTCGTCCAGCTGCGGCGGCGCGACGAGCGTCCCCGCGAGCATGGCGTGGGCTTGGCCGCGGTGATGGATCTGATGCTGGAAGAGGTGCAGGAGCAGACGGTCGCAGCGCTCCACCTGCACTCTCTCCCCGCGGTGAACGTGGACCTCTGCGTCAAGCGCCGCGTCGTCCAGGGCCTCGCAGACGGCGATCAGGCGATCGTCGATCTCCCGTTGGGCCCGCCGCAACTCCGCCGCCGTCTGGTAGGGCGTCTCGTCGACGAAGGCGGCGTAGCCGAGGGTTCCGCCCTCCAGGGCGTCGACATAGAGCCAGTCGACCACGAGGATGTGGTTGAGCGTCGCCATCAGGCTGGGGAAGAAGCTTGTGCGCGGGGCCAGGAAGGCGGCGTCGTCGAGGCTCTCGCAGGCGCTGAGCAGGCGATGGTTGGCCCAGCCGTTGTTGTAGGCCATCGCCCGGAAGGTCTGGACCGCCGAGGCGCTCAAGGGCTCACGACTCCGACCACACGCCCAGCTCGTTCCCGGCGGGGTCGCGGAAGTGGAAGCGCCGGCCGCCAGGGAAGCTCTGGATTTCGCGGGTGATCACGCCGCCGGCGCCCTTCACCTTCGCCTCCATCGCCTCGAGGTCATGGGCGTAGAGGATCACCAGAGGCTTGTCGGGGCCGGCTTCGCCATTGAAACCGCCGTCGACGGCGGCGCCGTCGAAGGAAACGTAGCCCGGCCCCCAGTCCTGGAAGGTCCAACCGAAGGCCGCGCCATAGAAACGCTTGGCTGCCGGGAGGTCCGCGACGGGGAATTCGACATAGTCGATCTTGCCGTCATCTCGCATGGCGCCCTCCATACGTTCTATTTTTGTTCTAGCACGGCGGATCGCCCTCGGCAAGATCAGGCGGGGACGGTCGTGATCGCCTGCAGCACGTGCATGTAACCCGGCGCCGTCTCCATCCGCTCGGTGACCCCGTCGCGGGCGAGCAGGCGGTTGGCCTTGGGCAGATTCCAGCAGGGGATATGCATCACCATGTGATGCTCGCAGTGGTAGTTGACGTAGTAGGGCGCGATCAGCGCCCGCTCGATCAGGTTCGCATGCGTCGTGCGGGCGTGGCGCAGGGGATCGGGCTCGTTCTTCGCCACCAGGGCGTGCTCGGCGATGTTGCGCATCCGGGTGACGAGCTGGAACCAGGTGGCGCGCGGGACCAGCCACAGGGCGAACCAGCCCCACCAGTAGCCGGCCGCCGAGAAAGCGATGATGGCCAGGCCGTTGAAGATCAGCCAGCGGCGCTGACGGCGGATCTCTTCGGCGAGGATCGGCCACACCGCCTCGCCCGACTTGCGTTCCTTCAGCCTGGAGACCAACCGGCCGAACCGCTGCTTGAACCAGGTCTGGCCGGTGAGGTCGCGCACGACCTTGCGGCGGAACGAGACGCGGGTGATCGGGAAGGGCGCGGAGAGGACGAGATCAGGGTCTTCAGCCTGCTGCGCGTACTTGTGGTGCTGCAGGTGGTACTTGCGATAGCCGGCGACGCCGCCGCCGCACAGCCACTCGGCGACCCAGTCGTTGACCTTCGGATCGGGATGCAGCGCGCCATGCGCCGCGTCGTGCATCAGGATCGCCAGGCCCAGCTGGCGCGCGCCGATGATCGGGATCGCCAGCGGCAGGGTGATCGGCCAGATGAGTCCCATCACCGTGGCCGCCCCGATCACGACCCAGCAGTGGGCGACCAGCGCCAGGCCCTTCCAGCCCGAACGCGCGCCCAGCCGGCTCCAGTCCGCCGGAGCGAAATAGTCCTTTGGGTTGATCCGGGCCGCGATCGCCATCGAACGACTATAATGCTTTTCCCGCGCCGGCGGCATCGGCGCGCCGAAGGGATCGGCCCCGCCGGCGGGGGCCGACGGAGACGTCCGCGTCTCGCGTCCTGAGGCCATGGCGCCGACGGGCCTTAACCCGCCCGCCCCGCCGCAGCGGCCTGCGCTTCCTCGGCGCTCATGCCGAGGATGGAGGCGAAGGGCGAGCCGGCGGCCGGGTCCCAGGCGTGGCGCGAGCCGATGGTGATGCCGCCGTCGACGACGATGTGCGTGCCGGTGACGAAGCGGCCGTCGTCGCTGGCGAGATAGGCCGCGGCGGCGGCGATGTCCTCGGGCATGCCGGATTTCTTGATCGGCTGGGCGACC
>JAFANN010000065.1 GCA_019232665.1 Caulobacteraceae bacterium | reverse complement strand
CCCGCTGCACCTGGGCATCACCGAGGCGGGCCCGCTGCGGACGGGGACGATCAAATCCTCGATCGGCATGGGGAGTCTGCTGTGGGCCGGCATCGGCGACACGATCCGCGTCTCCCTGGCCGCGGACCCGGTCGAGGAGATCAAAGTCGGCTTCGACATGCTCAAGTCGCTGGGTCTGCGCCACCGCGGCGTGAACATCATCGCCTGCCCGTCCTGCGCGCGGCAGGGCTTCAACGTGATCGATACGGTCGCCGAACTCGAGGACCGTCTGAAGCACATCAGCACTCCGATGAGCCTTTCGATCATCGGCTGCGTCGTGAACGGGCCTGGCGAGGCCCTGATGACCGATCTCGGCTTCACCGGCGGCGGGAAGGGCGCGGGCATGGTCTATGTGGCCGGCCGTCCCGACCACAAGCAGGACAACGCCGGAATGGTCGACCACATCGTCGAACTCGTCGAGGCGCGAGCGGCGGAGTTGGAAGCGGCCAAGACCGCGAGTGAGGCCGCGCCTCTGCAGGCCGCGGAATAGGGCCATTTCCGAGACCCTCGTTTCCGCCTGGACGGCGGCCAGGCGACGGCTCGAATCGGCGGGCGTCGACAGTCCTGCGATCGACGCCCGGCTTCTGCTGGAGGCCGCCGCTGGCGCCACGCGCACGGACATCCTCACCGATCCTCACCGGCCGTTGACCGACGAGCAGTCGGCGCAGCTGGCGGCGCTGATAGAGCGCCGCGAGCGGCGCGAGCCGGTCTCCCAGATCCTCGGATCGAAGGGGTTCTGGAAGATCCTGCTGCGGGTGACGCCGGACGTCCTGACGCCGAGGCCGGAGACGGAGACGCTGCTCGATGCGCTCCTGCCGGAGATCCCCGAACGACAGCCGCTGCGGGTGCTGGACCTGGGCGTCGGTTCGGGAGCGATCCTGCTGGCGATCCTGATCGAACGGCCAGCCGCTGTCGGCCTGGGCGTGGATGTCTCGGAGGAGGCTCTGGCGGTGGCGCGGGAGAACGCGGCCAACCTCGGCCTCGCCTCGAGGACCGCCCTGATGCGGGGGGACTGGACGGCGGGCCTGGAGCCGGAATCCTTCCATGTCGTTGTCTCCAACCCTCCCTACATCCGTTCCGGCGACCTCGCCGGTCTCGCTCCGGAAGTGCGCGATCATGAGCCGCGGATCGCCCTGGATGGCGGCGCCGACGGGCTCGACGCCTATCGGACGCTGGTCCCGCAGATCCTGAGCGTGCTCCGGCCAGGCGGGCTGTTCGGGGTGGAGGTGGGCGTAGGGCAGGCGTCCGACGTCGCGGCTCTGTTCTCCGAGGCGGGTGTTTCGTCTGTGAACGTACGCAATGATCTGGGTGATCGGGAACGCGTTGTCTGGGGCGTCAAGAAAGCCTTGGACAAATCACCATCGGACAGGTAGACGGCCCACGTCTCCACTAGTCCTAGGACAGTGCCTGCGCTTGCGCCGAAGGGCGCGTGCGTAGCGGCTCCCGCGGAGCCCCGGCGAGGAACGGCCGCGTCCGATAACTGGTTTTCGAAGGTCCGTGGAGACGGAGCCAGACGTAAGCGAAAGGTCCTACGTCACTTTGCCGGCGAATCGCCCTTTCCTGGGCGATGCGCCTCCCGCGTGGGCCGGGATTTCCGGCCGCGCACGCCTACAGGTCGACCGACATGAGAGATTTCAAGGGCATGAAGCGGCAGCGCAACCGCAACCGCAACGGCGGCGGCGGGGGCGGCAAGCCCCAGCACAACGCCAACCGGGCCTTCGATTCGAACGGTCCCGAGGGCGTGAAGGTGCGGGGCGCCGCCCAGCACGTCTACGAGAAGTATCAGCAGCTCGCCCGGGATGCGACGACGTCGGGCGACCGGGTGCTCGCGGAGAACTACCTCCAGCACGCTGAACACTATTTCCGGGTCATGCGCGCGATGCAGCCGCAGCGCCCGGTGGCCGAGATCATCGGTCGCGATCAGTTCGTCTCCGGCTTCGACATCGACTTCGAGGAAGAGCCTCAGGTCACCGAGGCCGCCGAACCGGAAGCCGACGGGGAGTCTGCGGAAGGTCTCGAAGCCGATCGCGGATTCCGCCCGGAGGGCCGCCGCGAAGATGGCCGCCAGGGCGAGTACCGCCAGGGCGAGCCGCGTTCGCGCGATCGCGACGAAGGCTACCGTGGGGATCGAGCTCAGGGCGAGCGCCAGTTCGGCGATCGCGGACAATCGGACCGCTTCGGCCAGGAGCGGCCGCGCGACGAGCGTGGCCCGCGTGGCGCCCGGGATGACCGTCCAAGGTTCCAGCGAGAGGACCGCGGGCCGCGGCCGGAGCGCGTCGAGCGCCCAGAACGCGGTGAAGCTGATCCTCTCGGCGTCGTCGAACCGGAGGCGACGCCATTGACGTCGGCGCCGTCGGAGCCGGCTCCGATCCTGCGTGCGGACGATGGCGAGGTGAGCCATGCACCGGCCTTCCTGCAGCCGAGAGTACGCGAGCCGCGTGCGGAGGGCGAAGAGCGGCGGCCCCGCCGCCGGCGGACCGCCGCCGCCGCGCCGCAGGACCAGACAGCGTCGGAAGACGAGGCTTGAGCTTCTCAGCCGGCCTGCGCGCTCCCTGTCGCCGGTAGCGGCAGGGGCAGACGCGGCCAGCTGAAGCTGAAGCGCTTCGGCGGCGGGGGCATGCAGTCCTCGAGGATCTCGATCAGCGGCTCGACCGGGCCGTCATTTAGGAAGTGATTGGCGCCCGGCGCCGTCACAAAACGGATTGGCCGACGCGTCGGCGCGCTCTGGACCAGGCGCTGGGCCGCTTCGATCGGCGCGAAGTCGTCGTGATCGCCATGGACCGCGTGGATCGGCGCCTTCAATCGGGGCAGGGCGTCCATCATCAGGGCCAGCTGACGCGGCTGATGACTGATCTCCTCGATGGCGTTCCTGAGATCCCTCGGAATCAGGTTCGTGACGCGTGAGCCGGCGCCCACCAGCCACCGCGCGGTAGGGCCTGGCTCACCAAGATAGCTCGAGAGCAGGACGAGACCGCCGAGGGACCGCCCGCTCGATCGCGCCATCAAGGTGGCGATCGCAGCGCCGTAGGACTGGCCGACAATCAAGAGTTTCTGTCCCGGCGCAGTGGCCAGGATCGGGGAGAGCGCGCGCGCCTGCAGCGTGATGTCCAGCACGCAGGTCTCTGGTTCGCTGCAGGCGAAGCCCGGTCGATCCACCACCACCATCTCTCTGCTCTGAGGCAGGGCGGCGAGGACGGGCGCCCAATATTCGGCCCAGGATGGCGAGCCGGTGATCACAACCACCTTCCATTCGGCGGGGCGGCTTCGCGGGCTCGTGAGGGCCGAAAGGGTCCAGCCGAGACCGCCCCCCGCCTTGAACGCAAAGCGCCGGACGACACTGTCGGGGTAATCGGCGGACGTGGGACGATGCTCGGGACGGCCAGTTGCCGCACTTTCGATGCAGGCCCATCCCAGGGCCAGCACGCCTTTAGGTCTCTTGTCGCTCACCGCATCCATCACCATCCGTCTCGCGGGTTCGGTAACGTGTGCGGCGCCAGTGAAGTTCTCGGCTACCCTCGGGTGGCCCCTCTCTTGTGTGACATTAGAGCAACACTAAATGGGGAGGGCTTTTTCCCAGAGGATCCTAATGAACCTGGACATTTATTCCGACCGCGCGAAGCAGGCGATCCAGTCGGCCCAATCGCTAGCCCTGGCGCGGCGCAACCAACAGATGGGACCCGAGCACCTGCTCAAGGTCCTGCTCGAGGAGAAGGACGGCCTCGCCCGAGCCCTCATCGAACAGGCGGGGGGCCGTCCCGCGGCCGCGGACGCCTCCGTCGACGCCCTTCTCGACAAGGCGCCGAAGGTCGAGGGAGGCAGCGGCCAGCTCTACATGAAGCCGGAGCTCGCGCGGGTCTTCGCGACAGCCGAGCAGGACGCCAAGGCCGCATCCGACGCGTTCGTGACCACCGAACGCATTCTGATCGCTCTGGCCAAGGACGGAGGGGACGCCGCCAAGGTCCTGAGCGGGGCCGGGGCGAAGGTCGGCGCGCTCGAACAGGCCGCGAAGACCATGCGTAAGGGGCGGACGGCCGACAGCGCCTCCGCGGAGGAAGGCTATGAGGCGCTGAAGCGCTACGCCAGGGATCTCACCCAACAGGCGAAGGACGAGAAGCTCGATCCGGTGATCGGCCGCGATGAGGAGATCCGTCGCACGATCCAGGTCCTCGCCCGCCGCACGAAGAACAACCCGGTGCTGATCGGTGAGCCGGGCGTCGGCAAGACGGCGATCGTCGAGGGCCTCGCGCAGCGCATCGTCAACGGCGACGTGCCCGAGAGCCTGAAGGACAAGAAGCTGCTCGCCCTCGACATGGGCTCGCTCATCGCCGGCGCGAAGTACCGCGGCGAATTCGAGGAGCGTCTCAAGGCGGTGCTGAACGAGGTCACTGCGGCCGAAGGCTCGATCATCCTCTTCATCGACGAGATGCACACCCTCGTCGGCGCCGGGACCGACGGGGCGATGGACGCCTCCAACCTGCTCAAGCCCGCCCTCGCGCGCGGCGAACTCCACTGCGTTGGCGCCACGACGCTCGACGAGTACCGCAAGCACGTGGAGAAGGACGCCGC
>JAFANN010000046.1 GCA_019232665.1 Caulobacteraceae bacterium | reverse complement strand
TAGGGCAAAGTACAGGAACGAGCCCTGGTACAAGGACCTGCACGGCGACTTTACCTGGTTTCTGCTGCCCTATTCGGAGGCGCAGCTGCGGAAGATGGCCCCGCAGTACGATTGGCACACGCCTTTCCGCTACGATCCGATGTCGACGTTGCAGGCCGACACGACCCCGCAGCTGTGGATCGTCGGCGGCGAGGACTATGAGGCCCCCAGCGCCGAGACCAGCCGCAGGATCAAGTCGCTGATCGAGACCGGGCGGCCGTTCACCCTGGCCGACTACCCGGATGCCGAGCACGGCATGACCTTGTTCGAGACGGCGCCCAACGGCGAGCGTCTCTCGACACGCTACGTCCCTGGCTATTTCGCCATGATGCGCGATTTCATCCGCGACGGGCGCCTGCAAGGCGCCTATGGCGACGCCATCTTGACTGGAGCGAGATAGCCGACGTCGGCGATCACTCACGCGGGAGAACGCGAGATGGCTTCGTCAGATGGCGTTGTGGAAGGCGAGAGCGGCGTCGCGCTCATTGTCGGGGGCGGGCCGGGCGTCAGCTCCAGCTGCGCCAGGCTCTTCAGTCGAAGCGGCATGCGCGTCGCGGTGGCGGCGAGAGACCCTGACAAGCCCGTCCTGAAGGCCCTCGCGGAGAGCCACGGCGTTAGCCGCTACGCCTGCGACGCCGCCGACCCGGCCGCTGTCGGATCGCTGTTCACGAGTGTCTCGGCGGACCTCGGGACGCCGGAGCTCGTCGTGCACAACATCGACGGCCGCGTCCCCGGGATCCTGCGCAGGCCGATAACGGAGGCCGAAGCCAACCTGGCGTTCGACACCCTTCGCAACTCCGCCTTCAGCGCCTTCCTGGTCGGGCAGCATGCCGCCAGAGCAATGCTCGAGCTGGAGCCCAAGCCCAATGGCGGCAAGGGGACCATCATCTTCACCAACGCCAGCGCTGCGCTAAAGGGCTATCCGCTGAGCGGCGCATTCGCCATGGCCTGCCACGCCAAAGCCGGACTGGCGCAAAGCATGGCCCGCGAGCTGATGCCTCAGGGCATTCACGTCGCCAACGTTCCGATTGACGGGGCGATCGGTTGGACGCGGGAAGATGGGACGCGGGCGCATCGGCTTGCCGGCGCCAGCGTCGACGACAACCTGCTGGATCCGGACTTCATCGCCGAGACCTACCTGCAGCTCCACCGCCAGCATCGCTCGACCTGGGCGTTCGAAGTCGTGCTCCGCCCGTGGCTCGAGAAGTGGTGAAGGGGGAGAGGAGCCGAGAAGGTCATCCTTCAACCCGCCAAATTCATCACGAATCGAGTCGACTGACTGCAAGTCCGGGGCGCCGGGCTGTTCGTTGACGGAGTCGTAGAGCGGCGGTGATGTTAAAGCCGTCTCGCGCGGGGCGGTGCAGGGAGGAAGAGGCGATGACCCATGACTGGCCGGCGATCGTCGCCGATCTGGAACAGCTCCTGAAGCTGCGCGCGATCCCATTCGGCATGAAGCTGTTCGAGAACAAGGCCGACATGGAGGCGATCCCGCGCTTGCGGCGTCCCGAAGCCGTCCACACCCTCGATCAGATCGTCGGACAGGCGGCGCGCCTTGGCTGGACCGTCGGCGTGACGGCGGAGAATTTGGTCGGAGCCCAGTGCCGCGCGGTGGTGGGACTGGGCGGCGCCAAGACCGACGACTGGCGCTCCGGCCGGCAGATGACCGGCGTCTGGTACGCCACGCAGGAAGACGCCGCCGCGCATCAGGGCGCCATGCACTGCGTGCCCGATGGCCGCTACGAAGCGCTGGTGATCGCGCCCCTGGCCTCGGGGCGGCTCGACCCGCCGGACATCGCCCTGTTCTACGCCACACCCGGCGCGATGATCTATTTCATCAACGGCCTGCAATGGTCCGGCTACAAGCGCTTCGACTGGAGCGTGGTGGGCGAGTCGGCCTGCGCCGATTCCTGGGGCCGGGCGCTGGCGACGCGCCAGGCCAGCCTCTCCATCCCGTGCTTCGCGGAGCGTCGCTACGGCGGCGTGCGCGACGAAGAAATGCTGATGGCCTGCCCGCCGGAGGACCTGGTAAAGGCCATCGCTGGAATGCGCGCCTTGGCCAAGAACGGGTTCCGCTACCCCTTCCCCGATTATGGCGTGCAGCAGGACGTCCGCGCCGGCATGGCCGCCAGCTACGGCTGAACATTTGGTTCCGCGTACGGTTCTTTTCGACCGACGCCCCGAACCTGTCGACCAACGCCAGGACGGCCTGCGCCGCGACACGGCCGGGAGGCTATAATCCGGTATGAGCGCTCAGACCGAACTGCAGCCCCCGGGGGAGCAATCTTCGCGCCAATCAGAGCGCCGTCGCGACGCCGGTGCGGGATTTGACCCTCGTTCCGCCGGCGAAGCCGTTCTCACGTCCAACGCCCGAACTTTGTCCGACCCACCGTCTCGCGCCCGCCTGGCGTGGATGTCGATCGTCGGCTTTTGGCTGTTCTACTTCGTGATCAACACCTTGCGATCGTTCGTGCTCGGCGGTCACGAAAATCAGCTGGCCATGATGGGCTCGAGGATCGTGGTGACCGCGAGCATGATGGCCGTCACCGGGCTCTTCTGGCTCGCCCTGCGCGGCGCACAGGTCGCCAGCATGCGCCGGAGCATCATCATCGCGATAATTGTCGCGCTTCCCGCGGCCGTCGCCTATGGGGCCGTCAACTGGAGCATGTTCGAAGGCTCGCACCCGTCGAAGCACCCTATGATGGCGATGCATGGCGCCGGCATGCCGGCGAGCGCGCTCGCGCCGCCCGCGCCACCCCCGCCACCCCCGCCACCGGCGTGGCCCCGCTCGCCGTCCGTGACCCTTGGTCCGGCCGCCCCGTGGGGGGAGGAACCGCCTACCCCCATACAGGGGATCGCGGAGGACACGGGCAACGGCTTCTTCTTCTTCATCGCCTGGTCGGCTCTCTATCTGGCTCTGCTCTACGGGGTGCAGACCAAGGTTCTCGAGCGGCGCGCCGCCGAGTTGCGAGCGGCGGCCCAGGTCGCCCAGCTGCGGGCGCTCAGATACCAGGTGAACCCGCACTTCCTGTTCAACACCCTCAATGCACTTTCCTCGCTGGTGCTTTCCGACAGACGCGATGAGGCGGAGGATATGATCGCCAACCTTGCGGTGTTCTTCCGCACCAGCCTGCAGGGCGACCCGACGAAGGACGTGTCCCTGGGCGAGGAGATCTCGCTCCAGCGCCTTTACCTCGATATCGAGAAGGTGAGGTTTCCGCGGCGCCTTCTGGTCGAGATCGACCTGCCTTGGGAGCTCGAGGATCTGCGCGTCCCGGGCCTCATCCTGCAGCCGGTGGTGGAAAACGCCGTGAAGTACGGGGTCTCGCCGACAAGCCGTCCGGTGACGATCACGATCAAGGCGAGCGTCGATGACGGGCGCCTGTTCCTGAGCGTCGAGGACGACGGCGAGTGCGCCGCCCACCCCAACGGGGTCGGCACGGGCGTGGGCTTGCGCAACGTCTGCGATCGCCTGGAAGCCAGGTTCGGCGATGCCTCGCAATGCCACTGGGGACCTCGCCCTGGCGGCGGCTTCGCCGTGCGCCTCGCCATGCCGGCGCTTCGCGACGGAGGGTGAATCGCTGTTGCGCACCCTGATCGTCGATGACGAACCCCTGGCGGTGGAGCGCATGCAGATCCTGTGCGCGGACCAGGAGGGCGTCTCTCTCGTGGGCACGGCGAGCGACGGGGCTTCGGCCCTGCGTCTCGTCGAGGCCCTTTCGCCGGACCTCATCCTGCTGGACATCTCCATGCCCGGCCTCGACGGCATGGCGGTCGCGCGGGCGATTCAGGGCCGAAGTCCGCGCCCGGCAGTCGTCTTCTGCACGGCGTTCGACTCCTACGCCGTCGCCGCCTTCGACGTCTCGGCGACCGACTATCTCCTCAAGCCGGTCAGCCCCGAGCGGCTGGCCAAGGCCATCGGCCGGGCGCGGGAGTCCGCGGCGCTGCCGCATGCGCCGCTGCCGGCGGAGCCTTCGAAGTGGCTGGAAGAGATCTGGGCGCCCCACCGGTCCGAGATGGTCCGCGTGCTCACCGCGCGGATCGACGTGATCGAGGCCGAACGCGACTACATGCGCCTGCACGTCGGCTCGCGAAGCTATCTCATCCACCAGACGATCTCGGACCTGGAGCGGAAGCTGGATCCGGCGATGTTCATCCGCCTGCATCGCTCGACCATCGTCCGCCGCGACTTCATCGCCGGCCTGCGCCACGATGGGCTGAGCACCTGGCAGGCCCTGCTCCCCGACGGTCGACAGCTGCGGATCGGGCGCAGCTACCTGCCCGCCGCCAAGGCGCTCGCGGGGCGGTGACGCCCCAATTTCATCCGTCCTGGGTCCCGGGTCCTCGCTTCGCTCCGCTCGCTACGGCCCGGGATGACTGGAAAGAGCGGGGCGGCCGAAACGACGAAGCCCGGAGGCGAAATCGCCTCCGGGCTGAAACCGGCTTGGCCGTTGCCGAACGGATCAACCGAGGTCAAGCACGGTCGGGCCTGCGAAGGCGAGGTTGTTGCGCTGCGCCGCGACAATGGCGTCCGCCATCTGCATGGCGTGGCGATGATCCCTTTGACAAACCGCCTGGGCTTTCAGGTCTCGCTTGTCGGTCCATCCTTCGACGTACCTGACGGCCCAATTGAGACGCTGACGCAAGGTGCGGACACCCTCGTCCGTCCCCAGGTTGAGGTCGCCATAGGTGACGACCACCCGCACGGGAGTGTCCCGCCCGACGACGTTGACGGGGTTCGCCATGGCGGCGCCGGTGACCAGGGTGGCGGCCGCGACGACGGACGTGGCAAGGATTTTACTGAACCTCAACATGACGTCTTCTCCGTGCGCGAGAGATCTCGTGAGATCTCATCTTCAACGGCGCCTCCGGTTGTCGATCAGCCGGCTGGGCTCGTCAGGACGTGATCTAACCAGGGCTTCGAAAGCCTGCACGGGCCGTTCGACGACCGGTATCCAAGCTCCAACCAACCGTTCAGGAGGGGCGCCAACGGTCGCGCGACATCGACGAGCGTCAGGTCCGGTGGGATAGGCTGAGATCCCGGCCATCGGGCTCGTTCCCCGCTGTGGCCAGCCACGAAGGCGCTCTCGTCATACCCTGGCGAAGCCCTCGTGTCGGGATTCCACCGGATCCATCGTCTTAGGAACGGGGAGCGCGGCCAGCTCGCGCCGCCCAACTGGATAGCCGAGGGAGGAGCCAATGAGGGGCGAAAAGACGAGCGATTGCCGCGTGTCGAGATGGGGACACGCCGCTCTATTGGGCGCGGCTTTGCTCAGCGCGTCTGTCGCGAAGGCGGCGGACTACCCTACGATGGCGCCGCTGGATCAGTACCTGATGGATCGTTCGGCCGAGATCGCCATGGCGAAGAGCGCGGCGCCGCCGTCCATCTCCGAGAAGGCGACCGTGTTGGTGCTCACGCCTCGCGGCTACGAAACGGCGGTCACCGGCAGCAACGGCTTTGTCTGCGCAGTAGAGCGGGCGTGGATGTCGCAATACGACTTTCCAGGGTTCTGGAATCCCCGCATGCGCGGACCGCTGTGCTTCAACCCGCCGGCTGTACGATCGATTTTGCCCTACACGATCAAGCGTACGGAGCTTGTGTTGGCCGGGCGCTCGAAGGCGGAAATCATCGCCGCGACCCGGGACGGCATCGACAAACATACGCTGCCTCCGCTCGAGGCGGGCGCGCTCACCTACATGATGTCGAAACAGGGCTATCTGAATGACGCCGCGGGCCATTGGGTCCCGCATCTGATGTTCTATTTCCCGAAGGCGAGCGCCGCGGAGTGGGGCGCGGACCTTCCCGGCGCGCCGCCGATGCTCAATCCGCAATTCCTGGACTCTCCGGAATCGCTGAGCGTGCTGATGGTGCCGGTGAAGCATTGGTCCGACGGCTCGCCGGCGCCTGGAATGCAGTGAGAGCCGCTAGCTCAGGATGCCGGCGATCCAGTCGACGCCTTCCTCGACCCGATCGCTGAAAACCAAGAATTGACGCCCTGATGTTCGTTCGAATTGGTTCTCGCTAGAGGTCCAATGTCCTCCTACCCTGTCCCGGCTCGAGATGAGGTGGTTTGATGCGCAAGGCTTGGCTCCTCGCCCTGCTTCTCACGACCGGCGCTTGCGAGCGCCAGAGTGCGACGCCTGCGGACAAGGCGCCTATGCCCTTCGTTCAAACGGCCGTGGCTGCGACCAGGATTTCGGGCGACGCCGCCCCGGGCAGCGGGCAGGAACGCGCCGAAGACGCGGGACGGGCCCTCCTGGGCCAGGCGGCGCCGGCCGTCGTAGCGCACACGATCGACGGACAAACGGTCGATCTGGCGAAGCTCTACGGGCGCAAGCCCGTGTATCTGAAGTTCTGGGCGACCTGGTGCGTGCCGTGCCGCCAGCAGATGCCGGCGTTCGAGAAGGATTACGAGACGCTCGGCGACAAGATGACCGTCATCGCGGTCAACACCGGCTTCAACGACACCGAGGCGAGGGTCCGGGCCTACCGCGAGCAGTTCGGCCTGCGCATGCCGATCGTCATCGACGACGGCGCCCTCGCTTCGGCGCTGAATCTGCGCGTGACGCCTCAGCACGTCGTGATCGGTCGCGATGGCCGGGTTCTCTATGTGGGACATCTCGAGGACGAGCGCCTGCACCAGGCTTTCGATGCGGCCCTCCGGGAGCGTGGCGCCGACATCGCAGGGCGCAAGGCCGCCGCGGACCCGGTCTTCGCTGTCGGCGACAGGCCACACGATCTTTCCGCCACGACCATGGACGGCCAAGCCGTCAGCCTCGACGGACCAGATCACGGCGGCCGGTTGCGCGCCCTGGTGTTCTTCTCGCCCTGGTGCGAATCCTACCTCGCCAAGAGCCGCCCCGCGGCCTCCGAGGACTGCCGGCGGATGCGTGAAACCGTCAACGGCCTGGCCGCGCAGGACCAGGTCCGCTGGCTCGGAGTGTCCTCGGGGCTCTGGGCGAACGCGGACGACCTTCAGGAGTACCGGAAGAGCACGGGAACGAAGATCCCGCTCACTCTCGACGCCAGCGGCCGCCTGTTCCGCGCCTTCGGCGTCCGGGACGTCCCGACCGTCGTCCTGATCGACCAGCAGGGGCGGATCGTCGCCAAGCTGGGGCCGAACCACCGCGATCTCGCCGCCCGCATCCATGCCGAGGAGAAGACGTCGTGAGCGCTCGCCGCATCCCGCTCCTGATCGCCTGCCTCGGACTGAGCGCGCTGGCGACGCCGGCGTTGGCCGGAGCAACCGTCACGCCCGTGCAGGCGTCGCCCCTGCCGAACGCACCTGGGCTGGTGATGTCCGCCGAGCGCATATCCTATGCGCCCGGCGAGGCGTCACCGGCGCACTGGCACGACGGATTCCTGATCGCCTACGTCCTGCGCGGCCGCATCGAGAGCCAGGTCGAAGGCGAGCCCCTGCGCACCTACGGGGTCGGGGACAGCTGGACCGAAAAGCCCGGCGCGCACCACGTGATCTGCCGCAACGCGAGCGCGACCGAGCCGGCGGAGTTCCTGGTCGTCGGCGTCGCCCCGCCCCACGCCGCCGCGGCCAAGCCAGAAGGGTCGACCGGACGCCGGAGGACCGAGGAGAAGTGAGCGCGAAGTCACTCCGCAGCGTTCCAGCGGTGGATTGCGGCCAGAAGCCACTCGGGCGCGGCCTCTAGCGGAGGCTGGGGTGTTCGAGAGGAGAGCCGAGCCGCCCGCTCACGCATTTCCTCCAGCGATGGGACGTTCCACTCCGCCCGCTCGGCGTCGGTGGTTTCGGGTTCCACGTCCCACAGCCGATAGCCAGCGCCGTCGGGCACGATGTTCGTGCCGTAGCGCTGGGGTCGTCCCGAATACATCAGCGACCGGTCGAGCGAGGCCGCCGCCAGCCACTTGGCAGGCGCGTATCCCTGGATCGCCGCCCGCATTGCCAGCTCGTGCGCCGTTCGAGCTTCCTCGACGGTGTCCCCGTGATTGAGGATCCATGCGGCCGCATACAGCTTGTCGGCAGCGAGTTCGGCATGCTCGCTCAGCAAGGCCTTGACCTGCTCGCGCCTAACCGCATCCCTCGCCCGGAGGGCGGCGTACCCGGCCGAGCCAGCGACGAGCGACCGCTCCTCGGCGAGGTCGTCGGCCAATAGTCGGGCGAGATCCGGCATAGGTCCTCCCCTTGCTAAACCTTCGGTCCGCCGGCGTCTCGCCGGCTCTTCTTCTTCCTTTTTCTGCGAATTCAGAAGAAAACAAGACGAGGGCCGGCTGAGAGACTGTGAATTAATCGGAATTCGTAGGGCAGACTGAATAAACCCTTCTCCCCCTGCGGGAGGAGGTGGACGCCGAAGGGCCGGATGGGGGGTCGACGTATCTCGCCGGTTGGCGGCGTCCGGCGCGCTCGTTTGAATTTTGCCACGGACCTCACAGACCTCACGGACGGTTTACCCCTTCGGTCTCGACATACGAGCAGAATAATCTGCGACGCAGGCGCAATAGAAATCCAGCTCTCGTCCGTGAGGTCTGTGAGGTCCGTGGCCAATTTTCTTACGCCGCAGCAGACCCCACTCGAGCGGAGAGGCGCGTCGACCCCTCATCTGACCCGCTTAGCGGGCCACCTTCTCCCGCAAGGGGAGAAGGAAATCACTCGTCTCGCAAACCTACCGAAAACTTCACAGCCTCAGACGCCGGCGGACCAAGGGTAGCCGTGCTACCGCTCAAGTTCGACGCCGGTCTCGAGTGAGCGCAGGTCGCGGCCCACGGTCGCGAGCGCGTCCAGGCGGCCGGCGCGCAGGAACCGCACTTCGGCGTCCTGGCGCTCGAGCGAGCCGTCCACGGTCGGGCGGTCGAACGTCTCGGCGTGGCCGACGTAGCGGATGGATACGTCCTGGTGGGCGCTCCAGAAGAACGGCGGATCGGTGAACGGCGCCTCGTCGCCGAGGATCGTCCGCGCGACATGCTGGCCCTGGCGCTCGGCGTGGACCCAGTGCTCGACGCGGATGGCTGCGCCTGTGTGGGGATCCGGATAACGGGCCACGTCGCCGGCGGCGTAGACGCCCGGAGCGCTAGCTTGCAGCCGCTCATCGACCAGGATCCCGCGGTCGATCTTGAGCCCCGCCGCTTCCGCCACCTGTGTCCGGGGCCTGACGCCCACGCCCAGCACGAGCAGATCCGCCTCGATGATCTCGCCATCGTCGAGCGTCAGCTTCGCGTCGCCCCACCGGCGAACGCCTTGACCGAGATGGAAGACGACGCCCGCCTTTTCATGCAGCCCGCGGACCCATTGGCCGATATCCTCCCCCATCACCCGCGCCAGCGGCACGGCCTCGGGCGCGGCCACGTGGACCTCGAGGCCGCGGCTGCGCAGGGCCGCGGCGACCTCCAGGCCGATGAAGCTGGCCCCCACGACGGCGACACGCCGGCCCCGCCCGGCGGCCGCAACGATCGCGTCCGCGTCTTGCAGGGTCCGCAACACGTAGACGTCAGGTCGCGCAAAGCCTTCGATCGGCAGACGCACGGGTTCGGCGCCGGTCGCGATGAGCAAGGCGTCGTATCCGAACGGCTGCCCGTCCTTCAGCGAAACGGTCCTCTCGGCGAGGTCGAGCGCCGAAACCTCCGCATCGAGGCGCAGGTCGATGTCGTTGTCGGCGTACCAGTCGCCGGCGCGGAGCGGCATCCACTCCGCCGGAGCCTCGCCGGCGAGATAGTCCTTGGAGCAGTTGGGCCGGTCGTAAGGCGCGTCGAAATCCGAACTGAGCATCGTCACGGAGCCGTCGAAGCCCTTCCGGCGCAGCATCTCCGCCGCCGCGAAGCCCGCGGCGCCGCCGCCGACGATGACCACGCGGCGCGCGCCGCCCCGCACTTCGGGAGCTCTCGTCGACGCTGTGGAGGCTTCCGTTTCGACGCGAATTACACCGTCGGCCTCGCGGACCGACCAGCGCTTGAGCGGATCGATCGCCGGAGCGGCGAGCGCCTCCCCCGTCCGCAGGCAGAAGCGGGCGTGGTGCCAGGGGCACCGGACCGTGTCGCCGACGATCAGACCCTCGCCCAATGGCCCCTGATAGTGGGTGCAGTGGGCGCCGACCGCGAAGAGCGCCCCGCCGATGCGGGCGACGAGGACCTCTTCGTCGCCGACCCGGCCCACCAGCTTGCCGCTCTCGGGGAGATCCGAGGCTGGCACGCCTGCGAAAAGGTCCGGTCCAGTCACTTCCTGGGGCTCGGTCACGGGGACGCCTCCGGTCGACCGACAATGACAACGCTTTTTTAGAACGCGGCAACCAGACGATCGCCCCAACGGGATCTAGGTTGTTGGTCGTCGGGGAGCGGAACCGTTGCCGCCTCGCGGCCACTTCGCCAAGGTCAAGAAGGGACCTCTTCGATCGGAGCGACCAGATGACCGGCTCCGAAGTGGTCGTCGACGGGGGCTACGCCGCCCAGTGAGGCGGGTGCGGATCCGACCCTCCTTCGCCTCGTCTTGCGCAGGGGCTCGAAAACGATCTCAATGAGATCGACGCCGGACCACCGATGTCGCGCCGGAAGCTGGACTGCAGTCGAGAAGGAAGGAAACGATGGCCTCGGCACTCAAGATTCCGTTCCACAACGTCAGCCATTCGGCTCACATCTGCTCGGACATGCACGCTTCCACGAAGTTCCTCGAGGAAGTTCTCGGGATGCCGCTGTTGATGCTGATCGACCTGCCCGGCGGCGGCCAGCACAGCTTCCACGACATGGGGAACGGCGGGATGATGTCGTACATGTGGTTCCCGCCGGAGCCGGGAAAGAAGAGCCTCGGCGGCAGAGCGAGCCATCTCGCCTTCTGCGTCGACGACGAAGACTTCGACGGCGCCCTGGCCTACTTGCGCGACGAGCGGAAGCTGGAGGTCCGGACCATCTATCACGGGCTCGAACGCCCATCGTGCGAGGATCCAAACGACCCCGACATCTGGATCCGGTCGATGTATTTCACGGACCCGGACGGCTACCAGCTGGAAATCGCCAGCCTCCGCACCGCGCTCGATCCGCGCAAGCACGTGCTCACCCAGCCCAAGAACGCCAAGGGCGAGAAGGTCCCCTACACGCCGCTCGCCCTGCGCGAGACGGTGGCCGCCTAGGCGGTCCGCCATGCCCAAGACGATCGTCGTTGTCGGCTACGGTCCAGGCGTATCGACCTCGGTGGCCGAGAAGTTCGGCGCGGAAGGCTTTTCGGTGGCGCTGGTCGCGCGTAACCCCGCAAAGCTCGCCGCCGGCGTCGAGGCGATGAAGGCCCAGGGGATAACCGCCGGCGCCTTCCCGGCCGACGCCGGTGATGCGGCCTCGATCCGCGGCGCCATCTCCAAGGCGCGCGCGGCGCTTGGCCCCATTGGAGTCCTCCACTGGAACGCCATCAGCGGCGCAGGCCTGGGCGACCTGCTCGCCGTCGATCCCACGCGGTTGCGGGGCTTGTTCGACGTGGCCCTGGTCGGCCTGGTTGGCGCGGTGCAGGAGGCGCTGCCCGACCTGAAGGCGGCGGGCGACGGCGCCATCCTGGTCACCAATGGCGCGTTCGGCGAACTCAACCCGATGATCGACGCCTTCGCCATCTCTCTGGGCGAGGTGGGCGTGCCGCTCGCCAACGCCGCCAAGGCGAAGCTGGTGGGCTTGCTTTCGACGCGGCTGAAGAACGATGGCGTCTACGTCGGCGAGGTGACCATCGCCGGCGTGGTCAAGGGAACCGCGCCCGACAACCCCGCCCTGCCGACCATCGAAGGCGCCGCGATCGCCGACGCTTTCTGGCGCCTCTACAAGGCCCGCGACGAGATCCGCGCCCGCATCGGGTGAGCGCGTTCACGCCCCGACTGCGATCGCCTCGTCCAGGTTGCGGTGGAAATGGACGATCGCAGCCTCGAAGCGGCCGAACTCGAAGACCTCGTTGGCCCCGCTGGCCATGCCGCGCTGGATCGATTCCACGACGTCCCGGTCCTCCCTCGCCCCGCGATTGACGAAGCCGGCGTCGCGTTCGACCCCCTCCTTGTCCGTTGCGAGCGTGACCTCTGCGGCCAGGGTGTAGTTGACCGTGCGCGTCGCGCTGATCCCCTGCGGTTCGAGCACCGTCATCACCATCCGCTTGGGGAAGGTGGCCACGATCACGTTGGGGAAGAAGTGATAGACGTGGGTCAGCGTGCCGGCGACCCGCCTTTGCTCGGGCTCGACGGTCCGCAGCTTCTGGATGTTGCGGTAGGGGAAGGTCACGCGGCTGTTGCGGCCGAAACGCTCGATGACGTTGAGGTTGTCGAACTGCACCGGATAGAAGCTTTCGCGGTGCGTAGAGAAGATGTGGTAGCCCTCCAGGAACCCTTCGGCGACGATCTTCCAGTTCGCCTCCGTCACCGACTCGTTCATCGCGATCAGCTGTAGTTCTGGCCCCAGCAGACCGTCGGGCGCGTCGATCGGCTGTGGGGCGTCAGTCGTCGGTTGCTGCGTGACGAACACGATGCCCGACCGTTCTTCGGTCCGCACGGGAACGAGCCCGTGTGTCGTCTTGTCGAGCTCGGGGAAACCATAATCGTGGGGAACATTCCGCAGCGCGCCGTCGAGGCCATACGCCCAGCCATGATAGCGGCAGACGAAGGCCTTCTCGCGCCCGTGGCCGCAGGCGAGCTGCGTCCCGCGGTGACGGCAGGCGTTGCGGAACACCCGCGCCACGCCATCGGCGCCCCGGACAGCCAGGAGGGGGACGCCCGCCGCATCACGCGCCAGGTAGGACCCCGGAGTGGGCAGGGCGGCGGAGGGGCACAAGGGCGTCGGCGTCGTCCGGAACGCGCGCTCGAGCTCGAGCTCCAGCCGCTCCGGCGAGCGGTAGTTCTCCACCGGTTCGCGCCAGCAGCTCTCGCCAAGGTCGGTCGTCTGATTGTCGATGTGATCGAGGATCCGCTGCGCGATCGCCCGATCGTCGAGAAGCGCGCCCATCGCCTGAGCCCTTCGGTCTGCCTGTCGCGCGAACCTTCCGCCTCGGACGCACCGGCCACAAGCCCTGGCCGGTCTGCCTGACGACGCGACCGGTGCTCGGACGTTAGACTCTAGTATTTCCTCTGGCCCCGCCGAGCTTAAATCGCCCTTCTCCCCTTGCGGGAGAAGGTGGCGCCGCGAAGCGAGGTCGGATGAGGGGTCGACGCTCCTGTCCGCTTTAGGTGCGGCCCCGCTACTGCGGACAGTAGGGGGGACCCCTCATCCGTCCGCCCTTGGCGGACACCTTCTCCCGCAAGGGGAGAAGGGAGTCGTTGGGTGTCGATCACTTCGATTTACAAAAATTCATCTCGGGATAAACATGACAATCGCGTAGATTCACGGCCTCCGTGCGTCTTCTGTCGGGGACTAGGCTTCCCCGACGGAGGGCTGACAATCGTGCCCGGCGGAAGACGGAGGCCCGCGGACGTGCAGACCTATGACGTGATCATTGTCGGCGGCGGCATCGGCGGCTCGGCCCTGGCGGCCGTGATGGCGCGCGCGGGGCAAAGCGTGCTTCTG
>JAFANN010000335.1 GCA_019232665.1 Caulobacteraceae bacterium | reverse complement strand
GAGGTCGAGGTCCTCGCGGCCGAGGTCGATCAGCAGTTGACCCCGCACCCGCCTGGCTTCAGCAGGTTCCTCGCTCACACGGCCTCCTTTGCCGTCGTTGTCCGCAGCCGCTATCTGACCTCGCCGGAGCGCGCGCGCAACCTTGGCAGGAGATCCGATGACCCAGGCGCAAATGGACGCGGTGGAGATCGAAGGCGGAAAGGGGCCTGCGCAGGCGCTGCGGCTTGGGCGGATCGCCACCCCTGAGCCTGCCGAGGGACAGATCCTGGTCCGGGTCGAGGCCGCCGGCGTCAACCGGCCGGACCTCATCCAACGCCAGGGGTTTTATCCCCCCCCACCCGGCGCGCCGTCCACCTTGGGCCTCGAGATTGCCGGCGAGGTGGTCAAAGGCGCCGGACGCTGGCGCGAGGGCGACCGCGTCTGCGCCCTGCTCGGCGGCGGAGGCTACGCCCAGTTCGCCGTCTGCGACGCGCGCCACGCCCTGCCGATCCCGGCGGGACTCTCGCTCATCGAGGCGGCGGGGCTGCCGGAGACGGTCTTCACCGTCTACGCCAACGTCTTCGAGCACGGCGCCCTCAAATCCGGCGAGACGCTGATGGTCCATGGAGCCACCTCCGGGATCGGGGTGACCGCGATCCAGATGGCCAAGGCCGCCGGCGCGCGGGTAATCGCCACGGCGCGGGGAGCCGACAAGGCCGCTCAGGCCAAGGCCCTCGGCGCCGACATCGCCGTGGACGCCACGGCCGAGGATTTCGCTCAGGTCGCCGAGGCGAACGGGGGCGTCGACGTCATTCTCGACATGGTCGCCGGAACCTATTTCCCCAAGAACCTGGACGCCCTGAACGCCGGCGGCCGCCTCGTCCACATCGCCGCGCTCGGCGGCGGGACGGTCGAGTTGCAGATCCATCGCCTGATGCAGAAGCGCCTGTCGATCACCGGCTCGACGCTTCGTCCGCGGTCCGCCGACGAGAAGGCCCGTCTCGCGTCCGAGGTCGAGCGGGTGGTCTGGCCGTGGATCGCCGCCGGCAAGGTCAAGGCCATCGTCGAGCGCACCTTCCCCCTCGCCAATGCAGCCGACGCCCACGCCTGGCTCGACGGCGATCACCTCGGCAAGGTGGTGCTTACGGTTGGCTAGACGTCGGTCGCCAACGAATTGAGCCACGCCTTGACGCGCGCCTCCAGCGCGGTGCGGTCCTTCAGTTCGCACTCCCAGACGGTCTCGACGCGCCACCCGGCGGCGGCGAGGGCTTCGCGGGCGCGGGCGTCGCGGGCGCGGTTGCGCTCGATCTTCGCGGTCCAATAGGGTTGGTTGGTCTTGGGAACGCGCGCGCCCCGGGCGCAATCGTGCCCGTGCCAGAAGCAGCCGTGGACGAAGATCGCCAGCCGTCGACCGGGCAGGACGATGTCCGGCTTTCCCGGCAGATCCGCTCGGTTGAGTCTGTAGCGACCGCCCAGCGACCAGACGAGGCGGCGCACGACCAGTTCGGGCGAAGTTCCGCGGCCCTTGACCGCGCGCATGACCTCCGAGCGCTTGGCCGGGCCGTAGACGTCGGTGGCCGATGGTTCAGCGTCGCGGCTGGCCGTCACAGCCCCTCGAAAAGCGGCGTCGACAGATACCGCTCGGCGAAGCTCGGGATGATGGTGACGACCATCTTGCCGGCCATCTCGGGCCGAGAGGCGACGTCGAAGGCGGCGACGAGCGCGGCGCCCGAGGAGATCCCGACAGGGACGCCCTCCTCCTTGGCGCAGCGGCGGGCCATGGCGAAGCTGTCCTCGTTCGAGACCTGGATCACTTCATCCATGACGCCACGATCGAGGATGGCCGGGACGAAGCCTGCCCCCAGTCCCTGGATCTTGTGCGGCCCGGGCTGACCTCCAGAGAGCACCGGCGAGCCGCTGGGCTCGACAGCCACCATCCGCACGGATGGCTTGCGCGCCTTGAGGACCTGGCCGACGCCGGTGATCGTGCCTGCCGTGCCGACGCCGCTGATCACGACATCCACCTTGCCGGCGGTGTCGTTCCAGATCTCCTCGGCGGTGGTGACGCGGTGGATCGCCGGATTCGCCCGGTTCTCGAACTGCTGGGGCATCACCGCGCCCGGAATCTCGTCCAGGATTTCCCGGGCGCGGGCCATGGACCCGGCCATGCCCCGCTCGGCGGGCGTCAGCTCGACTCGGGCGCCCAGGAGCAGCAACATCTTGCGCCGCTCGATCGACATGCTCTCGGGCATCACCAGGATCAGCGAAAGGCCCTTGGCGGCGGCCACAAAGGCCAGGGCGATGCCGGTGTTGCCGCTGGTGGGCTCCACGATCGTGGTGCCCGGCCCGATCCGTCCCTGGACCTCCAGCGCCTCGATCATGGCCAGCCCGATGCGGTCCTTCACCGAGGCCAGAGGATTGAAGAACTCGAGCTTGGCGAGCACCTCACCCTTCGGCTTGAGCGCGGCGCTCAGGCGCGGAAGGCGAATCAGCGGGGTATCGCCGATCGTGTCGAGGATGGAATCGAAGATCTTTCCCCGGCCGGCGCGATGATGGCGGGCGGGAATCTCAGTCGAAACGGTGTCCATGGCGACCCGGCGATTGGCGGCGAAAGCCCCAAACTAGAGCAAACCCTGCTCGGACGGTATCGTCCGAAAAGCTGATTCGCTCTCGACTCCAGGGTGCGGAGCCGCCGTCCGGGAAGCGCTCAGGCGCTCTCGCAGGCCGCCGCCAGGGTGCGGATATCGGGCCAGCTGTACGCCGTTTCGCGATACGCGCCGTCCCAGCCGCTCACGCGCCGCTCCTCGACGGGGAAGCCGCCAAGGTGCTCGTAGAAAGCCCGGGCCCTGGTGTTGTCGTTGAGCACCCACAGGTGCAGCGACGGAGCGCCGCGCGCGGCCATCACCTTGGCGGCGGAGGAGAGCAAGCGCTTGCCGACGCCGCGACGCTGTGCAGGCCGGATGACATAGAGGGTCGACACCTCCGCGCCACCCGCGCGCTCCGAAGCGCCGCAGTAGCCGACCAGTCCCCCCGCGCCTTCGGCGCAAAGGATCAACTCCGACGAATCCGCCGCCATAAGCTGACGACGCCAACGGCGCGCGTAGACCCCGGGATTCATCTGGGCGAGGAAGGCGCCCGGAAGCAGACCGGCATAAGTCTCGCGCCACGATCGAACGTGGACGCGAGCCAGAGCTGCGGCGTCGCCCGGGCCAGCGGGCAGGATGTTGTAAGCGGCGAGACGTTCCATAGACATCGAGGTTGTACCCGTGCCTCAAGCTGGGGCAGGCGGCAGACCGTCGCAGGACTGTCATCAACCCTGAGACGGCTCGTCGCAGCACGGGGGAGATCAGACTCTCCGTCCGTACTGCATATTTTTTAAGCATTCGTAAGTTTCGGCGAAACTGCCGGCCGGCCGAGCCGAATCATCCCGTCAGTGCACTCGATGCGCCCGGATGGCGGAAGCGAATCCGTCTCCGGCGATGATCCCGCCTATATCCCCGGGCTTACCCGACTCGGCTCAGGCGGCTTACCCTGGCGCGGATGAACGCCCCCGTCCTCGCCCCTCCAGAGCCGGTCGACGCCGCCGGCGCGACGCCGGTGATGGCGCAGTTTTTCGAGGCCAAGGCGAAGGCGCCCGGCGCGCTCGTGTTCTTCCGGATGGGCGACTTCTACGAGCTCTTCTTCGACGACGCCGCCCTGGCCGCAGAAGCGATCGGCATCGCCCTCACCCACCGCGGCACGCATGCGGGCAAGCCGATCCCGATGGCCGGCGTGCCGGTGCATGCCGCCGAGGCCTATCTCGCCAAGCTGATCCGCGCCGGCTTCCAGGTCGCGGTCTGCGAGCAGATGGAAGACCCGGCCGCGGCCCGCAAACGCGGCGCAAAGTCCGTCGTCCGCCGGGAACTCGTCCGCGTGGTCACGCCTGGCACCCTGACCGAGGACGGCCTTCTGGACGCGCGCGACGCCAATCGACTCGCCGCCGTGGCGGTGCGCGCCGGCGGAGCGGCGGTGGCCAGCGCCGATCTCTCCACGGGCGAAGTGGAGTGCCACGCCACGACGCCAGAGGGGCTGGCGGCGATCCTTGGCGCGCTCCGCCCAAGAGAGACGGTGACGCCCGACCGTCTCCTCGCGGACCCGATCGTGCGCGCCGCGCTCGAAATCGCCGGCGGCGCCCTGGCTCCGGTTGCGGGCGCGCTCGCTGAACCGGCCGCTTCCCAGGCCCGGCTGATGCGCCTCTACCGGGTCGCTACTCTGGACGGCTTTGGGGCCCTGACTGGCGCGGAGGTCTCGGCGCTAGGCCTGCTCGCGGCCCACATCGAGACGACCCAGGCCGGGCGGGCGCCGGTGCTCCGCGCGCCTCGCAGGCGCGGCGAGGGTGACGCCCTGGCGATCGATCCGGCGACGCGCTCGAGCCTTGAGATCGAGCGCACCCTTTCAGGCGGCCGCGACGGCTCCCTGCTGGCGACCATCGATCGCACGATCACCTCGGCCGGGGCGAGGTTGCTTTCCGCACGCCTCGCCCAGCCGCTGACGGACCCTGCGGCGATCGACGCCCGCCTCGACGGGGTGGCCTGGCTGCTCGCCCGTCCTCGCCTTCGCGAGGATTTGCGCGCCTGCCTCAAGGGGGTTGGGGACATGTCCCGCGCCCTCTCGCGTCTCGCCCTTGGACGCGGCGGCCCGCGTGATCTGGGAAGCCTTCGCGACGCCTTGACTGCGGCCGGGACGCTCGCACGCCGCCTCGCGGGCGAGGCGGATCCGCTCGATCCCGCCCCGCGGGAAGTGGCGGATGCGGCGTGGGCGTTCGATCCCGAAGCCCAACCGGCCCTCGAGACGCTGCGCGAGGCCCTGGAGGCGGGGCTCGGGCCGGATCTCCCGGCGATGACGCGCGACGGCGGCTTCGTCGCCGCAGGCGTGCTGCCGGCTCTGGACGAGGCGCGGGCGCTGCGCGACGACAGCCGCCGCGTCATCGTGGCCCTCGAGGCGCGGCTGGCGGCCGAAAGTGGGGCTCCGCTGCGGATCCGCCACAACGCCGTGCTCGGCTACTTCGTAGAGACCAGCGCCAAGCAGGCCGAGCCGCTGATGAAGCCGCCGCTGTCCGCGACCTTCATCCATCGCCAGACCCTCGCCAACCAGGTTCGCTTCACCACCGTCGAGCTCTCGGAGCTGGACGCGCGTATCGCGCGGGCGGCAGATCAGGCGCTGGCCTTGGAGATCGAGGTTTTCGAGTCCTGGCGGGTCGCGGCGGTCGACGCCGGCGCGTCCGTGCTCGCCGCCGCCGAGGGGCTCGCGCGCCTGGATGTCGCGGCGGGACTGGCCGAATGGGCGGCTGAGGCCAACGCCGTGCGACCCGTAGTCGATCGTTCGCTGGTCTTCGAGGCCAGGGGCGCACGCCACCCGGTGGTGGAGGCGTCCGTTCGGCGCGCCGGCTCGGCTTTCACGCCCAACGACTGCGCCTTGGACGGATCGGGGCTGGCCCATCCCCGCCTTTCGCTGGTCACCGGACCCAACATGGCGGGCAAGTCGACCTTCCTGCGCCAGAACGCCTTGCTGGTCATCCTTGCCCAAACCGGCGCGTTCGTCCCAGCGCAGTCCCTGCGGCTGGGCGTGGTCGATCGCCTGTTCAGCCGCGTCGGCGCCGGCGACGACCTGGCGCGCGGCCGCTCGACCTTCATGGCCGAGATGGTCGAGACGGCCGCCATCCTCACCCAGGCTACGGCCCGGTCTTTCGTCATCCTCGACGAGATCGGTCGGGGCACGGCGACCTGGGACGGGCTCGCCATCGCCTGGGCCTGCGCCGAGGCCCTGCATGATCACAATCGATGCCGCGCCCTCTTCGCGACCCACTACCATGAGCTGGCGACGCTCGAAGATCGTCTGGCCCACGTCTCCAACCTCTCGCTCAAGGCCAAGGAGTGGAACGGCGAGCTGATCTTCCTGCACGAGGCCGGCCCCGGCTGCGCCGACCGCTCCTATGGCGTCCAGGTCGCGCGGCTTGCGGGCGTCCCCGGCCCGGTCGTCGCCCGCGCTCGCGAGGTCCTCGGCCGCCTGGAGAGCGAAGCCGTCTCCCACGCCGGCCTCCAGGAACTGCCCCTGTTCGCCTCCGCCCCGGCCCCGCCGACGGCGCCGACCGGTCCATCGCCAGCCGAAACCGCGCTCGCCGCGCTCGATCCCGACAGCATGAGCCCGCGTGAGGCCTTGGAAGCGCTCTATCGGCTGAAGTCGCTAAGCTAAGGCTTGCCGCCCGGTCCCGGCCGGCCCTACCTGCGCGGCATGCCGGTCACCGCCGCCTATCGCCCCGACCCGCGCTTCCAGGCGCTCGGACCGGACTTCGCCGACGTCGTGCGGCCGGCGGCCTTTCCCGCCTGCAAGCCGCGCTACCTCAACCTGCGGGCGGCGGCGACGGTGGGACTGGAGGCGCTGACCGAGGCGGAGTGGAAGGCGCACTTCTGGGCATTCGAGCCCCTGCCGCGCAATCAGGATCAGGCGTTGGCCATGCGCTATCACGGCCATCAGTTCCGGGTTTACAACCCGGACCTTGGCGATGGGCGGGGCTTCCTCTTCGCCCAGCTTCGCGAGGCGGGCTCGGACCGGCTCCTGGACCTCGGGACCAAGGGCTCTGGGCAGACGCCGTGGTCCCGGTCGGGCGATGGACGCCTCACGCTCAAGGGCGGCCTGCGCGAGGTGCTAGCCACGACCATGCTGGAGGCGCTCGGCGTCCCCACCTCCCGCTCCTTCGCCCTCTACGAGACGGGCGAGGCGCTCGAGCGCAACGACGAGCCCAGTCCCACGCGGGCGGCGGTGCTGACCCGGCTTTCGTTCAGCCATATCCGCTTTGGGACCTTCCAGCGCTTCGCGGCACTCGACCGGCGTGACTTGATTGAGGTCTTGTTGCGCCACGTGCTGGAAACCTATTTCCCGGACCTGCTGGACGCGCCGAACCCGGGCGCGGCGCTGCTGGACGCCGTGGTCCACCGGTCGGCGCGATTGACCGCGGGGTGGATGACAGCCGGCTTCGTCCATGGCGTCCTCAACACCGACAACATGAACATCAATGGAGAGAGCTTCGACTATGGGCCGTGGCGCTTCCTACCGCGCAACGATCCGAACTTCGTCGCCGCCTATTTCGATCATGGCGGCCTCTACAGCTTCGGGCGCCAGCCCGAGGCGGTGTTCTGGAACCTGCGCCAGTTGGCGGGCGCCCTGACCCTGGTGGGCGAGGCCCAGCCTCTGGTCGACGCTCTCAACCTCTTCGGCGGGGCCTATCGGGCGGAGCTCGCCCGCGCCATGGCCGACCGCCTGGGGCTCAGGCGCGCGTCGTGGGACGAGGACGTGGATCTCGCCAACGCGGCCTTCAGGGCGCTCGCCGAGGGCGGGGAGCCCCTGCGCTGGGAGCCGTTCTTCTTCGACTGGTTCTGCGGCGCCGCTTCGGAAGGCCGAGCTCTCGCCGGCCCGCGTGCGCAACTCTATTCGGGAGAGCACTTCACGGCCTTCCGCGAGCTCATCGCCCGGCGTGAGCCCGAGCGGCCCGAGCGCCTCTCCCATCCCTATTTTGGTCGCCACGAACCGCAGGAGATGCTCATCGATGAGGTCGAGGCTCTGTGGGCGGCGATCGCGGATCGGGACGACTGGACGCCATTCGAGGCGAAACTGTCAGCGGTAGAGGAAGCGCGCCAGGCGTGGGACCTGAGCCCCTAACGATCCGCTTCCAGCCTCTTTTTGACCTCGAGCAGTTCAGCCCTGTGCTGCGGCGTCGACTTTGGCCACTTGAGGTCGAGATCCTTGAGGGTGTCGACGATGATCTGCGAGACGATCAGGCGTGCGCTCTCCTTGTCGTCCGCCGGGACGATGTACCAGGGGCAGTGGCGCGTGGTCGTTTCTTCGATGCAGCGGGCGTAGGCCTCCGTATAGGCGTCCCAGAACTTGCGCTCTTCGACATCGCTGGTCGACAACTTCCAGTTCTTGGCGGGTTCGTCGATACGGGCGAGAAACCGCTTGCGCTGCTCTTCTTTCGACAGGTGCAGATAGATCTTCACAATCCGTGTGTCGTTGCTGTGAAGATGGTTTTCGAAATGGCGAATCGAGCGGTAGCGGTCCTCCCAGATCTGTTTCGGCTTACCTCGGGAGTCGATTCCTTCCCCCTCCAGGATCGTCGGGTGGACCCGCGCGATGAGCACCTCCTCGTAGTAGGAGCGATTGAACAGGCCGATCATGCCGCGAGGCGGCAGGGCCACGGCGGCCCGCCAGAGGAAGTCGTGCTTGAGCTCCTCGGCGGTCGGCTGCTTGAAGCTCGTCACTCGGCAGCCTTGCGGGTTCACCCCCGACATCACGTGCTTGATCACGCCGTCCTTGCCTGACGCGTCCATCCCCTGGAGCACCACCAGCACGGCAAACTGGTCCGACGCCCACAACCGACCCTGAAGGTCCGCGGTCGCCTTCACGAGCGCGGCGAGCACGCCGTCCAGCTGAGCTCTCGTGCCGCAGACCGGCTCATCCCTGGTCGCCCACTTGGAAAGATCGACCGACTTCCCCTCCTCGGCGCGATACTTCTTTATGCTGATGATTGTCGAAGCATCCATGTCTGCGCCAAGCCTTTCTGAGCGGTTCGGGTTCCCGGGGGTCAGGTCAGTCGGCGCCCTCCAGGTCGATCATCGCTTGCGCGATCGCCAGCGCGCCCGGATCGGCGAGGGCGCTTAGGCCCTTGATGACACCCCGCCTGTTCTCGCGCGGGTGGTTTTGGTTCAGCTTCCAGATCCCCGTGAGCTCGACCGGGTCCAGACGCAGACCGACGATCCCACGCGAGAGGCGCTCGATGTAATCCGGCGGAGCGTCGGCCGGTGACCAGGGATCGGAGAAGGCGGCTTCCTGCTGGGCGCTGAGCTCCTCGAGCTGGCCGCTGAGCCACGTCGGGTCCTCGACAAGCGACAGGGTCCCGCGCGCTTGGACCATGATGTAGTTCCAGGTCGGCACCACACGCCCGTCGCGCGTCTTTGCCGGGTACCAGGCGGGCCGCACATAGGCGTGTGGCCCCTGGAAGAGGACGAGAGCCTGTGTGCCTTCTCTCGCCGCATGCGGATTGACGCGAGGAATGTGCGCTTCAAGCGCTAACCCACCTTGGCCGCGACGCAGGACGAACGGCGCCCCGCTGGCATGCAGGCCGTCCGGCCCGGCGGTGATCAGCTGGCCGAACGGGTTTGCGCGAATGAAGGCCTCGAGAACCTGCAGTCGCGTCTCGCGGAAGGCGGCCGGCGGATACGCTCGCGATCCGGGAACCCGCGATTCCTCTGGTTTCCCGACCGGTCCGTCGCCCGCGCTGGTCATGCCTTCGTCCCACGCAACAGCTGCGGCCAAGACTTAAGGTCACGCCGACGCACGCGCAAAGGCTCCACGTGGCGCCGCCGCCAACGTGTCAAAGTTCGTCAAGCCACTCGACGGTTTGGGACACAAGTGCGCTCTGGCGCCGTTTAGGCCGGTCTCGACGAGGGAAGGTTGGCGAACAGTGCCGCTCTACACGCTCCGCTTCTTCGTCCAAGGGGATGAACCGGAGGGGTCGGAGGAGATCGACTGCGCAACCGACGCGGAGGCGATCAACGCCGTGAACGACCGCGCCGACACCCGCGCGATCGAGCTGTGGCAGGCCGATCGGATGATTCTCTGGTGGCCAGCCCGACGGCGGCTTCCCACTCGCCGGAAAGGGCCGCGGACGCCCTTCATGCCGTAGGTATTTATTGTAAAGCTTGCACGGACGTCTTTGCCCGAGGCGCCGCTGATCGCGGGCAGTGGCAGCGCCGTTCCTTCGACATAAAGAACTCCGATCCTTCGCCACGACGTCCCCGCGAGGTCCAGCAACCGCAAAACCATGACTTTTCGTTCGAACTCCGGGCGGCTGTACTTGGCCACTCTCATGTGGCCCGCGTGACACGCTGTCGAACAGCCGCAACCTCGACAGTTGACGCGTCCTGCATTTGCGCTGACTCCTCCACCTTCGAGGCCGGGGAGTTCAGGACGCGCCCGCCAGGGCGTCCGGCCGGAGGTGTTCATGTTCGCGACTGATCCCGAGAATCCTTGGATCACAGCGGTCCGAAACGCGCCCAGGCGCGCCCCGGCGGCTCTTGTCGGGGCCATCGGCCTTGTCGTTCCGGGCGCCCTCCTTTTCGCTAGTCGCGCCTCGGCTTCGGTTGTTCCAGACGTCTTTTCCGACTCGCTCTTGTTCGGAGTCCTGGCGCTCGCGGCCTTCATCGGAACGCGACTCGAGGGTCGTCGGCTTTCGCCGCGGGAGACCTACGGCGCCGCCGGCGTGATCGCCGGCCTCGCGCTCGGTCTGGGGGCGGTCTTCGCCTGCGCCGCCGTAGCGACCATAGCGGGGGCGAACGGCATGATCCTGGGCCCGCCACGCCTTCCCGTCGGTCCGCTCCTGGCAGCCATTCTCGTCGCCGCGCTCGGCGCAGTGGCGCAGGAAGTCTTCTTCCGCGGCTGGATCCAGCCGCTCCTCTGCGCCTCCTGGGGCGTCTGGTCGGGACTGGTCGCCACGGCCGCGGCCTTTCTGGCGTTCCATGTGGCGGCGGGCGTCCACGGTCTCGTCGGCGGCCTGAACGTCCTCCTCGCCGGCCTGCTTCTGGGCCTGCTGGCCTTGCGCAGCGGGGGTCTCGCGGCGTCGGTGGCGACGCATCTGATCTGGGTATGGACCGCCTTCGGCGGCCTCGGCTTCTCTCCGCAGGGGCTGATCGGTCAGGTCCAGCTTAGCGGTCCCGCCCTCTGGAGCGGCGGCGACCAAGGTCTCGGTGGTAGCCTCGCCACGACGGCGGTTCTGCTTGTCCTCGTGGCTTCGATCCTGACGGTGAAGCCGCGAGCCGTGCCCGGCGCCGGCGAACCGCGGACGCAGCTGTAGTGCGCGTTCCACGAAACTGGGAACTGGTTTTGCGATGAGAACGCGCTCAAGCTTTTGAATCTAGGGCACGTTCACCCCGTTCAGGCGATTCCGCCTGAATGGGCCGTGCTCTAGAGGCCGCGAGCCTCACGGAACCAGGCCACGGCCACCGCGAGTCCATCCGCCAGCGGCGTCGGCGGCGACCAGCCGAGCCGTTGCTGACCGCTCACGTCGAGGACTTTGCGCATCACCCCCACGGGTCTGGCGCGGTCGTGGATGAATGCGCC
>JAFANN010000253.1 GCA_019232665.1 Caulobacteraceae bacterium | reverse complement strand
TGGGCCGATCTCGATTGGTCGGCGCTGGGGTTGCTGGCGAGCGTGGAAGCTGGGTTGCCTGGAGAGCCGGACCGGTAATCCTGCGCAAGGCTGACCGATCGTCGGCCCCTGTGATCGGCGTGCTTTCGCGTGACTGCCGAAACCGCTAGCGCCGATCTGGGGTGGCCCGACCCTCACGCCGCCATCGCCAGTGGCGCGACCTCGCGGCTGCGGATCTCGACGAGCGCATCGACCAGCGCCTCGATCATCTCTTCGGTATGGTGCGGCCCTGGAGTGAAGCGCAGCCGCTCCGTCCCGCGCGGGACTGTCGGATAGTTGATCGGCTGGACGTAGATTCCGTAGTCGGCGAGCAGGGCGTCGCTGATGGTCTTGGCCTTTACGGGGTCTCCCACGAGAAGCGGGACGATGTGGGTGGTCGACGGCAGAAGGTCGAAGCCTGCCTTCGTCAGCAGGGTCTTCAGCTTCGCAGCCGTGGCCTGTTGGGCCGTACGTTCGGCGTCCGACTTCTTCAGGTGACGCACGCTAGCCAATGCGCCGGCAACCAGCACCGGCGAAAGCGAAGTCGTGAAGATGAAGCCCGGCGCATAGGAACGGACCACGTCGACCAGGAGGGCGTCGCCGGCGATGTAACCGCCCATGACCCCGAACGCCTTGCCAAGCGTGCCTTCGATGATCGTCAGACGATGGGTCAGGCCCTCGCGGTCCGAGATTCCGCCGCCGCGAGGCCCATACATGCCCACTGCATGAACCTCATCCAGGTAGGTCATCGCGTTGTGGCGATCGGCGAGGTCGCAGATCTCGGCGATCGGTGCGACATCGCCCTCCATCGAATAGACGCTCTCGAAGGCGATGAGCTTGGGCGCATTGGCTGGCGCGGCGGCCAGCAACGCCTCGAGATGGGCGAGGTCGTTGTGGCGGAAGATCCGCTTTTCACATCCTGAACCCTTCACTCCGGCGATCATCGAGGCGTGGTTGAGCTCGTCTGAGAAGATCACGCAACCCGGCAGGAGCTTGCCCAGCGTGGACAAGGTCGTTTCGTTGGCGACATAGCCGGAGGTGAAGAGGAGGGCCGCCGCCTTGCCGTGCAGGTCCGCCAGTTCCGCCTCGAGGGCCACGTGATAGTGCGTGTTGCCGCCGATGTTGCGCGTGCCGCCCGAGCCGGCCCCGACATGGCGGAGGGCCTCTTCCATGGCGGCGATCACCTTGGGGTGCTGGCCCATGCCAAGGTAGTCGTTGGAGCACCAGACCACGATCGGGCGCCCGGCAGGGTCGTGCTGCAGGCAGCGCGCGTGGGGGAAGGCTCCCCGGTGGCGCAGGATGTCCACGAAGACGCGGTACCCGCCCTCGGCGTGCAGCCGCTCGATCGCGCTGGTAAACACACTCTCGTACGGCATCCTGGTCTCCTTGGGGCGACGCGCGAGGATGTTCAGGGCGCCGGCGGTAGCAGGCCCAGCCGGCGCATCAGATCGTCCGGGTCGACGGGCTTGTGCAGAAAGGCGACGTCGCGCCGCGCGAGGATCCGCGGCCCGACCTCGTGCGCCGAGATGAGGACGACCGGAAAGCTTGCCCCCCGAGCGCGCACGGCCTCGATCAGATCGGCCCCGCTCATCCCGGGCATTCGGAAGTCAGTGACCAGACCCTCGATGCAGGCAAGATCCGCACCAGCGAGGAACGCCTCGGCGGATTCGAAGACCAGGGCCTGCACGCCGTAAGACCGCAGCAGGTTCCGCGTGGAGAGGCGCACCTCCTCCTCGTCGTCGACGATTGCAATCACCCCGGGGCGGCGCATCCTTGGACGTTCCATCCAAATGACCGGACCAGTTTGTGGGCCCTCGCCAGCTTGAATGCAGTCACTACCTTCGTATGACGAGGGGGGCCAAGGCGGCCGGGCGGTCGCCGATGGAGGTGCGCGACGCGTGGGGAGGCGTCGCGCGAAAGCGCTTGGGCCGTGGGCGCGCGATGGCGGCCTAAACCGCTTCTCGGCGCTGCCTCGGTTAGCGAAGCGAAGCATCGGAACGCGGAACGAACACGACCGTCAGCGAGCGCACGCCCTGCGCGCCATGGATGAGCACGCCTTCGATGTCCGCTGTCGCTGAGGGGCCGCTGTGGCAGGCGACGTAGCGCGCCTGGTGGAACAGAGGGCTTCGGTAGGCGTGCTGAGTGCTCTCGACGATGTCGGCGGGATCGACGAGCACGACCAGGTGCTGGGCCAGATAGGCCATGGCGTTCACGCGTAGTTCGGCCTCGGTGAAGAGGACCGAGCCGGTCTCTGCGACCCCGAAGGCCGCGCGCGCCACCGATATGTCGACATCCGCGAGGTCGTGCGGCCGGGCGATTGCGTCCAAGTCGACATTCCCTTCGATTTCCGGCGCGGCGGAGCACACACGTCCGGCTGCGGCGAGACGGGTCCGCAACGGCGCGAGCATGTCGCCCGAACCGTCGGGCGGCAGGACCTCGCCGCCCATTCGCTCGAGCCTCTCGACAAACCTCGCCTGCACGTCTCCCGAAGGTCGAGTGAAGTCCGGCGACTCGGGCAGCGGGTGCTCGCCAGACGGGCGATGGCTTCGGATCCGCTCAAGGATGGCGTCGCGCGCGCTCATGGCTGGACCTCCGTCTTCTCGCGGTTGGCCTTCCACCAGTCGTGGAAGGTGTGGTCCGGCGCCTTGGGCATCTCTCGCGCGCGCGTCCAGGTATTCAATCGGTTGTAGACGATGAACTTTGGCAGGGTCCGCAGGGCGGCGTCCGCCCCCGATACCGCCGCCCGGTAGAGCGCCGGGCTGGATAGCAGCTCGCCCGCCGCCTTCATCATCGCCTGCTTCATGAGTGGGATCTCATGCGTCTCGGCCATGACCCTGCGCCAGGCGAAGATCTGCTCGTGGATGTTGATCTTCACCGGGCAGACGTTGCTGCATGAGCCGTTCAACGACGACGAGAAAGGCAGGGCCGAATACTTCGTCCGATTGAATGTCGGATCGAGGATGATGCCGATCGGCCCGGAGTAGGTCGCGCCGTAGCTGAGTCCTCCGCTGCGCCGGTACACCGGGCAGGTGTTCATGCACGCGCCGCAACGGATGCATTTGAGCGAGGTCCAGAACTCGTCCATCCCGAGGCGTTCGCTTCGGCCGTTGTCGACCAGGACCACATGCATCTCGCCGCCCTCCCGCGGAGCGCGGAAATGCGACGTGTACTGCGTGATCGGCGTGCCCAGCGCGCTGCGCGAGAGTAGGCGCACGAAAACGCCCAGATGCTCGATCCTGGGGATCAGCTTCTCGATACCGATCGAGGCGATGTGCAGCGGCGGCACGTTGGCTGACAGGTCCGCATTACCCTCGTTGGTGCACACCACGAAGGTTCCGGTCTCGGCGATCGCAAAATTGCATCCGGTCATGCCGGCGTCGGCCTGCAGGATCAGAGGGCGCGTCGTCTCCCTCTGCTGTTCCGCCAAGTAGTGGACGTCGTCGTTATTCGGATCCGTACCGATTGTCTTGGAGAACACCTCGGCGACGTCGGCGCGCAGTTTGTGGACCGCCGGCACGACGACGTGGCTGGGGTCCTCGTCGTCGAGCTGCTGGATGCGCTCGCCCAGATCGGTCTCGATCACCTCGATGCCGAAGCCCTCGAGGTAGGGCCGCATGGCGCACTCCTCGGTGAGCATCGACTTGGACTTGATGAGGCTCCTGGCGCCGTGCTCGTCGAGAATCTGGTGAACGATGCGGTTGTGCTCGGCGGCGTCAGCCGCCCAATGGACATGGATTCCGTTGGCCTTGGCGTTTGCCTCGAACATCTCAAGGTAGTGGTCGAGATGGGCCAGCGTGTGTTCCTTGATCTGCGAGGCGAGCTCGCGCAGTTCTTCCCATTCTTCGATGCCATGGGCGATGCGATCGCGGTTCTGACGCAGCGTCCACAGTCGCGTGTCGTGGTTCTGCAGGTGGCGGGGGGCGGCGATGAAACGATCCGCCGCCTCGCTCTGGTCGATGGGCCACCCAGGACGAACTTTCGCCCCCCTCGGCTGCGGCTCGCGGGGGCCGCCAATGACGGTGTGACTGTCGGGAGGGCCGCTCATTGCCGGGCTCCGTTCAGAATGCGGGCGATGTGAATGAAGCGCAGGGGCAGGCCGATGCGCTCGGCGCAGCCCTTCTGGTGCATCAGGCAGGAGGAGTCGGCCGAGACGATGTAGTCGGCGCCAGCCTTGGCGTGATCCGAGACCTTGTCGTAGCCCATCTTTGCCGAGACGCCGGGCTCGAAGACGCAGAACGTCCCGCCAAAGCCGCAGCACTCGTCCCACCGCGAGGGCTGGACGAACTCGATACCTCGCACCTTCTTCAGGAGCTCCAGCGGTTTTGAATAGAAGGGCTTGTTGGGTTCAGAGGCTTGCGCCAGGCCGATGCCGCGCAGAGAATTACAGTTGTAGTGGATGCCGACTTTGTGCGGGAATTCCGCCCACGGAAAAGCATCGACCTTCAACACATCGTGCAGAAACTCGGTGAGTTCGAAGGTGCGGGCCCTGACAGCGCGAACCTCCTCCGTCTGGTCGACGGCTGTCAGGTGCTCGCGAACTTGATGGACGCAGCTTCCCGAGGGGGCAACGATGTAGTCGTAGGGCGCAAAGTTCTTCACGAACAACGCCTCCGTGGCGGCCGCTTCCGCGTGACAGCCGGTGTTCGTCATCGGCTGTCCACAGCAGGTCTGGTCGAACGGATAGTCTACCTCGCAGCCGAACCGTTCGAGCAGCTCGAGCGTCGAGATCCCGACCTCCGGTTCGAAGGCGTCGATATAGCAGGGCACGAACAAGCCCACGCGCATGGCCAAATCCCTCCAGAGGTCGCGCCAGGGCGCGGCGAGAATTGGCCCGGCCAGTAGAGCACGTTTTCACCAGATCTCTCTTTGCGAGGTATCTAGCCGTGCTCGCGGACCCGCCGGGCCTGGCCAAGAGATGTACCCAGACCGATGCGCCTCCACCACCATACTCTGGTATAATCCCCATCCTGGCCGCTCTTCCGAAAGAACCCGGGGCATGCATCCGATTTGCATCGAAGCAGACCAGGGGGCGAGCTGCCTTATATATAGTGTGAACCGTGTTCCATTGGTGGCGATATCCAATTTAGAGCACAAACATTCAAAGCCCCTAACTTCGTAAATAGGTCCTCATACTCGCGTATGATGGCGGATTGCTAATACTCAGGGCAAAGACCACACAGGACGCCGCGATCGACATCGCTGGCGCCACCACTCATTCGCCACTTCGGAGGGCGCGCGATGGCGCGGCTGAACATGAATCTCTGGCGTGCCCGCAAGTCTCGCGAAGATCTGAACCTCAAACGGGCGCCTGGGACGCGCCGCGTTGCCGGCACGCTGACCGCCTTGTGCCTTGCGGGACTCGGCGGGTGCAAGATGGACGTTCTCAACCCGGCCGGACGTCTTGCGGTGGAGGAGCGGGATCTGATCCTCTTCGCCACCGGTCTGATGCTTCTGATTATTTTACCCGTCATCTTCACGACCCTCTACTTCGCCTGGAAGTATCGGGCCTCAAACCGAAACGCCAAGTACGATCCGAGTTTCGAGCATTCGGGCCGGCTCGAGGTGCTCATCTGGGGCGCGCCGATTGCGATTATTGTCGTGCTGGGCACGGTCACCTGGATCACTGCGCACCGGTTGGATCCCTATCGCCCACTCGACCGGTCCACGCTCGGTCCCGCCGCAGCTGTCCAACCGCTCGAGGTCGACGCCATCGCCCTCGACTGGAAGTGGCTGTTCATCTACCCGCAGCAGGGCGTCGCGACCGTCAATGAGCTCGTCCTGCCGGTGAATCGCGCGGTCACCTTCAAGATCACCGCAAGTTCGGTGATGAACGCGTTCTTCGTCCCTGCAATGGCGGGTCAGATTTACGCAATGCCTGGAATGCAGACGCAGCTGCACGCTATCCTGAACAAACCCGGGGTCTATAAGGGTTTTTCATCGAACTACAGCGGCGCTGGATACTCGGACATGAACTTCCGGGTCGAGGGCCTGCAGGTGGCGGATTTCGACCGCTGGGTCTCCACTGTTCAATCGGGAGCAGGGCGACTCGACCGCGTGACATACGCCGGACTCGCCAAGCCCAGCATCAACGAACCGGTCCGGACATGGGCGCGCGTCGATCGCGGCCTCTACGGCGCAATCGTCGAGCAATGCGCCGAACCGGGCCAGACGTGCCAGGCCATGCAGATGGCGAACCTTGACCCCGTAGATTCGTCCAAGCGCGTCGCATTCCAGCGCTTGGTCGGTGGGCGCATCTGCGCCCCACGCTGAACCCGAACCCGACAACCCAGCAGAGGTCTTCAGCCGATGCCAAACAACTTGGATATACAACGGCTCGTCTTCGGGCGGCTGACCTGGGACGCGATCCCTTTCGATGTCCCAATCGTCATGGGCACCTTTGCTGGCGTGGCCGCCATAGGGCTCACCGTCCTCGCCTTGATCACGCGCTATCGGCTCTGGGGCTACCTCTGGAAAGAGTGGTTCACCAGTGTCGATCACAAGAAAATCGGCATCATGTATTCGATCCTGGGCATCGTCATGCTGCTGCGCGGTTTCGCAGACGCCCTTATGATGCGTCTGCAGCAGGCTACTTCTTTCGGACTTCACCACGGCTACCTGCCGCCACATCACTACGACCAGATATTCACTGCGCATGGCGTGATCATGATCTTTTTCGTGGCCATGCCCCTGGTCACGGGATTGATGAACTTTGTCGTGCCCATGCAGATCGGGGCGCGGGACGTGTCTTTCCCGTTCCTGAACAACTTCAGCTTCTGGATGACCGCTGCCGGCGCAGGGCTCGTCATGATCTCGTTGTTCGTCGGCGAGTTCGCGCGCACCGGCTGGCTCGCGTATCCGCCGCTGTCCGGGATCGCCTACAGCCCTGACGTCGGTGTCGATTACTACATATGGTCATTGCAGATCGCCGGCATCGGAACACTACTGTCGGGCGTCAACCTCATCACCACTATTCTTAAGATGAGAGCGCCGGGCATGAAGCTGATGAAGATGCCGGTCTTCACCTGGACGGCGCTCTGCGCGAACGTCCTGATCGTCGCCAGCTTTCCCATCCTGACGGCAGTTCTCGCCCTGCTGGCGCTGGACCGGTACGTCGGGACGCACTTCTTCACGAACACCCTCGGCGGCGACCCGATGATGTACGTGAACCTGATCTGGATGTGGGGTCACCCGGAAGTCTACATCCTGATCCTGCCCGCCTTCGGGATCTATTCGGAAGTCGTGGCCACGTTCAGCGGCAAGCCGCTGTTCGGTTACGCCTCGATGGTGGCAGCCACGGTCGTGATCACGATCGCTTCGTACCTGGTGTGGCTGCACCACTTTTTCACCATGGGCTCGGGCGGTGACGTCAACGCCTTCTTCGGTGTGACGACGATGCTGATCTCGATCCCCACGGGAGCGAAGATCTTCAACTGGCTGTTCACCATGTACCGGGGCCGGGTGCGCTTCGAAGTGCCGATGATGTGGGCGGTGGGCTTCATGGTCACCTTCGCCATCGGCGGCATGACCGGTGTGCTTCTGGCTGTCCCGCCGGCCGACTTCGAGCTGCACAACAGCCTCTTCCTGGTCGCCCACTTCCACAACGCCATAATCGGCGGCGTGGTGTTCGGGCTCTTCGCGGGCCTGGCCTACTGGTTCCCCAAGGCCTTCGGGTTCCGGCTCGAGCCCTTCTGGGGCAAGGTGTCCTTCTGGTGTTGGCTGAGCGGCTTCTGGGTCGCCTTCACACCGCTCTACGTCATGGGCCTGATGGGCGTGACCCGGCGGCTCAGCCACTTTGACGATCCGTCGTTGCAGATCTGGTTCGAGATAGCGCTTGTCGGCGCCTTGTTGATCCTCTGCGGGATCGCAGCGTTCCTGATCCAGATCGCGGTCAGCATCCGCAATCGCGAGCAGCTGCGCGACGTCACCGGTGACTGCTGGGACGCCCGCACACTCGAGTGGTCGATCCCCTCGCCGCCGCCGGCCTACAACTTCGCCTTCACGCCGGTCGTCTACGCCCGTGACGCTTGGTCGGACATGAAGGCGCGCGGGGCCGAGCGTCCGACCTCGGGCTTCCTGCCGATCCACCTGCCGAAGAACACCGCCGCCGGCGTCCTTATCGCCGCCTGCAGCGCGGCGTGCGCCTTCGGGCTGATCTGGCAGATCTGGTGGCTCGTCGCGATCGGCCTGCTGGCGGCGATCGGAATCGCCATTGCCAACGGCTTCAACCGCGACCGCGAGTTCACCGTCCCGGCCGTCGAGGTCGCCATGGACGAGTCCATCCAAGCTGAGAGCCTCAGGAGGGCCGCATGACCGCCGCCACGACCACTCTTTCCGGTCCGCCCGCTAGTCGCAAAGGCCCCAGCTTCTACCTGACGCGCGAACATCATCCGGAAGACGGGACCCTGCTCGGGTTCTGGATCTACCTGATGAGCGACTGCCTGATCTTCGCCTGCCTGTTCGCCTGTTACGGCGTGCTTGGCCGGAACTATGCGGGTGGCCCGACCGGCGCGGAGATCTTCGAGTTGCCGACGGTGGCGACGAACACCGCCATCCTGCTCCTCTCGTCGATCACATACGGGCTGGCCATGGTCGACGTGCATGAGGAGCGGGCTCGAGGAGCCATGGCCTGGCTCGCGGCCACCGGCCTGCTGGGCTGCGCCTTCCTCGGCCTAGAGCTGAAGGAGTTTTTCCACCTGGTCGGCGAAGGCGCCGGGCCTACACACAGCGCCTTCCTGTCGAGCTTCTTCACACTCGTGGCGACCCACGGCCTGCACGTCACCTTCGGCGTGATCTGGCTGGTCACCCTGATGATCCAGGTCGTGCGCAATGGACTGGATCCTGTCGTCCGGCGCCGCCTGATGTGCCTGAGCATGTTCTGGCACTTCCTGGACGTCGTCTGGATCGGCGTCTTCTCTTTCGTCTATCTAGTTGGAGTGCAGTGATGTCCGCCAAGACCCTGAGTGCTCACAATTCGAACGAGCCCACGGCGACCCGCCGGGAATACTTCACCGGCTTCGCCCTGGCGGCCATCCTCACGGCGATCCCCTTCTCCCTGGTGATGTGTCACGTGATCTCGGGCGGCGCCGCCGCGACGGTGATCCTGGCTCTCGCCGCCGTGCAGGTCGTCGTCCACATGATCTACTTTCTGCACATGAACAGCCGTGTGGAAGGGGGCTGGAGCCTGATGGCGCTTCTATTCACCGCGCTTATGGTCGGGATCGTGCTCGTCGGCTCGCTCTGGGTCATGCACAACATGGAAGTCAACATGGCCCCCATGCCGGCGATGCCCGCCTCGCCCTGATCCACCCAGCGGCGGCATTCGAAGAGCGGCCGGCCGCCGCCCTTTTTCGCACCATCCTCCAACAAGCCCTTTCGAGGGCGGTCATGGATCGAGCGCGTGTGACCGAGAATCCCTCGGCGCCCACCGCGAGCGATCTCACAGGACACCCCCTGTCGGGTGAACGCGTACAGCAACGGAGAACATCATGAACGCGCCAATCAAACCGCGCGGCTTCAAGACGGCGGACGCCCTCGCGGGCCCCGCCATCCTGAAGGAGCCGACACTCAACAAGGGCACGGCCTTCACGCGTGAGGAGAGGAGGCGCCTGGGCCTGGAGGGGCTGCTGCCGACGGCCGTCGAGACTCTGGATCGGCAGGTCGAGAGGATCCTCACTCATCTCGACGCCAAGACGACCGACCTGGAGCGCTACATCTACCTTACGTCCCTTCAGGACCGCAA
>JAFANN010000205.1 GCA_019232665.1 Caulobacteraceae bacterium | reverse complement strand
TCAGCCTGGCCTGCAGCCATGGCGGCGAGGGTCCGTTGCGCACGCCGCGGATCACCCTGCCCGCGAAGGCCGGGCAGGCTTCGGGCGCGGGCAGCCGGATGTCGATCGGGCAGGGGAAAACGCCCGGGACCGGCTCGACAGGCTTGTCGATGAAGGCCCCCAGGTCGGCGGCGGCGAGGTCGCGGGCGATGCCCTGCACGCCCAGCCAGTCGGAACGGTTGGGCGTGACCTCGAAATCGATCACCGCTTCCAGGCCGAGAGCCTCGGCGGCGGGGGCGCCGACCGCGAGGTTGTCCGCCAGTTCGAGGATCCCGTCGGACTCCTCGGCGATCTCCAGCTCCGCGGCCGAGCAGAGCATGCCGTTGGAGAGCACGCCGCGCACCGGCCGCGGCTCGAGCGTGATGCCCGAGCCGGGGATGAAAGTCCCGATCGGAGCGTAGATGGTCACCAGCCCCGCCCGGGCGTTGGGCGCGCCGCAGACGATCTCCTTGCGCCCGTCCTTGGTGTCGACCTGGCAGACGCGCAGGCGATCGGCGTTGGGGTGCTGCACCGCCTCGACGACGCGGGCGACGGAGAAGGCCGCGAGCTTTCCAGCCGGATCGTCGACGTGTTCGACCTCCAGGCCGGCCATGGTCATCGCCTCGACCACGCGCGGCAGCGCCGCGTCCGTGTCGATGTGCTCCTTGAGCCAGGAGAGGGTGAACTTCATGGCGCGCCCTCTTTTTAGCTCAGGCCCGAGGCCGGGTTCGGGTCGGCGAAGGCCGAGAAGCCGTAGTGCGCCAACCAGCGCACGTCCGAGGCGAACATGTCGCGCAGATCCGGCATGCCGTACTTCAGGCGCGCGAGGCGATCGACGCCGAAGCCAAAGGCGAAGCCCTGCCACTCGTCGGGATCGAGGCCGCAGTTGGCGAGCACCTTCGGATGGACCATCCCGCAGCCGACGATCTCCGACCATTGCTCGCCCTGGCCGATCTTCACCTCGCCGCCGCTGACCTCGCACTGCACGTCCATCTCCGCCGAGGGCTCGGTGAAGGGGAAGTGGTGGGGGCGGAAGCGGGTGACGACGCTGGGCAGCTCGAAGAAGCGGGCAATGAACGCGTCCAAGGTCCATTTGAGGTGACCCATGTGGATCGCGCGATCGATCACCAGCCCCTCGATCTGGTGGAACATCGGGGTGTGGGTGGCGTCGCTGTCGCAGCGATAGGTGCGACCCGGCGAGATGATGCAGATCGGCGGCTCGCGTCCGGCGGTGATCCAGGACGCGGTCGGCGGCGCGTTGGTCTTCTGCATCGTCCGCACCTGCACGGGACTCGTGTGTGTGCGGAGCAGTTTGCGCTCCCCGTCAGGGCCGCGGTTGAAGAAGAAGGTGTCGTGCATCTCCCGCGCCGGGTGGCGGGGCGGGAAGTTCAGGGCCGTGAAGTTGTGGAAGTCGTCCTCGATGTCCGGTCCTTCGGCGAGGGAGAAGCCCATCTCGGCGAAGACGGCGATCATCTCGTCCATCACCTGCATGGTGGGATGGACCGCGCCGCGGCGGCGGGGAGGACCCGGCAAGGTGAGGTCGAGGCGACCGGCGGCGAGGCGGGCGTCGAGCTCGGCGTCCTCCAGCGCCTGGCGCCGTTTGGCGATCGCCGTGGCGACGCGGTCACGCAGGCCGTTGATCAGGGGACCCTGGGTCCGCCGTTCGTCCGGGCTCATCGATCCCAAGGTCTTGAGCAGGGCGGAAATGGTCCCGGTCTTGCCAAGCGCCTCCACCCGCACCGCCTCCAGGGAGGTCGTGTCGGGGGCGGCGGCGATGCGCGCGGCCAGGTCGGCTTCGAGGTTGGCGAGGTCGTGGGTGGCGAGGTCGTTCATGGTGTGGGCGCCTGCTCTCCTTCCCCTCCCGGGGAAGGTGGCCCGGCGCACGGCGCCGGGACGGATGGGGAAAGCCACCGCTCGGGCGCTCGCGGGCTCATCCTTCCGATAAGCCCGCCGCTGCTTCGCGAACCCTTTCCCCATCCGTCTCGCGACGCTGTTCGTCTCGAGACACCTTCCCCGGGAGGGGAAGGAGAGCGCGAGCGCTTATGAGGTAGGGCGCGAGCCCCGTCACGCCAGGGCGGCGATGACCTTGTCGGCGATGGCCTTGAAGCCGGCCGGGTCGTTGCCCGCGATGTCGGCAAGAACCTTGCGGTCGATGTCGATACCCGCCAGCTCCAGGCCGTGGGTAAATCGCGAATAGGTCAGGCCGTGCTCACGGGCGGCGGCGTTGATCCGCTGGATCCAGAGCGAACGGAACTGGCGCTTGCGGACCTTGCGGTCGCGGTAGGCGTATTGCCCGGCGCGGTCCACGGCGGCCTTGGCCGCGCGGATGGTGTTCTTGCGGCGGCCGTAGAAGCCCTTGGCCTGCTCCAGGACCTTCTTGTGCTTGGCGTGGGCGACGACGCCCCTTTTCACGCGAGCCATGAGTCGTCAGCTCCCGTCAGAGGCCATTCGGCAGGTAGGTCATGATGGTGGCGACGTCCGACTTCGCCATGACCTTGGTGCCGCGGTTGGAGCGGATGTACTTGGCGTTGTGGCTGATCAGGCGGTGGCGCTTGCCGGCGACGCCGGCCTTGATCTTGCCGGTAGCAGTGATCTTGAAGCGCTTCTTGGCGCCCGACTTGGTCTTCAGCTTTGGCATTTTGCATCGACGCCCGGAAAGGGACGCCGTCCTCTAGAACAGGGGTGCATCACGGACAGCCATGGCATGCCATTCGGCCAGGCCGCCCATACGAAGGCGGCGCTTCTAGGCCAAACCCGACCTGAAGGCAAGGACGGAACCGGGACGTCGATTTTAACAATACCATTGTCGCCAGTCGCTATCGCTGACGCTCGGCTCCTTCGTGTGCTTCGTGTCCCTCGTGCGCTTCGTGTTGAAAAACCTCATTTTCACCCATCGATGCGCCCGCCGTGTGTCCAAGCTTGACCTGAGCATGGTCAAGCTTGGCTGTGCAAGTTCAGGGGGCGACTTTCCAGGCGTCGGTGGGGGATATCCAGATGAAGGCTTCGGAGTCGGGTTGGGGCGCGCCGTCAAGGGTGGAGCGGGCGACGTAGGCGGACCCGCTCTGGGTGTAGGTCGTGCAGACTTCGTGGCCGACGAGGGGCTTGATCGCCGCGCCCATGTGGCTGCGCAGGTCCGCGGTCTGACGAGGGTCGGCCGGATTGCCGGCGACGGTGAAGGTCGCCTGGGTCATGTCCTCTTCACGCATGGCCGAGCAGACATGGCCCTCGTGCAGGATCACCGGGGCGCGCGTGGTCATGACGATCGGCGGGTCAGCCGATACGACCACCGTGGAGGTGTTCTGGATCCCGCCGGAGGCGTCCTGGGCGTAGGCGTCGATCGTCTGGCAGGTGTGCTTGCTCATGTCGGGGACGAAGCACTGCAGCTTGCCCGCAGCCGCAGGGGCGAGCGGACCGCTCAGGGGCGCTGCGCGCGCCATCAAAGGCGAGGTCAAGATCAGGACCACCAACCAGGTTCGCACGTCGGCTCTCTCCCAGGTCCGCCAGGAGCCCTAGCAGAGGATTCGTCCGGGGCAAGCGGTCAGCGTGTCTCGCGGCCAATCACGCCGCGGCGACGTTGCTCGCGAGTCTCGCGTAAAAGTGGGAGAGGTCGGACCCGACCAGCGTGACGGCCGTGACGATGGCCAGGGCGATCATTCCGGCGATGAGGGCGTACTCGACCGCGGTAACGCCCGAGCGATCTTTGACCAACGCGCGCAGGGCCGTAACGACGTCAGCTTTGGGCGTCCGGTCCATACTCGAGCCCCTAGGATTTCCCCACCGCCGCAACAATCGGCAGTCACCGGGTCAACGCTGCTACGACTCCGCACCAAAATCAACCGAATAGCCAACTTGATTGCACGAATTTTATGGACTTTGTTTCCGGTTCTTCTTCAAGCGCATCTGTCACGCCGCCTCGAACACCGCGGCGATCCCCTGGCCTCCGCCGATGCACATGGTCTCCAGGCCGTATTTCACGTCCCGCCGCTGCATCTCGCGCAGGAGATTGGCGAGGATTCGACCGCCCGTTGCGCCAATGGGATGGCCCAGCGAAATCCCCGAGCCGTTGACGTTGAGGCGGTCGCGGTCGTCCCAGCCCCAGCCTTTGAGCACCGCCAGGACCTGCGGCGCGAAAGCCTCGTTGAGCTCGACGAGGCCGATGTCGTCCCAGCTCATCTTGGTGCGGGCGAAGAGGCGCTCCACCGCCGGCACCGGGCCGATGCCCATGCGAGAGGGATCGCAGCCCGCCGCGGCCCAGCCGACCATCCAGCCCATCGGCTCGAGGTTCAGCTCCGCCAGCTTGTCCTCGGCCACCACCAGGCAGGCGGCGGCCGCATCGTTCTGCTGGCTGGCGTTGCCGGCGGTGACCACGCCGCCCTTCTCGATCGCCGACAGCTTGCCCAGGCTCTCGGGCGTCGCGTCGGCGCGGACGCCCTCGTCCTTGGCGAAGACCACCGGCTCGCCGCGCTTCTGAGGCACGGAGACGGGCACCAACTCGTCGTCGAACTTGCCCTCGGCCCACGCCGCGGCGGCGCGCTGGTGGCTCATGGCCGCATACTCGTCGCAGGCTTCGCGCGAGATCTGGTAGTCGCGGGCGAGGTTGTCGGCGGTCTCGATCATGCCGGAGATGACGCCGAAACGTGAGATCGGCTGGCTCATCACCCGCCCGCGCGCCAGTCGGTCGTGCAGGGTGACCGACCCGGCCCGCGCCCCGCCGCGCATGTCGGTGGTGTAATACTCGGCGTTGCTCATGCTCTCGACGCCGCCGGCGACGACTACGTCCGCCGCGCCCGTCTGCACCATCATCGCCGCGTCGATCACCGCCTGCAGGCCGCTTCCGCAGCGCCGGTCGAGCTGGTAGCCGGGAATGGTGATCGGGAAGTCCGCCGCCAGCAGGGACCAGCGGGCGACGCAGGGAGCTTCCCCGTTGCCGTAGCCCTGGGCGAAGATGACGTCATCGATCTCCTCCGGATCGAGCTTGGTCCGCTCCACCAGCGATTTGAGGACGATCGCTCCCAACTCTCCGGCCTGCACGCTGGCGAGGCTGCCGAGGAACTTGCCCACGGCGGTGCGGATGGGGGAGACGATGGCGGCGCGTCGCATCGGCCGGCTCCTTGAGCGATAGTGATCTGCCCAAGGCTCGTGACGGCGGACGGCGCGCGGGTCAAGGGAGGGCCGATGAGAGAGGCGCTGGTGTTGAGGCCGATGCGGCCCGACGAGATCGACGCGATCGCCCTGGTCTGGTGGCGAAGCTCGGTCTCCGTCGCCGCCGGCTCGGAACACCCGACCTCGGGGGCTCTGGCTGAGCGCCTGGCCCGAGAACCCTGGGTGGTGACAGTCGCCGAGCGCGGGGGGGAGCCAGTCGCCCTGTTGGCGATCGACATGGATCGGCGCTGGCTTCGGCAGCTCTTCGTCGATCCGCCCGCCCACGGTTTAGGCGTCGGCAGCGCCCTGCTCGAAGAGGCGAAGCGGCAGATGCCTGATGGCTTCCATCTGCACACCAACGCCGAGAACGTTCGCGCCCGACGCTTCTACGACGCCCGCGGCCTTCGGCTGGTCGGCGAGGCGCCGCATCCGCAGTGGGGCCAGCTGCAGGCGCGTTACGAGTGGACGCCGGCGACGCCTGGGGAGGCCTGACCATGGCTGGAAGCCAGGACTTCAGAGAGGACCCCCGCAACGAGCGTGTGCTCGTCTACGTCGACGGCGCGCTCGTCCCGAAGTCGGACGCGAAGGTGTCGATCTTCGACGCCGGTTTCTCCATGGGCGATGGGATCTGGGAGGGGCTGCGCCTGCACAGCGGGCGGCTGCTGTTCCTCGAGGAGCACCTCGACCGGCTGATGGCCGGCGCGGCTCAGATCCGGATGGCCGGCCTGCAGCGCGAGGCGGTAGTCGAGGCCCTGCAGGCGACGCTCAAGGCCAATTCGATGAGCGATGGGGCGCACCTGCGCCTCATGGTGACGCGCGGGCTCAAGACGGCGGTGAACCAGGACCCACGCAATGCGGTTGGCAGGCCGACCATCGTCATCACGGCCGAATACAAGACTGCGCCGCCAAGGCCGCCCGGATGGGGCCTGCGCTTGGCGACGGTGTCGGTCCGCTCCCCCGACCGCAGCGTTTTCGACATGCGGCTCAATTCGCACAGCCGACTGCCACTGATCCTCGCCCTCCTGGAGGCGATAGACGTGGGCGCGGACGAGGCCCTGATGCTGGACCCGCAGGGCAAGGTGGCGAGCTGCAACGCCACCAACTTCTTCTGGGCGAGGGGCGGCAGGATGTTCACCTCCACCGGCGCCTGCTGCTTCAACGGCATCACCCGCGGCCATGTAATCGGCCTCTGCCGCGATAACGACATCCCTATCGAGGTCGGCGATTTCGGCCCCGACCACGCGAGGGCGGCCGACGAGGCTTTCGTCACGGGCACGATGGGCGGATTGACGCCCGTCACGGCAATTGACGGCGTTGGGCTGGAGTCGGTCCCAGGGCCTCTGATGCGACGGCTGCTGGAGCTCTACGAAGCGCTCAAGGACTCCGACGCAGCGCAGGATAGGGTCGCATGAGCGAGGTCGTGCGGATCGCCGCCTGGTCGGGGCCGCGCAACATCTCCACGGCGATGATGCGGTCGTTCGAGAACCGACCCGACACGGCCGTGGTCGACGAACCCTTCTACGCCGCCTGGCTCGCCTGGAGCGGCGCGGACCATCCGATGCGCGCCGAGGTCCTCGCCTCGCAGCCGACCGACTGGCGCCGCGTCGTGCCGGCGCTGGTCGGACCGGTTCCGGGCGGACGAGCCGTGTTCTACCAGAAGCACATGACCCACCACGTCATGCCGGAGATGGACCTCGCCTGGATGGGCGTCTGCCGCAACGTGTTCCTGATCCGCGCGCCGGAAGAGGTGGTCGCCTCCTA
>JAFANN010000059.1 GCA_019232665.1 Caulobacteraceae bacterium | reverse complement strand
CGACCACCTGGTTCACTGCCTCTCCCGCCTTGTCGGGACCATAAACGCTCTCGTCCTCATAGATCAGCAACAGGTACTTCATCGGATCTCTCCCTCGGCGATCGGGATGATGCCCGATCTGGCTCAGAGACGCGCGAGGGCGCGCGGATTCGACAGCCGTTTGCGAAACGCCCCTGCGCTAGCCGTTGCGCCCACAGCCGCTTCGGCGCGACGTGAGAGGGTCCAGAACAGGAGGGCCGCGCGCAGCGGCGGGAGTGGAAGACCGGCCGCTGTCCCGCTAGAATGCAGCCCTTCCCACTACATCTCGGAGTCCCGCGCATGCTCAGCTCTGCGCGCCTGCAAACCCTTGTCTGCACCGCCGACATCGCTCGCGGTCGGCGTTTCTACTCGGAGATCCTCGGTCTGCGGCTGAAGTGCCAATCCCACGGCGCTGACGTTTATGACGTGGGCGAAGCTGACCTTCGCCTCTCCCCGGTCCCCTCCACGAAGCGATCCGAGCACACCGTAGTCGGTTTTGCCGTGGAGGATCTGGACGCAGTCGCAGAGGCGCTTCAACAGAAGGGTGTGGCCACCGAGCGCTTCCCCGGCTTCCAGCATGACGTGCGCGGCGTGTGGCGCGCGCCCGATGGCGCGAGGGTGCTGTGGATCAGGGACCCCGACGGGAACCTGCTGTCGGTCGTCCAGTACGCGCGCTGACGGCTGGACAGGCTCCCAGGCTGTTAGTCTCCATACCGGTATGAGGTCCCGGCTTTTCCTGTCGGGCGCCGCAGAGGAAATCACGTCCCTCGACTCTTGAGGAGACCGAAATGCATGTATTCGTGACGGGCGCCACCGGCTTCGTCGGGTCCGCCGTGGTGAAGGATCTGCTGGACGCCGGCCATGAGGTCACCGGCCTGGCGCGCAGCGACCAGGGAGAAGAGGCGCTCACCGCTGCCGGCGCGCGGACGCGCCGCGGATCGCTGGAAGACCCCGCTGGCCTCGCCGCGGGGGCCCGCGAGGCCGACGGCGTGGTCCACTGCGCCTTCATCCACGACTTCGCCAATTTCCTGGCCTCGTGCGAGGCGGACCGCAGGGCGATCGAGGCGATGGTTGAGGCTCTGGAAGGCTCCGGCAAGCCGTTCGTCAACACCTCGGGCGTGGCCGGTCTCTCGTCTGGCCACCCGGTGACGGAGGACGAGGAGCCGGACCTCTCGTCTCCGAACGCGCGCGGCGTCTCTGCGCGTTACGTCTCCGCCCAGATGACGCTCGCGGCGGCCAAGCGCGGCGTGGCCGCCAGCGTCATGCGCCTGCCGCCGTCTGTTCACGGAAAGGGCGACCACGGGTTCGTGCCGAGGCTCGTGGATATCGCTCGGGAGAAAGGCGTGTCGGCGTACGTCGGCGACGGCGCCAATCTATGGCCGTCCGTGCACAGGTTCGATGCGGCGCGCGCCTATCGGCTGGCGATGGAAAAGTCGCCCTCAGGGGTCAATCTCCACCCGGTGGCGGACGCCGGCGTGCCGATGAAGGACATCGCCCAGGCGATCGCCGATGGCCTTGGTCTTGGGAAGGCGAAATCGCTGACGCCAGAAGAGGCGCCCGCCCACTTCGGCTGGTTCGCCGGCTTCGCGATGATCGACGTCCTGGCCGACAGCAAGGCGACCCGGGAGCGCCTCGGCTGGAGCCCGACGCATTGCAGCCTGCTCGAAGACCTGAAAGGGCCAGCGTACTTCGCCTGAGCGCCGCCGGGAGCGCCGGCTACCAGGCTTCGCCGAAGGGCCGGATCTCGGTGAGGAACGACCACGCGGATCGCGGCTGGGAGGAGAGGTGGAACGCCTCCGCCGCGATGTCCTCCGGCTTGATGAAGAAGTCGTCCGGGCGATCTCGGTAGCGGGCGCGGGTCCACTCCAGGTCGATCACCGCGTCGATCATCAGGAAGGCCACGTGCACGCCCTTGGGGCCCATCTCCCGGGCGATGGATTCGGCGAGGATCCGCTGCGCCGCCTTGGTCGGGGCGAAGCCGGCGAAGCGTGCCCGGCCGCGGACGGCCGAGGTGTTGCCCGTGACGATCAGGGCGCCCTCGCCGGCTGCTTCCATGCGAGGCGCGGCCCAGCGCGCGAGGCGCAGGAGGGCCATCACGTTGACCTGGAAGTTCCTCTCCAGGACCTCCGGCTCGATCTCGAGGAAATTGCCAAACGCGCCGCCCACCGCATTGTGGATGACGACCCTGGGCGCCCCATTGAAGCGATCCTCGATGGCCTGGAGGGCGGCTGCGAGCGCCGCCGGATCGGCGACGTCGCAGGGAAACGCCGCGGCGTCCGACAATTCGTGCTCGAGAGCTGAGAGGCGGTCGGCGGTGCGCGCCAGCATGGCGACCTGATAGCCCCCGGCATGAAAGCGGCGCACGAGCGCGGCGCCCGTCCCGGGACCGACGCCGGTGATTATCGCGAGCGGCTTCATGATTGAGGCTCCAGCTTGGCGTGATCGGACTTGAGTTCTTTTTTAGCATCCACAAAACGGCGTCAACCACGCGGAGATGTGAAGGCGCCCCGTGTTGACGGCCTCCGTTCCCGAAACCTACAGCCCTTCGACTCCGTGGGACCGGGGTGGCCCTTCTGGATGTTGAGTTGGTATCAGTTTCCCTCGCCCCGCCTTCGGGCCCCGTGCCGGACCGGGCCCGGCAAAAGTCGCAGATGGCTTTGACCTTCCGATGCCCCCGGGAGCTGGAAGGGCTCGCGCCTCCCCCGATCCCCGCCGCGTCCGGATTGCCGGACTGGTTGAAGGCCATGCCTCAGCAGGCCTTCAGCGCGATGGCCGCGGGCGAGGACGATACGGTCAAGCGGTGTCCGCCGTTCGTCGACGCGATGAGCGGGGGCTTCCTGATCCCTCTGATCTGCGATGTCAGGGTGCGGGACGGGGAGTTCACCTGGGAGAGCGAGCTACCCAGCGTCGCCGGCGTCCCCCGCTCGCCCATCGGGCTGCACGATCCTGGACAGGTGGCGGGCGCGCCGCTGTTCGACGCGGACCGTTTCCTGATCAAGTTCAACAACGTCTGGACGATCGAAGCGCCTGAAGGCTGGTCGCTGCTGTTCACGCATCCCGTGAACCGCTTCGACCTGCCGTTCACCACCCTGACCGGGCTTGTCGACTGCGACCTCTATCGTGACGCCTGGATCCACTTTCCGGCCCACTGGCATGACGCGGGCTTCACTGGGGTTCTCCCAAAGGGAACGCCCGTCGCCCAATGCTTCCCAATCCGTCGAGAGTCCTGGACCGCCAAGGTCACGACCCTCAACGAGACGGAGGCAGAGCGGGCGCGCGAACTCCAGGGCGAGATGGTCCGGGACAAGGGCGTCTATCGGAAGCGATTCCGGGCCTAGAGCGCGTTTCGCCCTGAACGAGACGTGCTCCAAGGCGCGCTCACGGAGCCTGCAGGAAACGCGCCGCGGCGCTGGGCCTGAGAAAGAATCGGCCGTGCGCGCCTGCGGAAAGCGCACGGAGCGCCGGCCCCCACTCCGTCGGCCCGCGCGCGCCGGCCCGCAGCATCGCCTCTCCCTCGTCGCGCTCGCCCAGATCCAGCAGACACTTGCCCAGTTCGATGCGGACGACAGGATCCTGGGGGCGCCAGGCCAGGGCGATCCGGAAGAGCTCCACGGCGGCGGCGGTTTCGCCATCCAGCGCCAGCACCCGCGCCAGCGCGATCGTCGCGTCGCGCCGGCCCGGAGCCGCTGCGCGGGCCTCCGAGAACAGCTCACGGGCCCTGACCCGGTCGTTGCGGCGCAAATGAAGATAGCCGAGGCCGATCCGCAGCGCCGCGGCCTCAGGCAGGAGCGAAAGTCCGGTCTCGAACACCTCGCTGGCCTCGTCATAGCGGCCGGCGTCTCCCAACTGGTCGCCAAGCTCGAGGAAGGCCTGGACGAACGGCGGGCGTCGGGCCGCGCACTCGCGGAGTTGGACCAGGGCTTCGTCACGCCGTCCGACGGCGGCCAGGGCGCGGGCGAGATAGATTCCCGTCGAAGGATCTTCGCTGCGCCGCGCGGCCATTTCCAGAGGTTCGATGGCCTCGGCGGGGCGGCCCTGCATCAGGAGGGCTGTCCCGACCACCTGCGCCGCCAGCAGGTTGCCAGGCTCGGCCGAAAGAACCGGCGCGGCGAAGCGCTCGGCCTCGGTGGGACGCCCCGCGCGTAGCGCTTGCGCGGCCTTGTCGAGGGCCCGCGCGAGGGTGCCGGACCGCCCTTGAGATTGATCTGCTTTCGTCATCCGTCCCTACCTTCCGCTGACCCCTTGCCTCCCCGCCCGCAACACGAGAGCCTGACGGCGGATCTGGGGCCGAGCGGAGCCAAAGGCATGTCCAAGCTGGAGAACCGTCCGAATACCGCCCTGCTGGTGGTCGACGTGCAGACAGGCGTCGTCGCGAAAGCTCACGCGCGGGACGAGGTGGTGGCCAACATCGCGAGCTTGGTGGAGACCGCGCGGCGGGGAGGCGCGCCGGTGATCTGGGTCCAGCACGTCAGCGATGAGCTTCCCCGCGGAAGCGAGGCGTGGAAGATCGCCCCCGAGTTGAGCCCTGCCGGCGGCGAACCCCTGGTCGAGAAGAGCTATGGCGACGCCTTCGAGGAGACCTCGCTCGAGTCCCTGCTGGCGGACCTGCGCGTCGGAAGCCTCGTGGTCGCGGGCGCGCAGACCGACGCCTGCATCCGCGCCACCCTGCACGGCGCTTTGGTTCGAGGCTACGACGTGACGCTGGTGAGCGACGCCCACACCACCGACGACATGTCGAAGTGGGGCGCGCCGCCGCCAGGCCAGGTGATCGCTCACACCAATCTCTACTGGAAATACGAGACGGCGCCCGGACGCACGGCGGGAACGGTGAAGACGAAAAACGTCGAGTTCGCTCGCCGAGGGTAAGGCCCCGAGCTACGTCTCATCGGCCCCCAGCTCGAGCGAAAGCAGGGGAACGAATTGCTGGCCGGCGTGCATGTCACGTTCCACCATCCCTCCCTGGGGCGATGGGCG
>JAFANN010000032.1 GCA_019232665.1 Caulobacteraceae bacterium | reverse complement strand
GCAGTGGGGGTCTCGCGGCGTCGGTGGCGACGCATCTGATCTGGATATGGACCGCCTTCGGCGGCCTCGCCCTCTCGCAGCAGGGGTTGATCGGCCAGGTCCAGCTTCGCGGTCCGGTCCTTTTGAGCGGCGGCGACCAGGGGCTGGGCGGGAGCCTCGCCACGACGGCGGTTCTGCTTGTCCTCGTGGCGTCGATCCTGACCGTGAGGGCGCGGACCGTGCCCGGCGCCGGCGAACCGCGGACGCAGCTCTAGAGCCTGCTGCGTTTGCACGGAACAGATGCGAACGTTGAATCAGGCTCTACACTTTTAAATCTTGAGCACGTTCACCCCATTCTGGCGATTCCGCCTGAATGGGCCGTGCTCTAGAGGCCGCGAGCCTCGCGGAACCAGGCCACGGCCACCGCGAGTCCATCCGCCAGCGGCGTCGGCGGCGACCAGCCGAGCCGTTGCTGACCGCTCACGTCGAGGACTTTGCGCATCACCCCCACGGGTCTGGCGCGGTCGTGGATGAATGCGCCGCGGTAACCCATGGCCGTCGCCAAGGCGCGATAATAGTCGTCCACGGTGCGGTCCTCGCCGACGCCGACGTTCAGCGTCTCGGGCAACTGGTCCAACCGACCGCAGTAGCGCCAGATGAAGTCGGCGAGATCGGCCGCGCAGAGGAACTCGCGGCGAGCCGCGCCATCTCCCCATATCTGCACCCTGTTGCGCCCTGCGCGCAGAGCCTCGTCGATCTTGAGTATCGCCGCCGCCATCATGTGTGACCGCCGGGAATCGAAATGGTCGAACCGTCCATAGAGATTGGGCGGGATCAGCGTGCGCCAGGTCGAGCCGCGAATCTCCCGGCCGAACGCCTGGACCAGCTTCCATGTCGCCAGCTTGGCGAGGGCGTAGCCCTCATTGGTCGGCTCCAGAGAGCCGGTGAGGAGCCGATCCTCCCGGAGCGGGATCTGAGCGCCGGCCGGAAAGACGCAGCTGCTGGCGAGGTTGATCAGGCGCGGGACCCTCGCCGCATGGGCGGCGCCGACCACCGACAGGCCAATGGCAAGGTTCTCGCTCAGGAAGCGGCCGCCGCCGTCGATGTTCGCCTGGATGCCGCCCACCACGCCGGCGCAGTGGATGACGAGGTCCGGAGCGAGCTCGGCGACGAATCGGCGGCAGGCCGCCGCATCGGTGAGGTCGAGTTCGGCGCGCGCCGGCGCAAAGATCTCGTGCGCCTCGGCGCGAGGGTCGGCCAGGATGTTGCGGCCGACCATGCCGGACCCGCCGGTTAGGAGGATGCGCATCGCTCAAGCCCGGCGGCGGTTCGGCTCTGCGCCTAGCGCCCGCAGATCCTCGCGGACCATCTCGGCGACGAGCTCTCGAAATCGGACCTTTGCCGTCCAGCCCAGACACGCGCGCGCCTTGGCGGCGTCACCGACAAGACGGCCGACTTCGTTGCGACGGAAATAGCGACGATCCACTTCCACCCGGACTTGACCCGTGTCGGCATCGAATCCGACTTCTTCGGGCCCCGCGTCGCGCCAGGCGAGGCGCATGCCGACTTCCGCGAACGCAGCCTGGGTGAACTCGCGAACCGTGTGATCCTCGCCCGTCGCCAGAACATAGTCGTCAGCGACCCGCTGCTGCAGCATCAGCCACATCCCCTCGACGAAGTCGCGCGCATGGCCCCAGTCGCGCCGTGCGTCGAGGTTGCCCAGGAAGAGCTTGTCCTGCAGGCCCAGGCGGATCGCCGCAGCCGCCCGGCTGATCTTCCGGGTCACGAAAGTCTCGCCTCGGATCGGGCTCTCGTGATTGAACAGGATGCCGTTGGAGGCGTGGAGGCCGAAGGCCTCGCGGTAGTTCACCACCGACCAGTAAGCGAACAGCTTGGCTGCGGCGTAGGGGCTGCGCGGCCGAAACGGTGTTGTCTCGGACATTGGAATCTCGTCTGCTCCGCCAAAGAGCTCCGAGGTGGACGCCTGGTAGAAGCGGCAGTCCGTCAGCCCGAGGAGCCGGATCGCCTCGAGCAATCGCAGAGCGCCGAGGCCGTCGGCGTTGGCGGTGTACTCGGGGGTCTCGAAACTCACCTGCACGTGCGATTGGGCGGCGAGATTGTAGATCTCGTCGGGGCGCACGGTCTGAACGAGGTGAATGAGATTGGTCGCGTCGGTGAGATCGCCGTAGTGGAGGAAGAAGCGGACACCCGGCTCATGCGGATCCCGGTAAAGGTGGTCGATGCGCGCCGTGTTGAACGACGATGACCGCCGCTTCACCCCGTGGACGATGTAGCCCCGGTCGAGCAGGAACTCCGCGAGATAAGCGCCGTCCTGCCCCGTCACCCCTGTGATCAGGGCGACCCTGCGTCCTTCTCCCCCCGTCGCCAAGCCGTCATTCCTCCCCCGATTCAAGCTTAGCCATATTCTGACCGAGGTCGAGCGCGAACTTCGCTCGCTGTGTGGCGACGCTGGTCACGGCCCACCCGCACGATCTAATCTGTCGCCCTGAG
>JAFANN010000324.1 GCA_019232665.1 Caulobacteraceae bacterium | reverse complement strand
TCGTTCTCGACCCTGTCGGGCGGTTGGCAGAGGCTGACCCTGATCGCGGCGGCGGCACGGCTCGAGGAGCCTGACATCCTCATCCTCGACGAGCCGACCAACCATCTCGACCTCGGCGCGATCAACCTCCTGGAGCGATGGCTGCTCAACGAGTTCGAACTCCCGATGCTGGTCGTCTCGCACGACCGCGCCTTCCTCGAGCGGGTCAGCACGCGCACCCTCTTCCTACGGTCGGATGGCGCCCACGCGTTCGGCGCGCCGTTTGCGGAGGCGCGCGAGGCGCTCCTGCGGCGCGATGCGGCTGACGCGGTGCGCCGGCGGCTCGAGGAGAAGGAAATCATCCGCCTCGAAGCGGTGGCGGCCCGCTATCACGCCTGGGGCGTGAAGAACCCGGCGTTCCACAAGCGCCAGAAGGCGACGGAGACGCGAATCTCGCGCCTGGAGGCCGGCAAGACCCAGGTGCATGTCGCCAGGGAGCGGCGCCTCGAGATCGCCGACGCCAGCATCGAGGCGAAGGTCGTGCTCCGCCTGACGGGGCTCGACGTGAGCACGCCAGACGGGACCCGGAGGCTCCTGTCGATCGAAAACCTCGCCATCGCGGCCGGCGACCGGGTGGCGCTGCTCGGGCCAAACGGCGCCGGCAAGAGCACCCTGCTCACGCGGCTCGCACGCGCCTACGCCCCCGGCGCGCACTATGATCCTTCGGCCAAGATCCGCTTCAATCCCGGCGCGCGCCTCGCCTACTTCGACCAGGCGATGACCGGGCTCCCGCTCGACTGGAGCCTGGTCGACTACCTCCAGTCCGCGCAAGGCGTGACCGAGCGCGACGCGGCCCGTCACCTGGCCCAGGCCGGCTTCGCCTTCGCCCGCATCCGCGAGCCGGTGGGCGTCCTCAGCTATGGCGAGCGGGCGCGGCTGCTGTTCCTGAAGCTGAAGCTGGAATCGCCCAACCTCTACGTGCTGGACGAGCCCACCAGCCACCTCGACATCGAGGGGCAGGAGGCGCTGGAGAGCCAGCTCGACGAGGCGGACGCGGCCTGCGTCTTCGTTTCCCACGACCGCTGGTTCACCCGCGCGGTGGCGACGAGATATCTCGAGATCCGCCGCGGGCGGCTCGTGGAAGTGGACAGTCCCGAGCCGTTCTTCGAGGCTCAGCAAGCCTGACGCGGAAACCGGCCTCTAGCCAGGCGCTTGGTTTCGTGGCGCCATGTTCCCGTTCCATATCGAAGGCCCCATAGCATCGGCGGGCGCGGCCCGACGGCGCCGTGCGGCCGGAGCGGAGGCGCGCGATGCAGGGCAAGACGGTCGTCATCACCGGCGCGACATCCGGTATCGGGGCCGCGGCGGCGCTGGCCCTGGCGCGCGAGGGCGCGCGCATCGTCTTCACGGCGCGGGACGAGGCCAAGGCGAATGCGACGCTGGCCGAGCTCACCCGAACCAACCCGGATGCGGCTCACGACTTCGTCCTCGCCGATTTCACCACGCTTGCAGCCATGCGCGAGGCGGGGAGGGCTCTGCTGGCCAAGGCGCGCCGGATCGATGTGCTCGTCAACAACGCGGGGGCGATCTTCCAATCTCGCGAACTGACCTCCGACGGCCTGGAGAAGACCTTCGCCGTCAACCACATGGCCTATTTCGTCGTGACAGAGGCGCTGCGCCCGGCGCTGGCGCCCGACGCGCGGATCGTCAGCACGGCTTCGGGCGCTCACGCCACCGGTCGCCTAGACTTCGACGATCTGCCCCTGGACCGGGGGTATTCGGCGCTTCGCGCCTACGGCAGGTCCAAGCTCTGCAACATCCTGTGGACCCGCGAGCTGGCGCGTCGGCTGGAGGGGACCCGTATCACGGCCAACTGCTTCCACCCCGGCGGGGTCAACACCCGCTTCGGCGACAACATGACGGGGCTCGCCGGCGCGGCCTTCGGGCTGATCAAGCGATTCATGCTCACCCCGGAGCAGGGCGCAGACACGCTGGTCTGGTTGGCCTCATCGAGCGACGCCGAGGGTCTCTCAGGGGGCTACTTCGCCAAGCGACGCCTGACGCAGCCCTCGGCTGCGGCGCAGGATGACGCCGCGGCACGGCGTCTCTGGAAGGTCAGCGAGCGCCTGGCGGGAGCGACGGCGAGGGTCTGACCCGATCAATCGCTCGCCTCATCTGCGATTGGCGAGCAGCGCCTTCCAGTGGAATTCTTCGAGGGGGCACACCCGATCGGCGCCGTCGCGGAGGTCCTTGAGCCATGCCCTTCCGTTGGAAAGGCTGATGACCCGGTAGATTGGCATCCCACCCGCGTCCGCAGAAATGAGCTCGCCCTGGCGGACCTCGCCCTCGTCGGCGCGGTCCAGATACACCCACTCGATGTCGCCAGCCTCGCCGGCCATGGAAGTACTCTCCTCGTGCGGTCCGGCCCAACGTGGCCGGCCCGATGCGCGCTTTGTGCGCCCGCGGCTGTTAAGTTGCGGTGAAGCGGCCGTTCATTCGCCGTTCAGGTTCCAGGATCGCGGCGCCGCCCCGCCTTGACAGGGACGGGAGCCTCATGGCCCTTGCCCGGCCTTCCCCTTCTCTTCGCTGACCGGATTTCCCGTGACCTCGCCGAGCCACGTTTATCGCACCCACACCTGCGGCGCCCTGCGTCTGGGAGACGCGGGACAAAATGTGCGCCTGTCCGGCTGGATTCACCGCAAGCGGGACCACGGCGGCCTGATGTTCGTCGACCTTCGCGACCACTACGGCCTGACCCAGCTCGTGGCCGATCCCGATACGCCAGGCTTTGATGTTCTCGAGCGTCTTCGCCCCGAGAGCGTGATCCGCATCGACGGCGGCGTCGTCGCTCGCTCTGACGACACGGTCAATCCTGGGCTTCCGACAGGCGAGATCGAAGTACGCGTGCGTCAGATCGACGTGCTGTCAGAAGCGGCCGAGCTGCCCCTGCCGGTCTTCGGCGAGCCCGACTATCCCGAGGATATCCGCCTCAAGCACCGCTACCTGGACCTGCGGCGCGAGACTCTGCATCGCAATATCGTCCTGCGCAGCCGGGTGATCGACTCCATCCGGCGTCGGATGGTGGATCAGGGCTTCCTGGAGTTCCAGACACCGATCCTCACCGCCTCAAGCCCGGAGGGCGCTCGCGACTTCCTGGTGCCCTCGCGCCTGCACCCGGGGAAGTTCTACGCGCTTCCCCAGGCGCCCCAGCAGTTCAAGCAGCTGCTGATGGTCGCCGGCTTCGACCGCTACTTCCAGATCGCGCCGTGTTTCCGCGACGAGGACCTGCGCGCCGACCGGAGCCTCGAGTTCTACCAACTCGACGTGGAAATGAGCTTCGTCACCCAGGAGGATGTCTTCGCGGCGATCGAGCCGGTGATGCACGGCCTTTTCGTCGAGTTCGCGCAGGACAAGCCGGTGACGCCGATGCCGTTCCCGCGAATTCCCTACAAGGAGGCCATCTCCAAGTACGGGACGGACAAGCCGGACCTGCGCAATCCGATCGTCATGCAGGACGTCTCGGATCACTTCCGCGGCGGCGGCTTCGGCGTCTTCGCCAGGATCCTGGAGACGCCGGGCCGGGCCGTTTGGGCAATCCCTGCGCCTGGGGGCGGCTCGCGGGCCTTCTGCGACCGGATGAACAGCTGGGCCCAGGGCGAGGGGCAGCCGGGCCTGGGCTATGTTTTCTGGCGCGAGGGCGACGGCGAGGAGGGCGGCGCGGCGGGTCCCATCGCGCGCAACCTTGGACCTGAGAGGACCGAGGCCATCCGCGCCCAGCTCGGGCTTGGCGTCGGAGACGCGGCCTTCTTCGTCGGCGGCGATCCGAAGACATTCTTCAAGTTCGCCGGCCTTGCGCGCTCGAAGGTGGGCCAGGACCTCTCCGTCGTCGACGAGGGGCGGTTCGACTTCTGCTGGGTGGTCGACTTCCCGATGTTCGAGATGAACGAGCAGACCAACCACGTCGACTTCTCCCACAACCCCTTTTCGATGCCGCAGGGGGAGCTGGACGCGCTGAACGACAAGGACCCGCTCGAGATCCTGGCGTATCAGTACGACATCGTCTGCAACGGCCACGAGTTGTGCTCGGGCGCGGTGCGGAACCACCGGCCCGAGGTCATGCTCAAGGCTTTCGAGATCGCCGGCTACGACGCCGAGACCGTGGAGCGGGACTTCGCGGGCATGCTCAGCGCCTTCCGCCATGGCGCCCCGCCGCACGGCGGTCTTGCGCCGGGCATCGATCGCATCGTCATGTTGCTGGCCGGCGAGACCGCGATCCGTGACGTCATCGCCTTCCCGCTGAACCAGCAGGGACAGGACCTGATGATGAACGCGCCTTCGCCGGTGCGGGATTCGCAGCTCAAGGAACTGAATGTCCGGCTTTCGCCGGGGCTGAAGGGGTAGGGGAATCGCGATGTTCGCTTTCCAGCTCACGCGCGTTCGTCCGGCGCTGGTCAGCGCGCCGCTGCGCATCCTGGCCGTGGCCGCCTGCGGGCTGGCTGCAATCGGCGCGACGCCGGCCCTGGCGCAGTCCGTGGAGCTTGCCGCCGGCCAGCAGGCGCTCAACCGCGGAGATAACGTCGAAGCCGTCCGGCTGCTCACGCGCGCGCTCGGTACGCCGGGCATCGCCCCCGCCGATCAGGAGCACGCCCTTGCCCTGCGGGCCCAGGCGTCGCTGGCGACGGGCGACGCGGCGGACGCCCTAAACGACGCGCGCCGGGCCTCACTGATGGATCCCAATGACGACCTGGCCGCGGGAGTTCGCCAGAAGGCGCAGATCGCGCTAATCGAGCGCCGACCCGCGGGAGAGCCCGACCCATCGCAGGCGGCCGCAGCGGTTGGACTGAATTCCAAGCAGCAGGCGCAGAGCGCGAAGTTCGCGGCGGAAAATGAGGCGAACGCGAAGGCCTATCAGGCCGCCGTGGTGAACTATCACCAGAACGAGACCCAGTATCAGGCCGATAGAAAGGCGGAAAAGGACGCGTACGCCGCTGCGCAGGCGGACTATCAGTCCAAGCTCAAGGCGGCAGAGGCGAAGCGGCAGGCCGATCTCGCCGCCTGGAACGCCTGCAAAAAGGGCGACCGTTCAAAGTGCGCCCCTCATTGAGATCACCGCGGCCGACGTGACCTTAGTCCGAATGGTGGAGGACGACCACGCCGTGGAAGCCGCAGGTCCGTGCTTCGCCGAAGTTGCGAGGCAGCTTGGTCGTGCGGTCCGCGCAGGCGTCCGCGAGTTGATCCTTGGTGAGCCCCACCGCCTCTGAGAGGTCGGCCCCGACCATCACGACGCCGTGCAGGGTCGCGCCCTTGAAGTTGGCCTTGTCGAAGCGCGCCCCACTGAGGTTGGCGCCAGTCAGATCGGCATCGCGGAAGGACGCCGCGTCGAAGTGACCATTCTGCAGGTTGGCGCCTAGCAGACGCGCATTGTCGAAATGCGCGCCGTCGGCGTCGACGTTGCGCATATTGGCCGCTTGCAGCGACGCGCGCTCCAGGTGGGCGTTCGAGAGGTCCGAGTCCGCCAGGCTGGAGCCCATGGCGGTCACGTCCTGCAGGCCTGCGGCCGAGAAGTCGACGTGCTGGAAGATCGCTCCGGCCATCGAGGCGCCTCGCAATTCCGCGTGCGACAGATCGGCGCCCGCAAAATTCGATCCCAGGAAGCTCGCGCCGCGCAGGTCCGATCCCACGAGAGAGGCGTTGCGAAAGTCGCCGCCGATGAAGTGGGCGCCGGTCAGGCGTCGCGCTGCAAGGTCACACCCCACGCAGGACCCCCCGAGGGAGACGATGCGCGGCACCGGGCGCCCGCCCTCCGCGGCTGCGGCGTCGCGGGCCATCGCCACCGCCGCAACTGCGGCGAGGAGAAAGGTGCGTATCGCTTGTTGTGGCCCGGTTCGCTGCAAGGATGGCTTTCCAATCGTCAGGAGACGGAAACCACCATTGGATGCCGCGTTGCGCTAGACGCCACTTAAAACGAGGTAATGTCGAATTGCTTTGGCGCGCCGTGGCGCGAGTGACGGGACTTGAACCCGCGGCCTCCGGCGTGACAGGCCGGCGCTCTAACCAACTGAGCTACACCCGCGTTTCGTACGGCGGAACGACCCACGCAGGCCGCGCCGAAGAGGGCGTCCAATACGGCCCGCGACCGGCGGCGTCAACGCCGTCCTCGCGTGGGCCCCGCGACCTTTCATGCGCGTTTGAACCGCGGGGCGGTTGGGTCTAAAGACCGCGCCCGACCCGCTTCTCAAGCCTAACAGGGAGTCCGCGTCCGCCGTGAACGCGTTCCTTCTCCAATATCTGCCGATCCTGATCTTCCTGGCCATTGCCGCGGCCCTGGGGATCGCCTTCATCCTTGCCGCCGCGGTGGTCGCCCCAAAGGCGCCCGACCCGGAAAAGCTGTCCTCCTACGAGTGCGGCTTCAACGCCTTCGACGACGCTCGGATGAAGTTCGATATCCGGTTCTATCTCGTGTCGATCCTGTTCATCATCTTCGACCTCGAGGTTGCCTTCCTGTTCCCCTGGGCCGTGGCGCTGATGCGCATGCCGCACGCGGAGGCGGTGTTCGCCTTCTGGAGCATGATTGGCTTCCTGGCCGTGCTGACAGTGGGCTTCATCTATGAATGGAAGAAGGGGGCTCTCGAGTGGGAGTGATCGACCCCAAGGCGCCGGCTCTCGGCGCGGGACGCGCGCAGGTCGAAGGCTACGACCCCAGGCTGCATGATCCCTATTTCGACGGCGTCCAGCAGCAGTTGGCCGACAAGGGCTTCATCACCGCCGCCGCGGACGATCTCATCACTTGGGCCCGCACGGGCTCGCTGATGTGGATGACGTTCGGCCTGGCCTGCTGCGCGGTCGAGATGATGCAAGCCTCCATGCCGCGCTACGATCTCGAGCGCTTCGGCGCCGCGCCGCGGGGCAGCCCTCGGCAGTCGGATGTGATGATCGTCGCCGGCACCCTGACGAACAAGATGGCTCCGGCTCTGCGCAAGGTCTACGACCAGATGCCCGAGCCGCGCTACGTGATCTCGATGGGCAGCTGCGCCAACGGCGGCGGCTACTACTACTTCAGCTATTCAGTGGTGCGGGGCTGCGATCGGATCGTGCCGGTGGACATCTACGTCCCTGGCTGTCCGCCGACGGCCGAGGGTCTCCTGTACGGGATCCTCCAGCTCCAGAGGAAGATCCGCCGCACCGGCACGATCGAGCGTTAAGACCATGACCAACTGGCGTGTTTCCGACGAGGCCCTGGCCGAGATGGGCCAACGCATCGTCGCCAATTCGGCGGGCGCTATCTCGGGCTTCGAGATCGCCCACGGCGATCTCCAGGTCCATGCCGCTGCGCACCGGATCGTCGAGGCCCTGACCTTCCTGCGCGATTCGCCGGACCTGCATTTCCAGCAGCTGATGGATCTGGCGGGCGCAGACTATCCGCAGCGGCCGCTGCGCTTCGACGTGGTCTACAACCTCCTTTCGCTGACCAAGAACCGCCGCGTGCGGGTCAAGGTGCAGACGGACGAGGACACCCCGGTGCCGACGGTGACCAGCGTCTATCCCAACGCCGACTGGTTCGAGCGCGAGGCGTTCGACATGTACGGCATCTTCTTCTCCGGCCATCCCGACCTTCGCCGCCTGCTCACCGACTACGGCTTCCACGGCCATCCGATGCGCAAGGACTTCCCGATGATCGGATATGTCGAAACGCGCTACGATGAAGAGCTCAAGCGGGTGGTCTACGAGCCAGTGAAGTCCGTCCAGTTCCGCAGCTGGGATTTCCTCTCGCCATGGGAAGGGGCGGAGTACGAGAAACCGGGTGCAGGCTATCCTTACGTCCTGCCCGGAGACGAGAAGGCGGAGCGCCGCTCATGACCGGTACCAACGCCCCTGCAGCTCCGACCTACATGGATCCGGAACCGTTTCCCGAGACCCCGGTCCGTAAGTTCAACATCAACTTTGGTCCCCAGCACCCCGCTGCGCACGGTGTGCTGCGCCTGATCCTCGAACTCGACGGCGAACTGGTCGAGCGGGTCGATCCGCATATCGGCCATCTTCCTCGCGCCACCGAGAAGCTGATGGAGGCGCGACCGTACATCCAGACGACCGCCTATTTCGACCGCCTCGACTACGTCTGCCCGATGAACCAGGAGCACGCCTATGTGCTCGCCATCGAGAAGATGACTGGCCTCGAGGTTCCGATCCGCGGTCAGCTGATCCGTGTCCTCTTCTGCGAGATCGGCCGCGTCCTCAATCACCTGATGAACGTCACCACC
>JAFANN010000204.1 GCA_019232665.1 Caulobacteraceae bacterium | reverse complement strand
ACGCCGGTGGTGTCGGCCGGAGGAGCCGCGTCCGCAGGCGGAGTCCATCCCTCGGCGCGCCAGCCTTGTTCTCGCTCAGCCAGGTCGACCGGCTGAGCCGCCTCCATAAGCTCGGCGGCAAGGGTCTCCCTGTCCTCGTCGACCTTCGCAGTGAGAAGGATGTGCCCGCGGCGAAGTCCCTCGCCATAGGCGTGCGCGTCCTTGTGGCGTCCGAAAATGCTATGCATCCGACCGCGGATATCGCGCTCGCCATGCGGACCCTCGCGATCCGAGCGCTCTCGATCACAGATGTCGGCTTCGCCAGCGAGGCCGTGTTGTTTGAGCGCCTCCAGGGCCCGCTCGGCATCCGGGCGGGCTTGGTAAAGGGCAGTCACGGTGCGCTTCATCGGCTGGTTCTCCGTTGCGGCGCCGGCGCGCCTTGGGACCAGAAAACCGAGCTGGAGGCCCCAGCGTTCCGCGTCTGCTCGCCTACCGACGCTGCAGTTGCGAGCCCAAGACCGACCGGCCAGCCTCGCGAGAAAGTCAGACGCTCAATAGAGCGTGGCCATTGCCGACCTTTCGAAATCCATGAGCTCGTGGGTGCGTCCCTCGCGCACCTTCGCCGCCCATTCGGGATCCTGGAGCACGGCCCGGCCGACAGCCACGAGATCGAACTCCTCGCGCTCAAGGCGACGGATAAGTTCGTCCAGCGACGCCGGTTTGGACGCTTCGCCCCCATAGGCGGCTATGAACTCGCCGGTGAGGCCCACCGAGCCGACGGTGATCGTCGGACGACCCGTGAGCTTCTTCGCCCATCCGGCGAAGTTCAGGTCCGAACCCTCGAATTCAGGCTCCCAGAACCGCCGCTGCGAGCAGTGGAAGATGTCCGCGCCGGCCTCGGCGAGCGGTTGCAGCCACGCTTCCATCTCAGCGGGGGTGTGGGCGAGCTTCACGGCGAAGTCCTGCTGCTTCCACTGGGACAGACGGATGATGACGGGATAGTCCGGACCCACGGCGGCGCGAACGCTCTTCAGGATCTCGGCCGCGAACCGCGCGCGCTCGCCGATCGAAGGACCGCCGAAGAGGTCGTCGCGCTCGTTGGTCCCGCCCCAGAAGAACTGGTCGATCAGATAACCGTGCGCTCCGTGCAGCTCGACGGCGTCGAAGCCCAACCGGGCGGCCTCGCCCGCGGCGCGTCCAAAAGCGGCGATCGCATCGGCCACCTCGGCGTCGCTCATGGGCTCTCCGAACCGGTGACCGGGGCTCGAGATGCCCGAAGGACTGTCGTATGGGCCGGACGGCGCCCAGTCCTGCCGACGGCTGCGCACGGCTCCGACATGCCAGAGCTGCGGCGCCATCCGTCCGCCCTTCGCGTGGACGGCGTCGATCACGCCCTTCCAACCCGCCAGTTCGCCCTGGCCATGGAAGCGCGGAATGTCCGGATCGTTCAGCGAAGCGGGCCGATCCACCCCTGTTCCCTCGGAGATGATCAGACCAATCTGGTTGGCGGCGCGACGCGCGTAATAGGCCGCGACGTCGCCGTTCGGCACGCCGCCGGGCGATTTCGACCGCGTCATCGGCGCCATCACCAGGCGATTGGGCAAGGTGAGGCCCTTGAAGGAGAAAGGCGAGAACAGGGTCTCGAGATTCATGAGTGGGCTCCGCCGGGGAGGCGCCCGGTCGCAATTGGGTGTAAAAGTTGCTCCGGAGCGGCGCCACGGGAGAATTTCTGATGCCGTGTCAACCGAAATTCCAATCTCTGACCAGCCTCATTCAGCCGGGGTTCAGCTTCATGCGTTAATGTCGCCTTGAAGGCGACGGCGCGCAGGCCGTCGGCTCCAGGCTTCTCTGGGGTGAGTACGAGCGAAATTGAAGGTTCCGAGGGAAGACGATGCGTAAGAAGATCACGGCGGCCCTGGCCGCGGTTTCGATCGGCGCCCTGAACTTCGCCGCCGAACCCGCGCTGGCCCAGCATGGCGGCGGCGGCCACGGTGGCGGCGGCGGCGGAGGAGGCTTCCATGGCGGAGGCGGAGGCGGCGGCTGGCACGGCGGAGGCGGCGGCTGGCATGGCGGAGGCGGTGGCTGGCATGGTGGCGGAGGCTGGCATGGCGGAGGCTGGCACGGTGGCGGCTGGCATGGCGGCTACGGCTGGCGCGGCGGCTGGGGCTGGGGTTACCCGGGCTGGGGCTGGGGCCTCGGCTGGGGTCTTGGGCTAGGTCTCGGCTGGGGCTGGGGTTGGGGCTACCCGTGGTACTCGCCGTATGACTACGGCTACTACGACTACGGCTACCCCTACGGCTACTACGACTACGGTTATCCACCGGCGCAGGATTACCCGCCGCAGCAAGGAAGCTACGCTCCGAACGGCTACGGCTATCAGAATGGGTATCAGGCTCCGCCGGCGAACGCCTACGGGTGCGACGGCTGGCGCTGGGACGCGCAGCAGAACAAATACGTTCCCGCCAAGGTGTCCTGCCAGTAACCCTGCCTAGGTTCGGCAAAGGGAATACCCCCTGCCCGCGAGGCGGGGGGTATTCGTTCAGGCTCCGTTCGCTGCCGAAAGATCAGTCGACGGAGTCGAGCATCTCGATCTGAGGGCGCCCGTCCATCGCCGCGCCCATCTTGCGCCCCAGCTCCTTGAAGTGGTCCGTCTGCCCGTGGGCCGTGAGGGACTCCTGGTCGGCGTAGAGCTCCAGCACCTTGTAGGTGTTCGGCTCGCTGCGGCTTTTGGTCAGTTGGTAGAGCTTGTTTCCCGGCTCGTTGGCGCGGACCTTGGCCGACAGCTCGCGAAACACGGCCTCGAACTCCGCGCCCTGGCCGTCCTTCGTCTTTATGGTGGCGATGATGCCGATCATGGCGTCCTCCGTCTCTTGCTTGAACGGGGGCAAGCCTTAGCGGTGCGAGCCGGACTGGGCTAGAGCTTCACGCTGTTAGAGGTCGCGATCCCAAGCGTAGGCGATCCAGGAATGTCCGCCCACCCTCTGCGCTTCAATCAGGCCGGGCATGGTCCGGCGCCGGGCCGTCCCCCGAACCTTGGCGGCAGCGACCGTGAGCACGATCAGGGCGGCGGCAAGCACCGCGATCACCAGCATGGTCGCCGCAAAGAAGACCGCCAGCGCCGCTCCGACGAGGGCCGCGACAAGCGAAACGATGGCTCCGGCAAGTACGGCGAGGCTCCGAAAGGGAGAGGGCCCGCGCACTGAAATGCGGGAGGAACGGGAAACGAGCGAAGCCATGGGCGCGCCTTTAAATCCGCTTGTCAGCGGTAACGCCGAATTCTTCCGGGTCACCGCACGCGCCGTCAACCATTTTGGGGGCGATTCGGTGGCGAATGCTCTGATGAAAAGTTCGAGAGCGCTCCATCTTGCGACTTTGCACAGCGGGGCAGTCGACCGAAGCCCGCCGGCCGGAGGAACTCCAGCATCGATCGCCTCTTTATGAGCCGCCCTGCCACGCTATGACATTCTCTTCGCGCACACGCATCCAAAGGAAGGCTAATGAAGGCGCTCCCCCTTATCGCCGCGATCCTGATCGGAGCCGGCGCCGCTCAGGCGGCGCAAAAGCCGCCCGCCGGTTCCGCGACGAACCCTGCCGAGGTCGGAGAGCCCCTGCCCGCCAACGCGCCGAAAGACCCTTACCAACTGGCGGCCTGGTGCTACGGCGCGCTCGACCAGTACCTCTTCATCTACGACAACATCATCCCCCAGCTGCAGGCGATCGACAAAGAGTTCGGCTCGTCGGTGAAGAACGAGACCCGGCCGTACGAGGCCGACATGGCGGCGGCCCACGATGAGCTGAAGGTCATTGCATCGGCGGTCGAGGCCGCGGAGCGCGCCAGCCCACGTGTCATCTCGACCCAGGGCGCCACGGCGGTGATGCAGGGCCGTTCGATCTGGACCCCGGCGCAGCAGCACACGCGCCGCGAGCTCGCTCGCGCCTGGCTTTCGTGGGCGCTTCCGGACCGCTGCGACTCCAACGCCCGCGAACTGAAGGCGAAGTCGGAGCTGTTGGGTCAGGCGCTGAAGTACAATGCGCCTTCGGCGACGTCCGCGCCCCGGGCGCCGGTCTCCACGAGCGAAGACGTCCCCAATGCGGCTCCGCCTCCAGCCGCTTCAGCCACCGACGCGGCTCCTGCTCCGGCCCCGCCCCCTGAAGCGGCTCCAGCTCCGACTCCGACGCCAGACTCGGCTCCAACTCCGGCCCCAGATGCGGCGGCGCCTCCGGCTCCGGGGACTCCGCAGGCCTGACACCCAGGGCGCCGCCGTCCCCTCCGTCTCGCCCCGCTCCGCGCGGCGATCCACCTCCACCGTGAAGGGGGAGGAGAGCGTTGTTCGAATAAGAACAACGTGCTCTCCTTCCCCGTCCGGGGAAGGTGGCCGACGGCCGTAGGCCGGCGGACGGATGTGGAAGGCCGCCGGCGCCAAGCTTGACGTGGATCTAGGGGACTCGCGCGAGCCCTGACGGCCGTCTATTGGGCGCCCACGCGGAGGGCGAGATGGTTGAACTGAACCGTAAACGGTTTCTGGCCGCTGGAGCAGCCGTGGCGGGCGCGAGCTTCGCCGGGCCCCGCGTCCGGGCCCAGGCCGCAGACCTGAAGGCGGTCATCTCCTCTAACCTCCCCATCACCGGTGTCGCCACGCGCCACGGCCGCACGTTCGCCTGCGTGGCCAGGCGGGGCGATCAGGCCGGCCCGCAGGTGGTCGAGATCATCGACGGCCGTCCCCGCCCCTACCCCGACGAAGCCTGGAACGGATGGAAGCAGGGCGATGACCCTTCGAAAGTCTTCG
>JAFANN010000146.1 GCA_019232665.1 Caulobacteraceae bacterium | reverse complement strand
CGGCAACGGCGTTGAAGGAGATTGTGGAGTACCGCCCATGCGACGGAAACACGCCGGCGAGGGCGCCGGCGCTCCGGGTGCTCTCGGCGGACGTGGCGGCTCTGACCCGTCCACAACATTTCGCGCTTGGACCTATTTCACCCACTAGATGTGGTCGCGGACCCTGCTTAAATTCCTGATTCCGCACGGCGGACGCGGAACGATCGCGCCGCTGAGGAAGGAGCCGGCCATGACGCTTGCGACACTCGCCCAGCCTGGATTGCTGACGCCGTCGCGCGGCTACAAGCCGTTCCGCTATCCCTGGGCCTACGACTTCTGGAAGCGCCAGCAGCAGGTGCACTGGATGCCCGAGGAGGTCCCGCTGGGCGAGGACTGCAAGGACTGGGCGACCAAGCTCAACGACAAGGAGCGCAACCTCCTCACCCAGATCTTCCGCTTCTTCACCCAGTCCGATGTCGAGGTGAACGAGAACTACATGGAGCGCTACGCCCGTGTGTTCAAACCGACCGAAGTGAAGATGATGCTGGCGGCCTTCTCCAACATGGAGACGATCCACATCGCCGCGTACGCCCTGCTGCTCGAGACCATCGGCATGCCGGAGACCGAGTTCTCGGCGTTCATGGAACTCGAGGCGCTGAAGGCCAAGCACGACTACATGCAGCAGTTCGGCGTCGACACCCACGCCGACATCGCCCGCACCCTGGCCATGTTCGGCGGATTCACCGAAGGCCTGCAGCTGTTCGCCAGCTTCGCGATGCTGATGAACTTCCCGCGCTTCAACAAGATGAAGGGCATGGGCCAGATCGTGTCGTGGAGCGTGCGCGACGAGAGCCTGCACTGCGAAGGCATGGTCAAGCTCTACCACGCCTTCAATGCGGAAACCGGCGCGGTGACCAAGACCGTCGCCGATGACATCGTCGACTGCTGCAAGACCGTCGTGGGGCTGGAGGACCGCTTCATCGATTTGGCTTTCGAGGCGGGCGAAGTCCAGGGCATGACGCCCGAGGACATCAAGCAGTACATCCGCTTCGTCGCCGACTGGCGCCTCAGCCAGCTCTCCCTGCCCGCCGTCTATGGGGTGAAGGAGAACCCGCTGCCCTGGCTGCAGAGCCTGCTGTCCGGCGTCGAGCACGCCAACTTCTTCGAGGCCCGCGCTACCGAATACTCCAAGGCCGCCACCCGCGGCGAATGGCACGGCCAGGCCGGTGTGTGGTCGGCCTTCGACCAGCTGATGGACAAGCGCCGGGAAACGACCCCGGCGCACTGAGCCGTGGCCAACATCCGAGGATCCGCGCGCTCACTCTTAAGTTCCGTCATGGCCGGGCGTCAGTCCGTACACACTGACGGCCGGCCATGACGATGTTTAGGGGGGAGGCGCGCGGGTCCCGGCAGAAACACGCGCCTGGACGCCGCTCCGCGTTCGGGCGAACGTAAGCGTACAGAGGCAGGTCGGGAGGGCGCAATGGCGCAGGCGGAGGTCGGCGGGTTCGCGCACGAGAAGTTCGCGCCGGTGCGCGAGGCGTTCCAGAAGAACCTCGACAACGGCGCCGAACTGGGCGCGGCCGTGTGCGCCACGGTCGATGGCGAGACTGTGCTCGATCTCTGGGGCGGATGGGCGGACGAGGCGCACACGCGGCCCTGGGAGGCCGACACCATCGTCAACGTCTACTCGACGACCAAGACGATGACCGCCCTGTGCGCGCTCATCCTGGCTGACCGGGACGAGCTCGACTTCGCCGCGCCCGTGGCGCGCTACTGGCCGGAGTTCGCCCAGGCGGGGAAGTCCGGCGTTACCGTCGCCCACCTGATGAGCCACGCCTCCGGCCTCTCTGGCTGGCGGGAGCGCATCGGCCTGGAAACCCTGTACGACTGGGACAAGGCGTGCGGTCTTCTCGCAGCGCAGGAGCCGCTCTGGCCGCCGGGTACGGCGCCCGGCTACCACGCCATCACCCAGGGCTATCTTGTCGGCGAGGTCGTGCGGCGTATCTCCGGCCGATCCCTTGGAACCTTCTTCCGAGACGAGGTCGCCGAGCCTCTGCGCGCGGATTTCCACATCGGTCTGCCCGCCAGCGAGGATGCCCGCGTGGCCGATCTCGTCCCGCCGCCTCCGGTCGCTGCCGGTGGACCACCGCAATCGGACCTGATGGCCAGCGTGATGAACAATCCGCCGGTCAATCCGCTCGACACCCGCACGCGCGCCTGGCGGGCAGCGGAAATCCCCGCCGCCGGCGGCCACGGCTCCGCCCGCGCGATCGCGCAGATCCACGCGGCCCTCGCTAATGGCGGGATGGCGAAGGGCCACTGGCTGCTCTCGAAAGCGGGCGCGCGCCGAGCTTTGGAGAAGCAGATCGAGGGCAAGGACCTCGTCCTGGGCGTGCACGCGAGTTACGGCCTCGGCTTTGGCCTCTCGGACATGTTCCCCGTCCCCAACGACAACACGATCTTCTGGGGTGGCTACGGCGGCTCGCTCATCCTGATCGACA
>JAFANN010000052.1 GCA_019232665.1 Caulobacteraceae bacterium | reverse complement strand
GCGCCCTCGCCGGCGTGTTTCCGCCACAGCGGCGCTTGCCGGAGGTCCTATCGAGACGCTGCGGGTGCGGAGAGGCCGTTCGCCGGCGAGCGCGCCGGCGCTCCGGGGGAGCCTTGCTGCCGTGACTGATGCGTCGGATCCCTTCGCGATGCTCCGCCGGCTGACGCCGGCGCGCGTTGGCCTCGGGCGGGTCGGGTGCGGCCTGCCAACGGCGGCGATGCTCGACTTCCAACTCGCCCACGCCAACGCCCGCGACGCCGTGGCGACGAGGCTTGACGCCGAGGCGCTTGCCGCCGGCCTCGGTTGGCCGAGCATGATCCTCAACAGCGCCGCGCCCGACCAGGACACCTATTTGCGTCGCCCGGACCTGGGCCGAAGGCTGGCGCAGGGTGCGGGGGCGCTCGTCCGGGGAGACTGCGATCTTGCGATCGTCATCGCCGACGGCCTGTCGGCAACCGCGGCGCAAAAGCACGCCGTCCCGGTCGTGCAGGCGCTCGTTGCGGACCTGGGCGGCTGGAGCATCGCGCCGGCGGCGATCGTGCGACGGGGCCGCGTCGCGATCGGCGACGAGATCGGCGAGCGTCTCGGAGTTCGGGCGGTAGTGGTCCTGATCGGCGAGCGACCAGGCCTCAGCGCCGCCGATAGTCTCGGGGCCTACGTCACTTGGGCGCCGAGGGTGGGCAGGCTCGATAGTGAGCGCAACTGCGTCTCCAACATCCGGTCCGACGGCCTTCCTCCAGAGGCGGCGGCGCGGAAGATCGCGTGGTTGCTCGGTGAGTCGCGTCGCCTCGGCTTCACGGGCGTCGATCTCAAGAACCGAGAGACCCCCGCGTTGGGTGAGGTTTCCCTCGATCGGCTGCCCGCACGTAACCCATGACGCCGCGGCGCTTTCCCTTGACAGCAATCATATAAAGATATCCTTATATCCCATGTCCATGTCGTCGGACCAGGCGGTGGGAGTTTTGCGCGCCGCGGCGGAGCCGACGCGTGTGCGGATCCTTGCGCTCCTCGCGCGCGAGGAGTTGGCAGTGCTCGAGCTGTGCCGGATCCTTGGCCAGAGCCAGCCGCGGGTCTCGCGCCATCTCAAGCTGCTGGCCGAGGCGGGACTGGTGGAGCGCTTCCCGGACGGCGCCTGGGTCTTCTACCGCCTTTGCCGGGCCGGACCGGCGCGCGCCCTGGCGGACCAGGCGCTCGCCCTGATCGCGCCCGACGATCCGACCCTCGCGGCCGACGCCTCGCGGCTGGCTGGCGTAGCGGAGGCCCGCGCGGCCCAGGCGAGCGCCTATTTCGCCGCCAACGCCGAGCGTTGGGACGAGATCCGTTCGCTCTACACCGCCGAAGCCGCGGTCGAGGCGGCGATCCTTGACATGGCAGGGCAGGGGCCGTTCGAGCGGCTGGTGGACCTGGGCTCAGGCACGGGGCGGATGATCACCCTGCTGGGCGATCGCGCCCGCTCGGCCGTCGGTCTCGATTTGTCGCGTCAGATGCTCAACATCGCGCGCAGCCACGTGGCCGCTGCGGGCCTGCCCGCAGAGCTGCGCCACGGCGACATCCTTCAGACCGGCCTGCACGCGGGCGAGGCGGACCTCGTCGTCGTCCACCAGGTGCTGCACTACCTCACCGATCCCGCTGGGGCCGTGGCGGAGGCGGCGCGCCTGGTTGGGCCAGGAGGCCGCGTCCTCATCGTCGACTTCGCATCCCACGACCTCGAGTTCCTGCGCAGCGAGCACCAGCACCGGCGCCTGGGCTTCTCCGACGCCGAGATCGGCCGCTGGCTCGCCGAGGCGGGCCTGGGCGAAGTGGAGACCCGCGCCCTGCCGCCCAAGGATCCGGGCGGTCTCACCGTGAAGATCTGGCGCGCCGCGCGCGCGCCAGCCGTCCTGAAGGCCGTCGCATGAGCGCGATCGAGATTCCTGCGAACCTGCTGCCGCCGCCGGTCCGTCACACGGCCATGGGACCTGTCGCCCGGGTGGGCGGGGGTGGGCGGCCGCCACCGCGCGTCTCCTTCGAGTTCGGCCCGCCAAAGACGGCCGAGGCGGAGGAGACCCTCTGGCAGGCGATCCGCCGGCTCGAACCCCTGAACCCCGAGTTCGTCTCGGTCACCTATGGCGCGGGCGGCTCGACGCGCGAGCGGACCCACCGCACGGTGGTGCGGATGCTGCAGGAGACCTCGCTGACGCCGGCCGCGCACCTCACCTGCGTCGAGGCGTGCTGCGATGACGTGGATGCGGTGATCCGCGATTACTGGGAGGCCGGCATCCGCCACATCGTCGCCCTGCGCGGCGATCCGCCGGGAAAGATCGGCGGGGTCTATACGCCCAGGGCCGACGGCTACGCCAACGCCACCGAACTCACCGCCGGCATCCGCGCCATCGCGCCTTTCGAGATCTCGGTGAGCGCCTATCCACAGCTGCACCCCGAGCACGCCTCGCTCGATCAGGAGGTCGAGGTGCTAAAGGCCAAGATCGACGTCGGGGCGACCCGGGCGATCACCCAGTTCTTCTTCGATATCGACAGCTATCTGCGCTTCATGGACCGCGTGCGCGGAGCCGGTATCGAGATCCCGGTCTGCGCCGGGATAATGCCGGTGACCAACTTCGCCGGCCTCAAGCGGATGGCCAAGCCCTGCGGCATTCCCCTGCCGGACTGGCTCTGCAACCTGTTCGAGGGCCTCGACGCCGATCCCGACACCCGGCGGCTGGTCGCCGCCTCCGTCGCCATCGAGATGTGCGCCCGCCTCGAGGAGGAGGGCTTCCACGACTTCCATTTCTACACGCTCAACCGGGTGGAGGGCGCGGACCTCGTCTACGCCATCTGTCGTGTCCTGGGCGTTCGCGAGGCCACCCCATGAGCACCCGCCAAGACCGTATCGCCCTTCTCCACAAGGCTGCGCGCGAGAGGATCCTGGTCCTCGACGGCTCCTGGGGCGTGATGATCCAGCGCCGAGGCCTTTCCGAGTCGGATTTCCGCGGCGAGCAGTTCGCCGACCATCCGGGGATGCTGCGCGGCGACAACGACCTGCTCTGCCTCACCCGGCCCGACGTCATCGCCGACCTGCACGACGCCTATTTCGAGGCGGGCGCGGACTTCGCCGAGACGAACACCTTCAACGCCACGGCGATCAGCCAAGCCGACTACGAGATGCAGGGCGCGGTGGCCGACATCAACCTCGCCGCCGCGCGGCTGGCCCGCGAGAGCGCCGACCGCTGGAGCGAGAAGACGCCGGACAAGCCTCGCTTCGTCTGCGGCGCGATCGGACCGCTCAACCGCACGCTCTCCATGTCGAGCGACGTCAACGATCCGGGCGCGCGCCAGGTTACCTACGAACAGGTCTACGCGGCCTATGTCGAGCAGGCCCGCGCCCTGCACGAGGGCGGAGTGGACCTGTTCCTGGTCGAGACGATCTTCGACACCCTCAACGCCAAGGCGGCGATCAAGGCGATCCTCGACCTCGAGGACGATGGCTACGAACCTTTGCCAATCTGGATCTCCGGCACGATTACCGACCGCTCGGGTCGCACCCTCTCGGGCCAGACGGTAGAGGCGTTCTGGAACTCGGTCCGCCACGCTCGGCCGTTCGCGGTGGGCTTCAACTGCGCCTTGGGCGCCGACCTGATGCGCCCGCACATCGCCGAGCTTGCCCGCCTCGCCGACACCCTGGTGGCCGCCTATCCCAACGCGGGCCTGCCCAACGCCTTCGGTCACTACGACGAAACCGCCGAGACAACGTCAGGAGCCCTGTCGGAGTGGGCGAGGAGCGGCCTGGTCAACATCCTGGGTGGCTGCTGCGGCACCACTCCGGACCACATCCGCGCAATCTCCGACGCCGTGGCGGGCCTGCCGCCTCGCCAGATCCCCGGACGCGCCCCCGCCCTCCGCCTCTCCGGCCTCGAACCCTTCGAACTGATCTGATGCCAATATCGAGTGTGATTAATCCCTCCCCTTCTGGGGAGGGTGGCTCGCCGCCATGGCTCAAACCTGTCCCTCCCCAGAAGGGGAGGGATGCCGGCGTATGAGACCGCTGTTCGTCAACATCGGCGAGCGGACGAACGTCACCGGCTCGGCCCGCTTCCGCAAGCTGGTCGTCGAAGGGGACTACACGGCCGCCCTGTCGGTCGCGCGCGCTCAGATCGAGGCGGGCGCGCAGGTGCTCGACGTCAACATGGACGAGGGGCTGCTCGACGGCCCCAAGGCCATGACCACCTTCCTCAATCTGCTGGCCGCCGAGCCGGACATCGCCCGGGCCCCGATCATGATCGACTCCTCGAAGTGGGAGGTGATCGAGGCCGGGCTCAAGTGCGTCCAGGGCAAGCCGATCGTGAACTCGATCAGCCTCAAGGAGGGCGAGGAGAAGTTCCGCGAGCAGGCCCTCAAATGCCTGCGCTATGGGGCGGCGGTCGTGGTCATGGCCTTCGACGAGCAGGGCCAGGCGGACACCAAAGACCGCAAGGTGGAGATCTGCACGCGCGCCTATCGTTTCCTGACCGAGGAGATCGGCTTTCCGGCGGAAGACATCATCTTCGATCCCAACATCTTCGCCATCGCGACCGGAATCGAGGAGCACAACAACTACGGCGTCGACTTCATCGAGGCGACCCGGGAGATCAAGCGCACCCTGCCGCACGCACGCGTCTCGGGGGGCGTCTCCAACGTCTCGTTCAGCTTCCGCGGCAACGAGCCGGTGCGCCGCGCGATGCACTCGGTCTTCCTCTACCATGCCATCGACGCGGGCATGGACATGGGCATCGTCAACGCCGGTGACCTTCCAGTCTATGACGAGATCGAGCCCGAACTGCGCGAGGCTGTCGAGGACGTCATCCTCAATCGCAACCCAGGCGCCACCGAGCGGCTGGTGGACCTGGCGCCCAAGTACAAGGGCGGAAAGGGCGAGGCCAAGAAGGTCGACCTTGTCTGGCGCGACGCCCCGGTCGCCGAACGCCTCGCCCACGCCCTGGTGCATGGGATCACCGACTTCATCGACACCGACACCGAAGAAGCGCGTCTCGCCGCCAAGCGCCCGCTCGAGGTGATCGAAGGCCCGCTGATGGAGGGCATGAACCGCGTCGGCGACCTCTTCGGCGCAGGCAAGATGTTCCTGCCCCAGGTGGTCAAGTCGGCGCGGGTGATGAAGCAGGCGGTGGCCTGGCTGCTGCCGTTCATGGAGGCCGAGAAAGAAGGCAAGCGGCGCGAGAGCGCTGGCCGCATCCTGATGGCGACGGTGAAGGGCGACGTTCACGACATCGGCAAGAACATAGTCGGCGTCGTCCTGCAGTGCAATAATTACGAGGTCATCGACCTTGGCGTCATGGTTCCCGCCGAGAAGATCCTCGACGAGGCGCAGAAGAACAAGGTCGACATCATCGGTCTGTCCGGCCTGATCACGCCCTCGCTCGACGAGATGGTGTTCGTGGCCGGCGAGATGCAGCGGCGCGACTTCTCGATCCCGCTTCTCATCGGCGGCGCAACCACCAGCCGCACGCATACGGCCGTGAAGATCGAGCCGGCCTACCGCAACGGCTCGACCACCTACGTCCTCGACGCCAGCCGGGCGGTGGGCGTCGTCTCGGGCCTGCTTTCGCCGACCGACAAGGAGAAGGTCGAGGCGGAGACCCGCGCTGAATACGTCCGCATCCGCGAGCAGTTCGGCCGCGCCCAGGAGGCCAAGGCCCGCACGCCCATAGCCGCCGCCCGCGCCAACCGCTTTCCGATCGACTGGCAGAGCTATCAGCCGCCGCGGCCTCGCTCTCCCGGCCGCCGTACGGTGAGCATGCCCCTGGAGGACCTGGTCCCCTACATCGACTGGTCGCCCTTCTTTGCCGCCTGGGAGCTGGTCGGACGGTATCCGGCCATCCTCGAGGACGACGTGGTCGGGGAGGCGGCGCGCAACCTCTATGCCGACGCCCGCGAGATGCTCGAGCGGATGGTCGTCGAGCGTTGGGTCGAGGCCAAGGGCGTGGTCGGCTTGTGGCCGGCCAACGCCGACGGCGACGATATCGTGGTCTGGTCCGACGAGACGCGCACGGTCGAGCGCGCCCGCCTGCACACTCTGCGCCAGCAGATCGCCAAGTCGGAGGGCCGGTCCAATCTGGCGTTGGCCGACTTCGTCGCGCCCGTCGGCGACGATTGGATCGGCGGCTTCGCAGTCACCGCGGGCCTGGGCGAACATGAAGTGGCGCAACGCTTCAAGGCCGCCGGCGACGACTATTCGGCGATCCTCAGCCAGGCCCTCGCCGACCGTCTGGCCGAGGCGTTCGCGGAGGCCCTGCACCACCGCGTCCGCCGCGAGCTATGGGGGTACGCGCCCGACGAGGCGTTCGATATCGGGGCGCTCATCGGCGAGCGCTACCGCGGTATTCGCCCCGCGCCCGGCTATCCCGCCCAGCCCGACCACACCGAAAAGCGCACCCTGTTCGATCTGCTGCAGGCGGAAGCCGCCGCCGGCGTCGAGCTCACCGACAGCTTCGCCATGCAGCCGGCGTCTTCGGTCTCAGGCCTCTACTTCGGTCACCCGCAGAGCCACTACTTCGGCGTCGGCAAGATCGACCGCGACCAGGTCGCCGATTACGCCGCGCGAAAGGGTTGGGATGTGGCGACAGCCGAGCGATGGCTCGCGCCGATCCTGGCCTACGATCCCGCCTGAGCGGGTTCCTCTACGCGCGCTTCGCCGTGCGCCTCGTGGGATACCAGGTCGGGCTCGATGTCGCTGATGCGCGTGAGGTCGCCGACGACGAGACCGTTTTCGTGGACGATGATCGCGTCGGCAAAGCGCATGGCGTGCCGCAAGTCCGACGCCGAGTAGCTCTTCAGGTCGTAGACGAAGGCGCCGAGCTTGGGATCGCGCGCCTGCACGGTGACGATCAAGCGCATATCGCTCTCGGAAAGTGTGGCGAGGTCGAAACCGGCGAGGGGACTGTCTTCGTCGATCACGTGCATGAAGGTCGTGATCAGGGGAAAGATAGGGAAGTTGGCGCGGCTCAGGTGCAGATCGCAGATCCGCCGATAGCGTCCGCCTTCCGCCGACATCTCATTGATCAAGGCGTTGATCTGCACTGTGGTCTGGGTGAGCAGGGTGGTCCGGCCGTTGCCGATCCGCACCATCAGGGTCGGGCGGCCGTTGTGCCGCGCGATCACCGCCACGTCGGAAAACACGATCTTGGCGCGGGCCCTAGAGAAGCGGACGAAGACGAGGCCCGTCATGATGGCGGTGAAGGCCATGCCGGTGACGATCTCTGCCGAAGAGATGATGTGCCCGTAGAGGTTCGTTGGCGCCATCACACCGTAGCCGACCGTGGCCAGAGTCTCGATGCTGAAGAAGAAATAGTCCGACGTGGTCCGGGTGTTAGCGACGCTGCTCGGCTCCAGGAGATACAGGCCGGCGAAGAGCCACGTGATCAGAAAGTAGAGGCCGAAGACGCCGGCCACAAAAGTCGGCCAATGGACGGTCAGGGCCGTATGATAAGGATCCGACAGCTCGAAGTCCGACGCCCCGATCTTGGCCATCTGCATACCGAGGCTGGAGATCGACATGCGGGCCTGCCGCTCCAGCCGCTTCGCCCGTCTGCTCTTCGGTCTGAGGTTCATCGGGAGCG